>CAXEZH010000101.1:0-20574 GCA_964000695.1 uncultured Mycolicibacterium sp. | reverse complement strand
CCCCATCACGATGAGGGGTCCCTTGGTGGCGTCGATGGCGTCCTGCATCTGCTGTGACCCCATCGCGACGCCGAACGGGTGACGCGCATTCCTGATCGAGCGGCAGGTGTTGTGGGCACAGAAGGCCCCGCTGAACGCGGTCTGGGCCGTCCCGGCGGGTTGGGCGGTGCCTTCGGCCACCAGCACAGTGGCCGCGAGTGCCGACGGCGCCCACGACAGGGCCAGTGCCGCCGACGTCGACAACGTGGCGGCCACTGCTCCCCTGCGACCGCGCCGGGGGCGTCGTCGGTGACGGCCGACAGATCGCCGCGAGTTCACTGGACGTTCAATTGAGCAAACGACATCGGTGTACGAAAATATGGCATGGCCCTCCCCCGAAGCACAGCCGCAAGCGGACAATCGCATTCAGAACAGCGCTTGCTGTCCGAACAGCGAAATCTGTATATCAGGAGGAACACAGAAGCGCTAGTCGACAGCTAATTTTCGAGGCCGTCTATTCAGTAACCGAGTGGGCCCATCGGCTCCGCGTACTCCATCCGGACCGGCTCGGTGTGCCCGACGAGCTCGACGTCGCGCTGCTCCTCGCTGTAGCCCAGCCCGAATCGATCGACATAACGCTTGTACAGCGTCACCATCGGCGCAGCCGCCAACGCGTCCTGCATCGCCGCGGCATCACCGATCGCCGAGATGACATAGGGCGGACTGTAGGTGCGCCCGTTGAGCAACAGGGTGTTGCCCACGCAGCGCGGAGCCGACGTCGCGATGATGCGTTGATCCTGCACCTGAACGCCCTCGGCTCCCGCGCTCCACATGGCGTTGAGCACCGCCTCGATGTCCTGCTGGTGGACGACGAGGTCGTCGGGGGAGGCGTCACGCGGGAAACGGCCCTGGGCGTCGCGTTGCGCATCGTCGAGCGTCACGACCAGGCCCGGGCCCCGCAACGGGGTCAACCCGGCGGCACCGGCCAGGGCATCTCCGCGGCGGGTGATCGCCTCCAACGCCGCCGCCGACGACGGGGTGCCGCCGTGATGGTTGGCGATCGCGTCGGCGGCGGCGTCACGCTTGGCGGTCAACCGATCCACCGACTGCTGTGCCTCGCGCACCAGATCGACCAACCGGGGAGCGTCACTGCCCCGGATCTCGTCGCCCCCCGATACGCTGTGCGTCACCCCGAGCAGCAACCCCGCGGCCACACACACTGCCGGCACACCCCAGCGCCACGCCGACCGTGTCGGTCGCGACGGCGTCGAGTCCGGCATGGGCTTCATCTCCTGGGAGCAGATCGGCGGCTACGTTAGGCTTTGCCTACACATCGTCGCACCAACCGGTGGTTTTAGGACACCGGCGGCCGGTGCGACGCCGATCGTCCGAAGGTTCGCATGCCCAAGTCCAAGGTCCGTAAGAAGAACGACTTCACCATCAACCCGGTGAGCCGGACACCGGTGAAGGTCAAGGCGGGTCCGTCGAGCATGTGGTTCGTCGTCCTCTTCGTGGGTCTGATGTTGCTCGGCCTGGTGTGGCTCATCGTGTTCCAGCTGGCCGGCAACGGACCCGACGCTCCCAGCTTCCTCCAGTGGATGGCCGACCTCAATGTGTGGAACTACGCCATCGCGTTTGCCTTCATGATCACGGGGCTGCTGCTCACGATGCGGTGGCGGTAACCCGCGGCGGCGGCTGAATGAATTCATCTTGGTCGCTTCGCGTTACCGCCGGCGCTACGCGGCAGTCACCAGATCACACGGTTGTGATTCATCCCCATTGGGGATAGCACTTGTGGATAACCCCGTTGTCCGCGGTAGGAGAGGGTGAAATGTCCGCCCAGCAAACTTCGTGGGGTCCGCCGACCGCGGGCCTCGTCGGAGCCGCGATGCTCGGTGTTTTCCTCGGCGTCGGCGCTGTGACGCTGGTCACAGACGTGCCGGGACGCATTCTGATCGGCACCGCCGCCGTCGGTTTGCTGCTGTTTGCCGCCATGTCGTGGCGCGCTCGGCCGAAACTGGCAATCGACGATGCCGTCCTGGTCTACCGCGGCTGGTGGCGGCGGCGGGAACTCACCAGAGCTGACATCGCCCTGATCCGGATCACCGAGTTCCGCCGCATCGGGCGCAAGGTACGCCTGCTGGAGATCGACACGACCGACGACCGGCTGCTCGTACTGAGCCGCTGGGACCTCGGCACCGACCCGTTGCACGTGCTCGATGCGCTCACCGAAACCGGATTCGCCCCCGGCCAGGCGTGATGTCGGCGGGGTTGTCGACGCTGAGCGCCGACAACCCCGCCGAAGCCGCTAGGAGATGGTGATCGACTCGATCACGACCGGATCCGTCGGGCGGTCGCCCCGATCGGTCGGTGTCTTGGCGATCGCGTCGACGACCTTCTGCGACTCGGGATCGACGACCTCACCGAAGATCGTGTGCCGACGGTTCAGGTGCGGCGTCTCGGTGACCGTGATGAAGAACTGCGAGCCGTTGGTGCCGGGCCCGGCATTGGCCATGGCCAGCAGGTAGGGCTTGTCGAACTGCAGTTCGGGATGGAACTCGTCGGCGAACTTGTAGCCGGCGTCACCACGGCCGGTACCCGTCGGATCGCCGCCCTGGATCATGAATCCGTCGATCACCCGGTGGAAGATGACGCCGTCGTAGAACGGGCCCGACGAGCCGCCCGACGCGTTCTCGGTGCTGTAGTCCTTGGTGCCCTGAGCCAAGCCGACGAAGTTGGCCACGGTCTTGGGGGCATGGTTACCGAACAAGGCGATCTTGATGTCGCCCCGGTTCGTGTGCAGGGTCGCGGTCGCGGTCTGAATAGGACTCGTCACGGGAAGTCAGTGTGCCACGCCCCCTCCCGGGCCCAACCGGGCACCGTGGAGTTCGGCGAGATGGCAGGCTGATAGGCGCGACACCGCCAGGTGTGAAAGAGGTGGACTATGCGCTCCAAGACCGAACTCCGACTGACCCCACGTCAGCGACTGAGCCGCGGGTTGAAGTACTCGACGATCGGTCCGGTCGACGTCACCAGGGGAGCGCTCGGAATCGGGGTGGATTCGGCCCGCTCGTCGGCGGCCTGGGTCGGCGACCGTTACCGGCGCAGTGAACTGGCCAGACAGCTCAAGGCCGAATTGAGTTCGGCGCAGGAGACCGTCGCTGCCGAGCTGGCCGCTGCACAGGAAGCGGTGGCGCAGCTGCCCGACACACTCACCAAGGCGCGCCGAAGCCGCTCTCGGCGCCGGACGCTGCTGATCGCTGGTGTCGGCACGGTCGTCCTCGCCGGGGGAGCGGCGGCGTTCGTGATCGTGCGCCGTTCCACCCAGCCGGAGCCGTCGGCGCTGGAACCCAGCGTCGAAGTCGCCCCCAAGCCGTAGCGCGTCCCGCACCATGACCGTCTCGGTGTTCGATCTGTTCTCCGTCGGTATCGGACCGTCGAGTTCGCACACCGTCGGGCCGATGCGGGCCGCACACCGCTTCGTCGACCAGCTGGTGGCCGATGGTCGGCTCGCCGACGTCGCCCGCATCCGCGTCGAGCTCTACGGCTCCCTCGGCGCGACCGGCGCCGGGCACGGCACCCCCGGCGCGGTCCTGCTCGGCCTCGAGGGTTCCGCCCCCGAGACCGTCGACCCCGCCGAGGCGCGCAGCCGCGTCGACGCCATCCGCGCAGACCGGCGGCTGCGGCTGGCCGGGGAACACCCGATCGAGTTCGATCCGGCCGCAGATATCGTTCTGTCGTTGCGCGCCATGGAATTCCACAGCAACGGCATGGTGTTCACCGCGTTCGCCGAGGACGGGGGAGAGCTGCTGCACAGGGTGTACTACTCGGTGGGCGGCGGGTTCGTCCTCGCCGAAGGAGAGACGACTGCCGCCACGCCGGCCGTGCCGCACCCGTTCACCACCGGCGCGGAGTTGGTGGGGCTCGCCGTCGCGAACGACTGTCGGATCGCCGAGATCATGGCCCGCAACGAAGCCGCCCTCGGTCACGGGGAGCTCCGCGAGGGCCTGCTGCGCATCTGGGCGGTGATGCGCGAGTGCGTGGACAACGGGCTGCGCGCCGAGGGTGTGTTGCCCGGCGGGCTGCGGGTCCGTCGCCGGGCACCGGCGCTGGCCCAGGCACTCGAGGCGGATCCGACCGATCCGCTGTACGCGATGGACTGGGTGACCGTGTTCGCGCTCGCGGTGAACGAGGAGAACGCCGCAGGGGGCCGGGTCGTCACCGCACCCACCAACGGCGCCGCCGGCATCATTCCCGCTGTGCTGCACTACTACTGGCGCTTCGTCCCGGACGCCTCCGAGGACGGCGTCGTCGAATTCCTGCTCACCGCCGCGGCCATCGGTCAGTTGTTCAAGACGAACGCCTCGATCTCCGGCGCGGAGGTCGGCTGCCAGGGGGAGGTGGGCTCGGCGTGCTCGATGGCGGCCGCCGGGCTGGCGGCGGTACTGGGCGGCACGCCTGCCCAGGTCGAGAACGCCGCCGAGATCGGCATCGAGCACAACCTCGGGCTGACCTGCGATCCCGTCGGCGGCCTGGTGCAGATCCCGTGTATCGAACGCAACGCCGTGGCCTCGGTCAAGGCGATCACCGCCGCGCGGATGGCGTTGCGCGGCGACGGCATCCACCACGTCAGCCTCGACACCGCGATCAAGACGATGCGCGATACCGGGGCCGACATGGCCGAGAAGTACAAGGAGACGTCACTGGGCGGGCTTGCCCTCAACGTCGTCGAATGCTGACGCACTTGTGGAGCCTAGGAGATTCGAACTCCTGACATCTGCCTTGCAAAGGCAGCGCTCTACCAACTGAGCTAAGGCCCCCGATCAGGAAGGAACATCGGCGAGGCGGCCCGGCAAGGTGTGCCACACCTCGGGTTCGTGCTGGGTCCGCCACACCACGGCGGCGGCCACAGCGACGCCGGCTGCGAGCAGGAACACCAACTTCATCGATGTGAACCTTTCCGTGGGGCTAGGAGGACTCGAACCTCCGACCTCTTCGTTATCAGCGAAGCGCTCTAACCGCCTGAGCTATAGCCCCGTGCACCACACGGGCCGAGCGACGAGATTACCGTACGGTGTCGCTGTCTCCCAAACCGTCAGTCGCGATCGGCGAGGGTCACCTCGACACCACCCACCAGGTCGGTGGTCAGGTTGTAGATGAACGCGCCGATCGTGGCTGCCGCCGTCAGCAGCACGATGTTGACCAAGCCGATCAGTGCCGCGCCGCCGAAGATCGTGCCGCTGGACACCAGCTCACCGCCGGAGGCGCCGCTGGCGCTTGTCAGCAGGTCACCGACGTTGCTGTTCAGCTTCGTCCAGACACCCATTCCGCCGAGGACCAGATACAGGAACGCCACGGCGATCATCCACACGAAGAACAACGCCACCGACAACAGCAGCGACACCTTCAGCGTGCTCCACGGGTCGATGCGGCGGATCTGCATGCTGGCCCGCACGGGCCCCTTGTGCTGACGGGTCGCGACCTGCACGCCCTTGTTCGGCTGTGGCGGGCGCTGCTCACCGCCGGGGCGCTCGGCCGGCTTGCGCTGCTGCGCCGGGCGCGGCATCGGACCGGAGAGGTCGGGCAGCTCGCTGTTGTACTTGCCACCCTCCGGCCGGGCGGCCTGCTCGGTGCGGTTGCCGTCGGGTCGACCCGCGTCGGGACGCCCGGCTTCAGGTCGGGGACCTTCGGGCCGCGACTCCGGACGGGCGGCCTCGGGTCTCGCACCATCGGCACGGCCGGCCTCCGGTCGGGCACTGTCCGGTCTGGAAGTGTCCGGCCTGGCACTGTCGGGTCGGATCGTGTCGGTGCGCTCATTGCGGGAGGTGGTGTCGCCCTCGGCCGGGGAACCGCCCGCGATGAAGCGGTTCAACCGCGCATCGAGGCCTTGCTGCCCGGCGCCGCGCCGGGCCTCGCCGGCTGAACCGTCCGGTGTCTGCTGCTGGCGAGCGCGGGCTGCGGGCCCCCGCTGCCAGGGCGGGACGTCGCCGGGTTCGGCCACGTGCGCCGGCGAGGATCCCGACTGCTGCGGCCCGCCGCGCGGCGCCTGGCCGCCCGACGACCCTGCGTCATGAGCAGAACCCGGCTCGTTGGGTGAGCTCACCTACGACTCCTCACTGGTCGGCGCGCCCGGGTCGGTGTTGACCTCGTCGGTGCTGTCGCCGGCTTCGGCGTTGCGCGCGATCGCGATCAGTGTGTCGCCCTCACCCAGGTTCATCAAGCGAACGCCCTTGGTCTGGCGCCCGGCTTTACGGACCTGTCGAGCACCGGTGCGGATGACCCCACCACCGGAGGTGATGGCGTACAGCTCGGTGTCGTTGTCGACGATCAGCGCTCCGACCAGCGTGCCACGCCGTCGATCGAACTGGATCGTCAGCACACCCTTGCCGCCGCGGCCCTGCACCGGGTACTCCTCGATCGCGGTGCGCTTGGCGTACCCGCCCGATGTCGCCACCAGCAGATACGTGTCGTCGCGGACCACATTGAGCGACAGCAGGGCGTCGTCGGTGTTGAATCGCATCCCCTGCACACCTGAGGTGGCCCGCCCCATCGGGCGCAACACCTCATCGGTGGCCGAGAAGCGGATCGACTGACCCTTGGCCGACACCAGCAGCAGGTCGTCGTCCGCGGAGCACAGGACCGCACCGACCAGCTCGTCGCCGTCGCGAAGGTTCACCGCGACGATGCCGCCGGACCGGTTGGAGTCGAAGTCGGTGAGCTTCGACTTCTTCACCAGCCCGTTGCGGGTGGCCAGTACCAGATAGGGCGCGTCTTCGTAGCTCTTGAGCTGGATGACCTGGGCGATGCGCTCCTCGGGCTGGAACGCCAGCAGGTTGGCCACGTGCTGGCCCCGCGCGGTGCGCGACGCCTCGGGCAGGTCATAAGCCTTGGCCCGGTACACCCGGCCCTGCGTGGTGAAGAACAGGATCCAGTCGTGGGTGGAGCAGACGAAGAAGTGGTTGACGATGTCGTCCTGCTTGAGGCCTGCGCCCTGCACACCCTTGCCGCCGCGCTTCTGGCTGCGGTACAGGTCGGACTTGGTCCGCTTGGCGTAACCGGTCTCGGTGATCGTGACGACCACCTCTTCGCGGGCGATCAGGTCCTCGTCGGCGACGTCCCCGTCGGCCGGGATGATCCGGGTGCGGCGCGCGTCGCCGTGCTTGTCGACGATCTCCTTGAGTTCGTCGCGCACGATGGCCCGCTGCCGTTCCGGCTTGGCCAGGATGTCCTCGAGGTCGGCGATCTCGGCCTCGATCTTGGCCAGATCGTCGACGATGCGCTGGCGTTCCAGCGCGGCCAGCCGGCGCAGCTGCATGTCCAGGATGGCCTGGGCCTGGATCTCGTCGACGTCGAGGAGTTCCATCAAGCCGGTGCGAGCGACGTCGGCGCTCTCCGAGGCCCGGATCAGCGCGATCACCTCGTCGAGCGCGTCGAGCGCCTTGACCAGGCCGCGCAGGATGTGGGCCCGTTCGTTGGCCTTGCGCAGCCGGTAGGTGGTCCGCCGGATGATGACGTCGAGTTGGTGATTGACGTAATGGCGGATCATCTGGTCCAGGCGCAGGGTGCGCGGGACGCCGTCGACGATCGAGAGCATGTTCGCGCCGAAGCTGGTCTGCAGCTGCGTGTGCTTGTAGAGGTTGTTCAGCACCACCTTGGCCACCGCGTCGCGCTTGATCTCGACGACGATGCGCAGGCCCACCCGGTCGCTGGACTGGTCCTCGATGTTGGAGATCCCGGCCATCTTGCCGTCGCGGACCTGCTCGGCGATCGAGGTGATGAAGTTGTCGTGGTTGACCTGATAAGGCAACTCGGTGATGACGATCGCGGTGCGACCTCGCGAGTCCTCCTCGATCTCCACCACGCCACGCATCCGGATCGAACCGCGCCCGGTCTTGTAGGTGTCCTCGATGCCCTGGGACCCGACGATCAGGCCGTGGGTGGGGAAGTCCGGACCCTTGACGCGCTCGCAGACCGCGGCCAGGGTGGCTTCCTCGTCGGCCTCGTGATTGTCCAGGCACCAGTACACCGCCTCGGCAAGCTCGCCGAGGTTGTGCGGCGGGATGTTGGTGGCCATGCCGACGGCGATACCACCGGAACCATTGGCCAGCAGGTTCGGGAACCGGCTCGGCAGAACCGTCGGCTCCTGCACCCGACCGTCGTAGTTCGGGACGAAATCGACTGTCTCCTCGTCGATTTCGCGCAGCATCTCCATCGCCAGGGGAGTCAGCCGCGCCTCGGTGTACCTCATCGCGGCTGGTGGATCGTTGCCCGGCGAACCGAAGTTGCCCTGCCCGTCCACCAGGGGATAGCGCAGCGACCACGGCTGCGCCATGCGCACCAAGGTGTCGTAGATCGAGGCGTCGCCGTGCGGGTGGTAGTTACCCATCGTCTCGGCCACCGAGCGGGCCGACTTCGCGTGGGACCGGTCGGGCCGGAACCCGGAGTCGAACATCGCGTAGAGCACCCGGCGGTGCACCGGCTTGAGACCGTCCCGAACCTCGGGCAGCGCACGCCCGACGATGACGCTCATCGCATAGTCGATGTAGCTGCGCTGCATCTCCTGCTGGATGTCGACCGGTTCGATGCGGTCGCCGGCTTCGTCGCCGGGAGGCAACGTGGTGTCAGTCATAGAGTTTTCCTGGCCCTATCGCAGAATCAGTAACTAAACGTCAAGGAAGCGAACGTCTTTGGCATTACGGGTGATGAAGCTGCGGCGTGCTTCGACGTCCTCGCCCATCAGGATGGAGAACAGTTCGTCGGCGGCCGCCGCGTCGTCGAGGGTGACCTGGCGCAGCACCCGCACCGACGGATCCATCGTGGTCTCCCACAGTTCTTTGGCATCCATCTCGCCGAGACCCTTGTAGCGCTGGATACCGTCGTCGACGTTGATCTTCTTGCCGGCCTCGCGACCGGCTTTGAGCAGACCATCGCGCTCGCGATCGGAATAGGCGAACTCCGGCTCGCTGCGCTGCCACTTGAGCTTGTAGAGCGGCGGCGCCGCCAGGAAGATGTGCCCGTTTTCGACCAGTGGCTTCATGAACCGGAACAACAGCGTCAGCAGCAACGTCGAGATGTGCTGGCCGTCCACATCGGCGTCGGCCATCAGCACGATCTTGTGGTAGCGCAGCTTGGCGAGGTCGAACTCGTCGTGGATGCCGGTGCCCAGCGCGGTGATGATCGCTTGGACCTCAGTATTCTTCAGCACGCGATCGATGCGGGCTTTCTCGACGTTGATGATCTTGCCGCGCAACGGAAGAATCGCCTGGAACATCGAGTCGCGGCCGCTCTTGGCCGAGCCGCCGGCGGAATCGCCCTCCACCACATACAGTTCCGACTTCCGGGGATCGGTGGAACGGCAGTCGGCCAGCTTGCCGGGCAGACCACCGATGTCGGTGGCGCTCTTCCGTCGCACCAGCTCGCGCGCCTTGCGGGCGGCCAGCCGCGCCTGGGCCGACGAAACCGCTTTGTTCACGACGGTTTTCGCCTCGGCGGGGTTGGCTTCGAACCAGTGGCTGAGCTGCTCGTTGCAGATCCGCTGGACAAAGGACTTCACCTCGGTGTTGCCGAGCTTGGTCTTGGTCTGACCCTCGAACTGCGGCTGGGAGACCTTCACCGAGATGACCGCGGCCAGCCCTTCCCGGATGTCGTCGCCGGTGAGGTTGGCGTCTTTTTCCTTGAGCAGCTTCTTGTCTTTGGCGTATTTGTTCACCACGGAGGTGAGCGCGGTGCGGAAGCCCTCTTCGTGCGTACCGCCCTCGTGGGTGTTGATCGTGTTGGCGAACGTGTGCACCGATTCGGAATAGCCGGCGTTCCACTGCATCGCGACCTCGACCTCGTGGCCGTCGCCCTTGCCCTCGAAGTCGATGATGCTGGGCTGGATTGCGGTCTTGGTGCGGTTGATGTGTTTGACGAAGTCGGTCAACCCGCCGGGGTAGTGGAAGACCCGATGTTTCACCTTGTGCGGGGCGGTCGCCTCGGCGGCCTTCTCCTCGGCGGTCTTGGGCGCTTCGGCGGTGTCGCTGACCACCTCGTCGGTGATCTCTTCGGCGGCCACCCGCTCGTCGGTGAGCTCGATGGTCAGTCCCTTGTTCAGGAACGCCATCTCCTGCAGTCGTCGCGCGATGGTCTCGAAGTCGTAGACCGTGGTCTCGAAGATGTCCGGATCGGCCCAGAACCGGATGGTGGTGCCGGTCTTCTTGGTCTTCTCACCCTGTTTGAGGGTGCCCGGCACCGACTTGTCGTAGGTCTGGAACCACTCGTAGCCGTCCTTGCGGATGTCGGCTTCCAGCCGCGTCGAGAGTGCGTTGACGACCGACACACCGACACCGTGCAGACCACCGGAGACCTGGTAGGCGCCCTCTTCGAACTTGCCGCCGGCGTGCAGCACGGTCATCACCACGTCGACGGTGGGGATACCGGTGGAGTGCATGGCCACCGGAATACCGCGGCCGTCGTCGGTGACCTGGACGCCGCCGTCCTCGAGAATGCGCACATCGACCTTGGTGGCGAAACCGGCCATCGCTTCGTCGACGGCGTTGTCCACCACCTCCCAGATCAGGTGGTGCAGACCGCGCTCCCCGGTGGAACCGATGTACATACCCGGACGTTTACGTACCGCTTCCAGTCCTTCGAGGACCTTGATCGCATCGGCGCCGTACTCGCTCGGAGCATTCTTCTTCTGGGCAGCCACGTTGGACGCGTCTCCTTGGATGTTTCGCAGGCAAGCGATCGAGCACCGCTCGCAGGTCTTCGTACAGTCTACCGTTACTGACCGTCAGGACCGATTCTGTGGCGGCGTTTCTGCACACCTAATCGCGCCGTGCACGGAATTTCTCGATTCAGGATAGGTCTTGACGCCTCGGAAACTCTGCGCTCGCGTCCTGGTGGCTCTCAGCCGCAGCGCCCGGAACTCACCCGTAGGTGTCGCGGGGACCGCGGCCGCGCACGCTGTAGCGGCCCTTCTGCCAGGACGGTCCGACCGGTCCCTGGATCTTCAACGATGTCACGACACCGTCGCCGACAGCTGCGGCGATCTTGGCCAGCAGCTGCGACTGCACCATTCGCAACTGGGTGGCCCAGGCGGTGGACTCCGCCGACACGGTCAGCACACCCTCGTGCAGTGAGGTCGGGGAGGCGTGGGCGGCGATCTGATCACCGACCACTGACCGCCACCGGCCGAACACCGCCCCTTGTGCGACCCGGTTGGACCATCCGCGGCTGCGGGCCAGTTCGTTGGTGACAGTGCCCAACAGTTGTGGGTCGCGACCGTCTGGCCCCGGGCCCGACCAGCGCCGTCGCCCGCCACCGGCGACCCGCCGCGGCGGCGGGGCGCTGCGGCCGTGTCCCACGTTCTTCCCCTGCTGGCGCGCCGCGCCCCGGGCCTCCTCGAGGGTGCGGCGCACCAGATCCATGCCCGACAAATGGGACAGATGCGCCGGCGGGCCGGCGGGGGCGCCCTCGGTGTTCTCGGATTCCTCGCTCACTGCTGCACCTCCGAGATCCGGCCGGAATCCGTGTCCCGCATGGTGATGTCGATGCGCCGCGCGTCCCAGTCGGCGGGGATGTCCTCGGCGACGGCGGCGGTGACCAACACCTGCTCGGCAGATGCGGCGACCTGCGCCAGGGCCTCGCGCCGTGCGGTATCCAGTTCGGCGAACACGTCGTCGAGGAGCAGCACCGGATCGCTCCCTTCGGCGCGCAGCAACTCGTAGGACGCCAACCTCAACGACAGTGCCATCGACCACGATTCACCGTGGCTGGCGAACCCTTTGGCGACCTGGTCGCCCAATCTGAGCTCGAGGTCGTCACGGTGGGGACCCACCAGACAGACCCCTCGCTCCAGTTCGGCGGACCGGCGCCGGCTCAGCTCGTCGAGCAGCGCCGCCTCCAACACCTCTACATCGGTGTTACCGGCGGCGGCCTCGTGCTCGACCACGTCGACGCGGCTGCGGTACCGCACCGACGCCGGCCGCGACGCAGGCGCGAGCAGCTGATAGGCCTTCTCGACTTCCGGGGCCAGCTCGTTGACCAGATCGATTCGGGCAGCAATCAGTTGGGCCCCGTGGGTGGCGAGGTGGCCGTCCCAGACGTCCAGGGTGTCCAGGGCACTGTGATCGCCCCGGAACCGGGCTCCGGCAGCGGTCTTGAGCAACGCTGTGCGCTGACGCACCACTTTGTCGTAATCCGCGCGGACCCCGGCGATCCTGGGCCGCCGCGTGGTGGCCAACTCGTCGAGATAGCGCCGCCGTTCTCCCGGGTCACCACGGACGAGGGCAAGATCTTCCGGGGCGAACAACACCGCGCGCAGAACGCCGAGCACCTCGCGGGCGGATCGGACCGGTGAGCGGTTGAGCCTGGCCTTGTTCGCCCGTCCGGACGTGATGTCCAAATCCACGGCCAACTCACGGCCCTCGTTGACCACGATCGTCGAGATGATCGCCCGATCGGCGCCGACCCGGATCAACGGAGCGTCCGTGGCAACCCGGTGAGAGTTCAGTGTCGCTGAATACCAGAGTGCCTCAACAAGATTGGTCTTACCGAAGCCATTGGGCCCGACGAACACCGTCCGCCCCGGAGCGAGCTCGAGCTCGACTCGCGGCCACGACCGGAAATCGGTCAGGACGAGGTGGCGGACGTACACCGATCTTCTCGCTCAGCCGGACTCGCTGATTCGCTTCACCGCGTGTCCGCCGAACTGGTTGCGCAGTGCCGCCACCGCCTTCATGGTGGGGGAGTCGTCCTGTCTGGACAGGAACCGCGCGAACAGCGACGCGGCGATGCCGGGCACCGGAACCCGCAGCCGGATCGCTTCCTCGACCGTCCAGCGTCCTTCGCCGGAATCCTCGGTATAGCCGCTGATCTCGGCGAGGTTCGGGTCTTCCTTGAGCGCCTTGGCCAGCAGCTGCTGCAACCATGACCGCACCACTGTGCCGTTCGTCCAGGCTTGATAGACCGCCTGTGGATTCTGGACCAGCTCTTCGGCGGCCAGCATCTCGTAACCCTCGGCATAGGCAGTCATCAACGCGTACTCGACCCCGTTGTGCACCATCTTGGCGAAGTGACCCGCACCGACCGGGCCGGCATGGACGAATCCGTCCTCGCGGGGTCCGGGCGGGCGCAGCGTGTCGAAGATCGGCATGACGCGCTCGACGTCGGCCTCCGAACCGCCCACCATCAGGCCATAGCCTTCGGTCAGCCCCCAGATACCACCCGACACACCGGCGTCGATGAAGCCAATTCCCTTGTTGGCCAACAGGTGTGCGTGCGGCTGGTCCTCGGTGTAACGGGAGTTGCCGCCGTCGATCACCAGATCGCCCTTCTCGAGCACCCCGGCCAGACCTACGATGGTCTCGTTGGTGACCGTTCCGGAGGGCACCATCACCCAGACGACCCGGGGAGAGGGCAACTTCTCTGCCAGTTCCTCCAGCGACGCGACATCGGATACTTCGGGCCGGGGGTCGTACCCGACGACATCGTGGCCACCATCGCGCAGGCGCGCGCGCATGTTGAACCCCATTTTTCCCAGGCCAACCAGACCCAGCTGCATGTCAACGCCCCTTTTCGTGTGTTCGCACCGGTCAGCCGGGAAGGCGAACCGGCATCAACAGGTAGACATAGTCGGTCTGTGCCGCCGGGAACGGTCCGGCGCCGGTCGCTGCGGCGTCGTCGTCGCCGGCCGGACGCAACACCGCCGGACGACTCGGTGTGGTGAACCCGAATGTCACGCGATCGGAGTGCAGGGAACCGAGGCCGTCGGTCAGATAGGTCGGGTTGAACGCGATGGTGAGCGGCTCGCCGGCGAATTCCACGGGTAGGTCTTCCTCGGCACGACCCACGTCGTCGGCGCCCGCGGACAGCCGGAGCACCCCGTCGGCGAATTCCATCCGAACCTGCGCGCCGCGGTCGGCGACCAGGGCCACACGCTTGATGGCTTCGGTGAGCTCGGCGACGCCCAAGGTGGCCATCGCGGTGTGTTCGGTCGGCAGCAGCTGACGGAACTTGGGGAACTCCGCATCGAGCAGGCGGGTCGTGCTGCGCTTGCCCTTGCTGCGGATACCGAGCAGACCTTCCTTGCCGACCGCCGGACCCGAGCCGAGGGACAGGTGTACGTCGGCGCCGTCAGCGCCGGCCTTGGCTGCTTCGGACAACGTCTTGGCGGGGACCAACACGGCGGCCTCGACGCCGGCCGCATCGGTGGACCAGGTGAGCTCCCGCACGGCGAGGCGGAACCGGTCGGTGGCGGCCAAAACCACCTTCTCGCCGGAGATCTCGACCCGGATACCGGTCAGCATGGGCAGCGTGTCGTCGCGGCCCGCCGCGACCGCGACCTGGCCGATGGCCTCGGCGAACAGCTCGGAAGACACCACTCCGGTCTCGTCGGGCAGGGTGGGCAGCGTCGGGTAGTCCTCGACCGCCATGGTGGGCAGCGAGAAACGTGCACTTCCGCAGCTCAACGCGACCCGCGTGCCCTCCACGCTGACGTCGACCGGCTTGGCCGGCAGCGCGCGCACGATGTCGCTGAGCAGCCGTCCTGATACCAAAACGGCTCCCGGAGAAGCGATCTCGGCTGGAATCTGCACCTCGGCAGAGACCTCGTAGTCGAATCCGGAGATCGTCAGACCCTCGTCGGTGCCGGTGAGCAGCACGCCGGCCAGCACCGGGACCGTGGGCCGGGACGGCAGATTGCGAGCTACCCAGGCAACCGCATCGGCGAAGTCTTCGCGGGCCAGTCGAAATTTCAAATCCGTGAGACCAGCCGTTGTCGTCGCCACGTTCATAGCGTCCCTTCGATGCACACCCCGATAAAGCCTCAATCAGCGGTTTTGCCGCCACCGCACGGTGCGCCCAGGTGGGCGCGGTGCAGCAAGCGCAACGGCTGTCGATGAACCACCGTAGAGCTTTCCGTCTCAACTTGAAAGCTAATCGATCGCGCCGACATCGGCGACGCTCAGGGCTTTCGGAAGGCATGTGAGCACGGTGTCCCCAAGACGCTTCTTCTAGAAGAAATTGAAGTATTGAGATCAGTAACAGTAGTAGGTGTTGTGCACACTGGGGACAACATGGCGTCGGCGCTGGCCAGCGGTGTCCTCGCCCTGTGCGCAGACTGTGGATGTCGGCGGCGCGGTTGGTGACGGGTTGGGGACGACGCTGTCGTTGTGCACGCCCGGTCGAGTGAATCACACGGTTGACCTCAGGTAGTGCACAGTGCGGTGCACAGCCAGGTGCTGTAACAGATGGGGCCATGGGTACAAAAGTTTTTCTGTCGTTTTCGGCCGCAGCGGCATCGCATGGCCCGCTTGGCGCGCTGGCGGCCCCGCCGGGAGAACGCATGGGTGGACCGGGGGAGCGTGCGGGCACACCACGAAGGCCACGATGATGGCGTGCAGGCGCCGCCGTGCGGTGAAGGATCAGGCTGCGTGTTCAGCGCTTGGCGCGCTGGCGGATCCGAGTGGTGAGCTCTTTGACGTGGTCGAAGACCTCACGCCGTTCGGCCATCTCGGCGCGAATCTTCTTCTCGGCGTACATGACCGTGGTGTGGTCGCGCCCGAACGCCTGACCGATCTTGGGCAGGGACAGGTCGGTGAGTTCGCGGCACAGATACATCGCGATCTGGCGGGATTGTGCCAACGCGCGGGTCTTGCCCGGCCCTCGCAGTTCGTCGACGCTGGTCTCGAAGTATTCCGCGGTGGCGGCCATGATGGCGGCGGTGCTGATCTGCATCGTGGTGGGGTCGGAGATGAGATCGCGCAGCACGATCTCGGCCAGCGACTTGTCGATGGGGGTCTTGTTCAGAGAGGCGAACGCGGTGACCCTGATGAGCGCACCCTCGAGTTCGCGGATGTTGCGCTCGATGCGGCTGGCGATCAACTCCAGGACATCACCGGGCACGTCGAGGCGGTCCATCTGGGCCTTCTTGCGCAGAATGGCGATCCGTGTCTCCAGCTCCGGTGGCTGGACATCGGTGATCAGGCCCCATTCGAAGCGGGTTCGCAGCCGGTCCTCGAGGGTGGCCAATTGCTTCGGCGGCCGGTCGGAGGAGATGACGATCTGCTTGTTCGCGTTGTGCAGGGTGTTGAACGTGTGGAAGAACTCTTCCTGGATGCCGTCTTTGCCCTCGATGAACTGGATGTCGTCGACGAGCAGGACGTCGATGTCGCGGTAGGTGCGTTTGAACGACGCTCGACGGTCATCGCGCAGCGAGTTGATGAAGTCGTTGGTGAATTCCTCGGTCGAGACGTACTTGACCCGCATCCCCGGGAACAGTCGCTGGGCGTAATTGCCGGCCGCGTGCAGGAGGTGGGTCTTACCCAGACCCGACTCGCCCCAGATGAACAGCGGGTTGTAGGCCCGGGCGGGCGCTTCGGCGATCGCCAGTGACGCCGCGTGGGCGAAGCGGTTGGACGCGCCGATGACGAACGTGTCAAAGGTGTAGCGCCGGTTGAGGGTGACACCCGTGGCGTCGTCGCCGGCGGAGTTCGCCGCGCGGTTGGCGAAATATGACGGCCAGTTCTCTTCGGCGCTGGCGCGTGCAGCCAAGTCGTCGTCGACATCGTCGTCGCTGTCCTCGAAGGAGGTCCCGGCAGCACCGTCGCCTGTCATGGATTCCGGATCGAGTGCGGTCATGGTCGACGCCGCGCTGGTCCGCCCGTTGTGTCCGTCTCGACCAGGGTCGTCGGCGGCCGCGGTGGCGGGATCGGCGATCCGGACACCGAGTTCGACGCGCTGGCCCAGGTGGCGACTGAGCGCTGCCACGATCGGTTCGCGGAGATGGCGTTCGATCTCGTTCTGGACGAACGGGGTGGGCACCGACAGCAGAGCGAAGCCCTCGGTCAGCACCAGCGGCTGCACGAGCTTGAGCCAGGCCCGCTGTTGTGGGGTCAGGGTGCGACCACCCGCGCCCGGTGAGCCGTTGAGCTCGGTGACGACGTTGTTCCAGATGGTGACGAAGGGGGGGTCGGGGTCAGCGCTCACAGACACGTAACCCCCTCGCGGCCGACGCGAGGGTCGACCTGACGAACGAAGACGAATTGTCCACAAAGTTATCCACAGACTGTGGATATGGGACGCCCGTCGTCGTTGTGTTGTCTACCGGCGCGAACGCTCCACACCGGAGCGCGTCACAAAAGATCATTCAGTGGGCTCGCGGCGGAGGAGGCGTCCTCGCTTCGTTGTCGTTCGCCGATCCGGTGTGGAATCGGCATTGCCAGAAGCTAACAGTTTTCTCTCCGAGTGCCAACAGTTCTGCAACATTCCGAGGGCCGGGAACATGTCGACGTCGGGTGCGGAGATCGCCACTGGCCCAATAGTTCCAGACAATCGTGACAGTTGGGTCCGGTGTGATGGCGGTGACAGTGATCAGGGCGCTGACCGTAGGTTTGACCGAGCGAAATCTCGTCAGTACCCTCGAACAGTCGCCCGCAAGTGGTGATACGGCTGCGACCCGGTGCCACCGGGGACCGCGCCGGCAAGAGTGACGAGCTTACCAACGGCCGTCCGCGTCGCGCTTGGCATGACCGACATCATGCAGGCTGGCGCGTGGCGGTCAAACGCAACAAGGAGTGACTGACGTGGCCAAGGGCAAGCGGACCTTTCAGCCCAACAACCGTCGCCGCGCGAGGGTGCATGGGTTCCGGCTGCGGATGCGCACCCGCGCCGGGCGTGCCATCGTCTCGGACCGGCGCCGCAAGGGCCGTCGCTCGCTGACTGCGTGATCCGGTCCAAGGTCTGACGCGGTGCTTCCGGCTCGGAACCGGATGACGCGGTCGGCCGAGTTCGGTGCCACAGTCAGTCAGGGGATCCGGGCCGCTCAGCCCGACCTCGTCGTATACCGGTTGCGTTCTGACCAGACCGGTGACCCCGGACCGCGGATCGGCCTGGTCGTCTCAAAAGCGGTGGGGAATGCGGTGCAACGGCACCGGGTGTCCCGGCAGCTGCGCCATGTCGCGCGCGCCGTCATCGATGATCTGACCCCCGCCGACCGGATCGTCATCCGGGCGCTTCCCGGGAGTCGGCACGCGTTGTCGCGCCGGCTCGAACGGGAATTGCGGAACGCCCTCGAGCGCATCTCGGCCCGAGCGGGGGCCGGCGCATGAGTGTGCGATCAGCCCCGGTACGCGCGCTGGTCTTTCTCATCCAGCTCTACCGCCACACCATCTCCCCGCTGCGGCTGCCGACCTGTCGGTTCACGCCCACCTGCAGCCAGTACGCCGTCGACGCTTTGAGCGAGTACGGCTTGCTGCGCGGCGGATGGCTGGCCCTGGTGCGCCTGGGCAAGTGCGGCCCATGGCATAACGGAGGATGGGACCCGATCCCGGACCGGGACGGTCGACCGGACAACCACAGTGCGGCCACCGACGAGAACCGGGCAGGCGTCACCGAACACCGGGTCAGCCCGGACCACCAAGGGAAGAGTCAACCGCGTGTTTAATTTCTTCAGCCTCGACATCATCTACTACCCGGTGTCGGGGATCATGTGGGTTTGGTACAAGGTCTTCGCGTTCCTTCTGGGTCCCACGAACTTCTTCGCGTGGGCACTGTCGGTGATGTTCCTGGTGTTCACGCTGCGCGCGATTCTGTACAAGCCGTTCGTCCGGCAGATCCGCACGACCCGGCAGATGCAGGAGCTGCAACCCCAGATCAAGGCTCTGCAGAAGAAGTACGGCAAGGATCGCCAGCGGATGGCGCTGGAGATGCAGAAGCTGCAGCGTGAGCATGGGTTCAATCCGATCCTCGGTTGCCTGCCGATGCTCGCCCAGATTCCGGTGTTCCTCGGCCTCTATCACGTGCTGCGGTCGTTCAACCGGACTGGCGGGATCGGGTTCGGTCATCTCAACCTGAGTGTCGAGGAGAACGCCCAACTCGCGAACTACTTCTTCAGCGCCGAGGATGTGCGTCACTTCCTGGACGCGAACCTGTTCGGGGCTCCGCTGGGGGCCTACATGACCCAGTCCGCGGGTCTGGAGGCGTTCACCGAATTCAGCCGGACCGCGGTGATCGCAGTGGGTGTGCCGATCATGATCGCGGCCGGTGTCGCCACCTACTTCAACAGCCGCGCCTCGGTCGCCCGGCAGAGCCCGGAGGCGGCCGCCAATCCGCAGACCGCGCTGATGAACAAGTTGGCGTTGTACGTCTTCCCGCTCGGCGTCGTGGTCGGTGGGCCGTTCCTGCCTCTGGCGATCATCCTGTACTGGTTCGCGAACAACATCTGGACCTTCGGTCAGCAGCACTACGTGTTCGGCAAGATCGAGAAGGAAGAAGAGCAGAAGAAGCTCGAGGCGATCGAGCGGCGGGCGGCGAACGCTCCGGCGCCGGGCGCCAAGCCTCGGAAGAAGAAGGCCGATTCGGCGGCTGTTGCCGACAGCGGTTCTGCCGCGGTCGACGGTACGGAACCCGAGAGCAACGGCGCGGCCACGGTAGACCCGAGCGAGAGCACGACGGGGTCGAAGACCGACTCCGCGGCCAAGTCTGCGGCGCGGAACGGGGCGGTGAACCGAACCCCGAAACCGGGAGCCCGGCCTAAGAAACGGAAACGTTGACGCGCAGGCGAGCGCGCATGAGAAAGAGGTACGCATGACGAAGTTCGAGACCGCACCGGACGGCGGAGCCGCCGAGACAGTTCAGGACGGCGGAGCCGCCGCAACGGTCGAGGATGCCGGCGCCACCGGAACCACCGACACCGACAGCGGAGCCACCGGCACGGCCGACGGCGGTGCTACGAGTGCGGCTGACGACAGTGACGTCGCGGGGGAGGCCGGGGATGCTGCGGGCACCGACGGGGGAGACGAGCTGGACGACCCGCTGGTGGCCGAAGGCGAGATCGCCGGCGACTATCTCGAAGAACTGCTGGATCTGCTCGACTTCGACGGAGACATCGATCTTGACGTCGAGGGGGACCGGGCGGTCGTGAGCATCGACGGCGGAACCGACCTGACGAAGTTGGTGGGCCGTAAGGGCGAGGTACTCGACGCGCTTCAGGAGCTCACGCGGCTGGCGGTCCACCAGAAGACGGGCGAGCGCAGTCGGTTGATGCTCGATATCGCGCAGTGGCGGCAGCGTCGGCGCGAGGAGCTGACAGCGTTGGGCGACAAGGTGGCGCGCCGGGTGCTGGAAACCGGGGAGCGCGAGGAGCTGACCCCGATGACTCCCTTCGAACGCAAGATCGTGCATGACGCCGTGGCTGCCGTCAGTGGCGTGCACAGCGAGAGCGAGGGTGTGGAGCCGTCCCGGCGCGTTGTTGTGTTGGTCGACTGACCCGAGAGTTACAGCCATGTAGTTCGTCCAGCGCGCGTTCGGTCGGAGGATGTTTCACGTGAAACGTGCCGAGGTTCCGCCGCCACCCGCCGCGGTGGACGCGGTGTTCGGTGCTGCCGCCGACGCGGCGGTGCGCTACACCGAGATCCTGGCGGGAGCTGGTGTGGAGCGCGGACTGCTGGGCCCGCGTGAAGTGGTGCGGTTGTGGGACCGGCACGTGCTGAACAGCGCGGTGGTAGCCGAGATGCTCGATCCCGGCGAGAAGGTGGCGGACATCGGGAGTGGAGCAGGCCTGCCCGGGATACCGTTGGCCTTGGCTCGTCCAGACGTGCGGATGACTCTGAT
>CAXEZH010000100.1:0-18425 GCA_964000695.1 uncultured Mycolicibacterium sp. | reverse complement strand
GCCTACATCACCGCCGCCCGCGCACACAACGCCCTCCAAGCCGAACTCGACCGCGCCGCCGAAGAGACAGCCGCCGAACAACGCCGCGCCCGCCGCAACGCCATCCCCCACAACCCCCGAGACCCCGAATGGCACGCCCGACAAGACGCTGTCGACGCCCTGCGGCAATCGCTCAACCGCCCATCCGGCTACGACCCCAATGAGCCACCGCCGTTTTGAGCAGACGGGGCTAGCCGGGCTGGTCGACCGAGGCCTTCTCCAGGTCGGCGAGCGCTTCCCCGGTGTACACCGCCAGCCGCTGCAGGCTGGGCAGTCGGTCGCGGCAGCCCACGAAGCCCAGGTTCATGGTGTCGGCGTAGCTCTGCAGCGTGATGTTCAACGCCATCCCGTGGATGGGGATCGACACCGGATAGGTCGCTTCGAGCCGGGAACCGTTGAAGTACAACGGTTCCGGCGGGCCTGGCACGTTGGAGACACACAGATTGAACGTGTACGGCCACGGCGGCGCGACGCCGGTCAACGCCCCGGCGATCTGCCCGCCGGCCGGGGCCAGCAGCGCCGCGCTGTAGGCGATGATCGCGGTGGGTGACATGGTCTGGAGCTGGGCCTTGGACGCGCGGGTGGCCGCGGTGATCGTCTGTAGCCGCTCCACCGGGTCGGCGATGTCCGTCCCCATGGGCGCCAAGATCGCACCGACCGCGTTGCCGCCCCCCTCGTCACCCTTGGGGCGCACGTTGACCGGCAGGAAGGCGACCAACGAACGCTCTGGGAGTTCGTCCATGTCAGCCAGGAATGCGCGCAGCCCGCCTCCGATGATGGCCAGCGCCACGTCGTTGATGGTGGCGCCGTGCTGAGAACTGAGCGCCTTGAGCCGGTCGAACTCGTACTGCTGGGTGGCGAACCGACGGTTGCGGCTGATGCGCGCGTTGAGGATGCTGTGCGGCGCCGACGCCGACCCCGCGATGTGGGCGTAGTCGCCGTCGCGGCGGATTTGTGTGTTGACCAGAGCGTTGGTCAGGTCGATCGCCGAGCTCACCCCGCCGGTGACGGTGGAGCCGAGACCGCCGAGCGCTCGCAGTGTGGCCGTCAACGGATTCGACGTGCCGGCCTCGCGCGGCGGCCGCACCGGCGTCGGCACGTTGAAGAACATCCGGACGTCCTGGGATTCTCGGTCCTTGGACAGGCTGCGACCCAGCATCCGCATCGCGCTGTACCCGTCGACAAGGGCGTGGTGGATCTTCATGTACAGCGCGAAGCGACCGCCCTCGAGCCCCTCGATGACGTGCAACTCCCACGGCGGACGGGTCAGGTCGAGATGATTGCTGTGCAGCCGGGACACCAGGATGCCCAGCTCGCGCTCGTCACCCGGACTGGCCAGCGCCGACCGGCGAACGTGATAGTCGAAGTCGAAGTCGACGTCCTCCACCCAGCTGTGCAGCGGGCTGAACTGCAGGCGGGGGTGAGCCAGCTTGCGGTTCCACGGGGCCACCACCTCCTGGCGGCGCGCTTCGTCGATCATGCGGCGCAGATAGTCGCGGGGCGCATCGGCCGGGGGAGTGAAGGGCAGCAGACCCGCGACGTGCATCTTCGAGCTCGACGTCTCGCCGTAGATGAACAGCAGATCCTGGGGGCTGAGGCGCTTAGAGCTCACCGCTCAGACGCTACGCCGGTGTGGTCAGGTTCCACAGAAAGTTCGGAAGGAGGCGGTGAACTCCTTCTGACCCGGCTCGGCGTACCGCTCGAGTCCGGCCCGCTCCTCGAAGGGCGAACCGACCGCGGCCATCAACGCTTCGAAGGGCGCCAGATCGCCGGCGGTGGCCGCCGTCAGCGCCTCCTCGACGAGGTGGTTACGCGGTATGTAGATGGGGTTGGCGCGGTCCATCAGATCGGCGTCGGGCTGGAGGGCGCGCCAGCGCGAGAGCCAATCATCGAAGGTGGCCAGGTCGATGAATTCACCGCGCACCGGTTCGGCATCGCCGCGCGCGGCCTCGGCCAGCCGCCGGAAGAACGACGTGTAGTCCAGCCCGTTCTGCTGCAGCTGGGTCAGCACCTCGCCGGCCAACCCGCCCACGACATCGCCCGGGACGTGCGGCAGCCCGAGCTTGTCCGCCATGCCGGCCGTCCAGCGGCTGTCGTAGCGCCCCTGGAAGGCGTGCAGCGACGTCTCCGCCAGCTTGATGGCACGCTCGGTGTCCTCGTCGAACAACGGCAGCAACGCTTCGGCGAAGCGGGCCAGGTTCCACAGCGCGACCGAGGGCTGGTTCCCGTAGGCGTAGCGGCCCCAGCTGTCGATCGAGCTGTACACCGTCTCCGGGTCGTAGGCCTCCATGAAGGCGCACGGCCCGTAGTCGATGGTCTCCCCGGAGATCGTCATGTTGTCGGTGTTCATCACGCCGTGCACGAATCCGACCAACATCCACTGCGCGACCAGATCGGCCTGCGCGGCGATCACCGCGTCGAAGAGTGCCAGGTAGGGGTGCTCGGCGCGGGCGGCCGACGGGTGATGACGTGCGATGGCATGGTCGGCGAGCCGAGTGAGCAGGGCCCGATCGCCGGTCGACGCGGCGTACTGGAAGGTGCCGACCCGCAGATGGCTGGACGCGACGCGGGCCAGCACCGCTCCGGGCAACTGCGTCTCCCGGTACACCGGACGGCCGGTCGCCACCACCGCCAACGCGCGGGTGGTCGGCACTCCGAGTGCGTGCATGGCCTCACTGATCACGTATTCGCGTAGCATCGGTCCCACCGCGGCCAGACCGTCCCCGCCGCGTGCGAACGGCGTGCGCCCCGAGCCCTTCAGATGCAGGTCGCGCGTCCGGCCTTCGCGGTCGGTGAGCTCACCGAGCAAGAGGGCGCGGCCGTCACCGAGCCTGGGCACGAACCCACCGAACTGATGGCCGGCATAAGCCTGGGCGGCCGGCGCGGCCCCCTCAGGCACGTCGGTGCCGAGCAGCAGACCCAACCCGGGTCCACGCAACCAGTCGGGGTCGAGGCCCAGTTCACCGGCGAGGACGGTGTTCAAGACCAGCAGCCGCGGTTCGGGTGCCGACTCGGCCTGCCAGCGCACCGCCAGTTCGGGGAGGTCGCTGACGAACCTGTCCTGCAGCGCGATACTCACTCCACCCAGCCTACGGAGCGAGCGGGATGACGGCGATGGCGTCGACCTGAGATGCGACGGGGAACCGCCGGTCGCTCTCCTCGATTACCAGCGCACCGACCGGATCGGTGTACTGGCCGTCCTCCGGCAGCACCAACGCCCGCTGACCGGGCGCCACATCGGCAGTCTGAATGGCCGACGCGGGCGGCTGCACCTGGGTCATGCCGTCGTCGGCCAGCTGCCACACCAGCGGCGGGTAGGTCTCCGGCCGGTCGCATCGCCACGTCATGAGGCTCAACTCCGGCAGCCCTTCGCTGGGCCACCACAGCTTGGGCACCCGCGAACCGCTTTCGGCGTCGGTGCCGGCGACGTCGTAGGTCTGCTGCGAGCCGTCGGCGTCGGTGATCGCCACGGCCGCCGTACCGCAGGCGCCATCGGTGGCTCGGTAGAGGGCATACGCCAGCCGCGCGCCGTCGGCGCTGAGCCGGGCCACCGTCACCGGACTGTTCGCATCCACCTGCCCCAGGGACGCCGGCGGCACGGAACCCCGGATTGCGTAGAGCGTGTCGGGCCCACCGAACGGAGACGGGGGTTGTTCGACGCGGGCGATGACGGCGGTGCCACCGCGCGCCACGATCAGCCGGGGCTCGCCCGGCCGGATCCCGGCCACCGGCGGCAGGTCGACGATCTGCGCCAGCGCCGGCTGCGCGTCGGGATCGGCCAGGTCCAGCTGCATCAGCCGGTTCGGCTGCTCCCACCACACCACGGTGCTCCCCCCGCCGGTGCCGACGGCAGAGCCGACGTTGACGGGCAGCGTGTTCGACTCCCCGGTCGAGACGTCCAGGGTGGTCAATGTGTTGTCCGCCGTCCTGGCGAACACGAAGCGGTAGTCCTCGGTCGTGATCAGGTCGTTGGACGGCGGAAACGTGCCCGCCACCGACGCCACGACCGTCGTCCCGTCCACGACCCCGATCTCGTCGGCCGATCGATAGGCCAACCGCGGCCCGCTCGGTGCCGGCGGGGCGGTGGTCGTCGGATCGAACGGCGAACTGGGCAGCGCGGTGCTGGACGTGGTGGACCCGGGTGGGGGCTGCACCCCGGTGCACGCTGCGAGCGCGGCCGCCAGCATCGTCATCAGGACGATCAGCAGCGGGCGGGCCTGAAGAGGTTTCTGAGCAAGGTTCATGAGGCTTCCTCCATGAATACACGCAGACGCCCGAACGCGGCGTTCCCGTCGGGTCGGTATCGTGATTCACCCGGATGACCTGCCCGCCCCGAGTACGTCAGATGTGGAGCTAATACCTGTGAGCCTGAACACCATCGCGCTCGAGCTGGTGCCCCCGAACGTCGATCGGGGCCGCGAGCACGCACTGGAGGAGGCCGAGAAGGTCCTGCGGTGCTCCAAGGAAGCGGGACTCGAGGACCGCATCCGTCACGTCATGATCCCGGGCATGATCGAAGAGGACGACGGGCGGCCCGTGGAGATGAAGCCCAAGCTCGACGTCCTGGACTTCTGGTCGATGATCAAGCCCGAACTACCGGGCATCAAGGGCCTGTGCACTCAGGTCACCGCATTCATGAACGAGGACGCGCTGCGTACCCGGTTGACCGAACTCGGCGACAGCGGCTTCGAGGGCATCGCCTTCGTCGGCGTGCCCCGCACGCTCAACGACGGCGAGGGCACCGGTGTGGCCCCGACCGACGCGCTGTCGCTGTTTCACGGTGTCGTCGAGCACCGCGGGGCGATCCTGATCCCCACCCGTGAGGGGGAGCAGGGCCGGTTCACCTTCAAGTGCGACCGCGGCGCCACCTACGGCATGACCCAGTTGCTGTATTCCGACGCGATCGTCGGGTTCCTCCGCGGCTTCGCCGCCACCACCGATCACCGGCCGGAGATCCTGCTGTCGTTCGGGTTCGTGCCGAAGGTCGAGAGCCGCATCGGGCTGATCGAGTGGCTCATCCAGGATCCCGGCAATGAGGCCGTGGCGGCGGAACAGCAGTTCGTCCGCACGCTGGCCGAGACCGATCCGGCGGGTCGGCGGGCGATGATGCTGGATCTCTACAAGCGCGTCATCGACGGGGTGGGCGAGCTCGGCTTCCCGCTGTCGGTGCACTTCGAGGCGACCTACGGCGTCAACACCGCGGCGTTCGAGACGCTCGCCGAGATGCTGGCCTACTGGTCGCCCGACACGCGCTGAACCGTCTGCCGAGGTGTCCGACCCGTCCCCCGCCACGATCCGCGAGCTGCGCGCCCGCCTCGACGGCGTCACCCTCCGTGACGCCGCCCGGCTCGGTCGGCGCCTGAAGAAGCTCGGCGGGGCCCCGGCAAAGCTCGACCAGTTCACCGCCGCGCTGGCCGCGGCCGAAGGATTGGTGGCGTCCCGCCGGGCGGCGGTACCGCGGATCAGCTACCCCGATCTGCCGGTCTCCGCGAAGCGCGCCGACATCGCGGCCGCGATCGCCGCCAACCAGGTGGTGATCGTGGCCGGCGAGACCGGCTCGGGCAAGACCACCCAGCTGCCCAAGATCTGTCTGGAACTCGGCCGCGGTATCCGCGGCACCATCGGACACACCCAGCCGCGCCGGTTGGCCGCGCGCACCGTCGCTTCCCGCATCGCCGACGAACTCGGCACTCCGCTGGGTGAGACGGTCGGCTACACCGTGCGATTCACCGACCAGGCCAGCGACCGCACCCTGGTCCGGTTGATGACCGACGGCATTCTGCTGGCCGACATCCAGCGGGACCGCCGCCTGCTGCGCTACGACACGCTGATCATCGACGAAGCGCACGAGCGCAGCCTCAACATCGACTTCCTGCTCGGCTACCTGCGCGAGCTGCTGCCGCGGCGCCCGGATCTGAAAGTGATCGTCACCTCGGCGACCATCGAGCCCGAACGCTTCGCCGCGCACTTCGGCACCGAGGCCGGCCCCGCCCCGATCGTCGAGGTGTCCGGACGCACCTACCCGGTCGAAATCCGTTATCGCCCCTTGGAAGTCGTGGTGCCCGTCGACGGGGCGGGGGATTCCGACGATCCTGACGACCCCGACCACGACGTCGTACGCACCGAGGTGCGCGACCAGACCGAGGCCATCATCGACGCGGTCGCCGAGTTGGAGAGCGAACCCGCGGGCGACGTGTTGGTGTTCCTGTCCGGGGAACGTGAGATCCGCGACACCGCCGAGGCGTTGCGGGGCGCGGTGGGGCCGGACGTGGAGGTACTGCCGCTGTATGCCCGGCTGCCGACCGCCGAACAGCAGAAGGTGTTCGCCGCCCATCAGGGGCGGCGGGTCGTGTTGGCCACCAACGTCGCCGAAACCTCGCTGACCGTCCCGGGTATCCGCTACGTGGTCGATCCGGGCACCGCACGGATCTCCCGCTACAGCCGCCGGACCAAGGTGCAACGGCTGCCGATCGAGCCGATCTCGCAGGCGTCGGCGGCGCAACGGGCGGGCCGCTCCGGGCGCACCGCACCCGGGGTGTGTATCCGGCTGTATTCCGAAGACGACTTCGCGGCACGCCCGCGCTACACCGAGCCGGAGATCCTGCGCACCAATCTCGCCGCGGTCATCCTGCAGATGGCCGCCCTCGGATTCGGCGACATCGAGGGCTTCGGTTTCCTCGACCCGCCCGACGCCCGCAGCATCCGCGACGGGGTGGCGCTGTTGCAGGAACTCGGCGCCTTCGAGGGTGCCGAGCTCACCGCCGTCGGCCGGCGTCTGGCGCAGATTCCGGTGGACCCGAGGCTGGGCCGGATGATCCTGGCCGCCGACGGCGAGAACTGTGTCCGCGAGATGCTGATCCTGGCAGCGGCACTGTCGATTCCGGATCCGCGGGAGCGGCCCACCGACCGCGAGGATGCCGCACGCCAGAAGCATGCCCGGTTCGCCGACGAGCACTCCGACTTCGTATCGTTCCTGAACCTGTGGAACTACCTCGGTGAGCAACGGAAAGAACGCTCGGGCAGCTCATTTCGGCGGATGTGCCGCGACGAGTTCCTGCACTACCTGCGCATCCGGGAATGGCAGGACCTGGTCGGCCAGCTGCGAGGCATCTGTCGCGACCTCGGCATCACCGAACAGGACGAGCCGGCCGATCCGGGGCGGATACACCAGGCGCTGACCGCAGGGCTGTTGTCGCACATCGGGTTTCGGGAGGGTGACGGACGGGACTATACCGGTGCCCGCAACGCGCGGTTCGTCCTGGCGCCCGGGTCGGTGCTGACCCGGCGCCCGCCCCGCTGGGTCGTCGTCGCCGATCTGGTCGAGACCAGCCGGCTCTACGGCAGAACCGCGGCGCGTATCGACCCTGAGGCCGTGGAACGGGTGGCCGGGCACCTGGTGCAGCGCACGTACAGTGAACCGCACTGGGACGCCAAGCGCGGCGCGGTGATGGCGTTCGAGCGGGTCACGCTCTATGGTCTGCCGCTGGTGGCGCGCCGCCGGGTCGGCTACGCACAGGTCGATCCCGAGGTGTCGCGGGACCTGTTCATCCGGCATGCGCTTGTCGACGGCGAGTGGCAGACAAAGCACCACTTCTTCCGCGACAACGCCCGCCTGCGAACCGAACTCGCCGAGCTGGAGGACCGCGCACGGCGTCGCGATCTGCTGGTCGGAGACGACGAGATCTTCGCGTTCTACGATGCGCGGATCCCCGCCGAGGTGGTGTCGGCGCGACATTTCGACGGGTGGTGGCGCAAGGCGCGGCACCGCACACCGGATCTGCTCACGATGACGCGCGCCGATCTGCTTCGCTCGGACACCGACGACGAGCAGCCCGACGTGTGGACCACCGGGGACGTGGCGCTTCCGCTGTCCTACCGGTTCGACCCCAGCGCCGCCGACGACGGGGTGACGGTACACGTTCCGGTCGAGGTGCTGGCCCGCCTCGGCGGCGACGACTTCGCCTGGCAGGTTCCGGCCCTGCGCGAGGAGCTGCTCACCGCGCTGATCAAGTCCCTGCCGAAAGACCTGAGGCGCAACTTCGTTCCGGCCCCCGACACCGCACGCGCCCTGCTGTCGTCGATCTCTCCCGACAGCGGACCGCTCCTCGACGCGGTACAGCGCGAGCTGCGGCGCCGCACCGGGATCCTGGTACCGATCGACGCCTTCGACCTGGACAAGCTGCCGCCGCACCTGCGGGTCACCTTCGCGGTCGAAGGCCCGGACGGCGCGGTCGTCTCACGCGGCAAGAACCTCGACGAACTGCAGCAGAGGCTGGCCGCGCCCGCACGGCAGGCCGTCGCGGACACCGTCGGTGCCGACGTCGAACGGACGGGGCTACGCAACTGGCCGGCCGACCTCGAGGAGATACCGCGGGTCGTCGAACAGCGAGGTGCGGCCGGTAATCCGGTGCGGGGGTATCCGGCGCTGGTGGACAGCGTTGCCGCGGTGGACATCCGGGTGTTCGCGACCCAGGCGGAGCAGGCTGCGGCCATGCCGGCGGGAAGCGCACGGCTGCTGCGGCTGGCCGGTCCGTCGACGACGAAGACGCTGGAGAAGAGCCTGGACCCGCGCACCAGGTTGGTGCTGGCCAACAATCCGGACGGGTCGCTGCCCGCGCTGCTCGACGACTGCACCGACGCCGCCGTGCAGGCGCTGGTCACCGCACCGGTGTGGACCCGCACCGACTTCACCGCCGCCCAGCAGCGGCTCGCGGCGCGCCTGGCGCCGACGGTGACCGAGGTGGTGCGGCGCGCCGAGAAGGCGCTGACTGCGTGGCATGACGTGCAACTGGGGCTTCCGGAGGTCCCCAGCGCCGCACAGGCCGACGCGGTCGCCGATATTCGCGGCCAGCTCGCCCGGCTGCTGCCGGTCGGATTCGTCGCCGCGGCAGGGCCGAACAGGTTGACCGACCTGACCCGCTACCTGCTGGCGATCGGCCGCCGTCTCGAGCGGCTGCCGCAGGCGCCCGCCGCCGACCGTGAACGCATGGCACGTGTTGCTGCGGTGCAGCGGTCCTATGACGAGCTGCGCTCGGCATTGTCGCCGGCACGGGCCGCGGCGGCCGACGTCCGCGAGATCGCGTGGATGATCGAAGAACTGCGGGTCTCGTTGTGGGCCCAGCAACTCGGCACCCGCGGGTCGGTCAGCGAGCAGCGCATCCTGCGCGCGATCGACGCGGTCAGCCGGGCGTGACGGCCTCGCTGGACGGGTCGATCAGGATCTTGGCGTGCGCCTCGGGATCGCCCAGAGCGTCGAAAGCCGCTGCGACGCCGCCCAACCCGACCGTGCCCGTCACCAGCGCAGAGGCGTCGAGCTTACCGTCGGCTAGCATGTGCAGGGTGTCGCGGAACTCCAGGGGCGTGTAACCGAACACGAAGCGTAGGTCGATCTCTTTGCCGATCGCCATCGCCGGGCGCAGCTTGTCGTCGCCCATGCACACCCCGACGACCACCACCCGCGACGCCAGCGGCGCGGCGCCGACGATGCCGTCGATCATCCCCGGCACCCCGACGCACTCGAACACCACCGGCCGCTTCGGCGCGGTGCCGCCGAGCCGATCGGCGACCCGGTAGACGTGCGACCAGCCCGGCACGCGGCGCAGCTTCTCCATCGCACCCATGCCGAGCTCGTAGAGCTCGGGCAGCGCCGTCATGCCCCGCCGGTTGGCCGGTACCGCCTCGTACGGCGATCCGACCGCCGGATCGACCACGACATGCGCCCCGCAGCGGGTGGCCAGGGCGCGACGTCCGGGGGAGAAGTCACTGGCGACGATCGTCTGCACGCCGCGCGCCTTGAGGTGACAGATCACGGCCAGCCCGACCGGGCCGCACCCGATGACGATCGCGACATCCCGGCGGGTGATCTCGCTGCGGTTGACCGCGTGCAGCGCGACCGCCATCGGCTCGGTGAGCGCCGCGGTGGCCGGGTCGAGCCCGTTGGGAACCGCGAACGCCATCGCCGCCTCGGCCACCACCTGCTCGGCGAAAGCGCCCGGAGCCTTCGGCGACAGACCGGTCAGATGCACACCGCCGTGGGCGCGCAGCAGCGGGAACGCCACCACCGGTGTGCCGGGCTTGAACTCCTTGCCCACCTTGCGGCCCCGTTCGGCGACCACACCGCAGAACTCGTGACCCATCACCACCGGGGTGTCGCTGCGCACGAAGTCGTGATAGCCGCCTTCGGCCATCACCTCGGTCAGCTCGTCGGCATGATCCTTGGCGTGCAGGTCCGAACCGCAGATGCCGCAGCGCAGCACGCTGAGGACGAGCTGCCGGTCCGCCGGGCGCGGATCGGGCATGTCGACGACGTCCAGCGTGCCGTGCACGCAACTGACCGCTTTCATTCCGCCATCGTCGCACGGTAGAACGTCGGTATGAACACAGTGCGGATGTTGTCCGCCTCGGTGCTGGCCGTACTGGCCGGCGTCCTCGTCGCCCCGGCCGCGCAGGGGGAGCCGGTCCCCACCATCCAGCCCGAGGTGCTGGCCGAGATCCCGCACGACCCCGACGCGTTCACCCAGGGCCTGGAGATGCACGGGCCCGTGCTCTACGAGGGCACCGGCCTGGCCGGGCAGTCCGAGCTCCGCACGCTCGACCCGACGACCGGGGAGGTGAATCGCGCGGTGCCGATGCCGGGGGACTACTTCGGTGAGGGCATCACCGTGGTGGACCAGAGCGTCTGGCAGCTCACCTATCAGGACGGTGTGGCGGTGCAGTGGGATCGCGCCACCATGACGCCGGTGCGGGAAGTCCCGCTGGCGGGCGAGGGCTGGGGCCTGTGCTACGACGGGCAGCGGCTGGTCCGCAGCGACGGCACCGACCGGCTGCGCTTCCACGACCCCGCCGACATGAGCGAGCTCGGTGGCGTCGACGTGACCCGGGACGGCGCGCCGGTCACCGGGCTCAACGAGCTCGAATGCGTCGAGGGCAGGGTGTGGGCCAACGTGTGGCCCACCGACACGATCGTGCGAATCGACCCCGGCGACGGGGCCGTCGACCTCGTCGTCGACGCCGCCGCACTGCGGGAACGGGGCATTCCGCCGAGCGCGCAGGTGCTCAACGGCATCGCCCACCTCAACGGCGACGAATTCCTGGTCACCGGCAAGGACTGGCCGACCATGTTCCGGGTCCGGCTCGGATGACCCGCTCCAAGGGCCGCTCCCTGGCCATCGTCACCGTCGCCTATCTGATCGCCGTCGCGGTCGGCTACGCGTGGCTGCTGTGGGGCCCGGCGACCGGCCGGCTGTGGCTGGACACGCTGATCGCCGACATCCTCGCCACGCTCGTGGTGTTCGCGTTCAGCCGCGCCTACCGCAACTCGAGCTTCTACGACGCCTACTGGAGCGTCATCCCGCCGCTGCTGCTGTTCTACTGGTGGAGCCAGGGCGACGGGGACCCGGTCCGGACCTGGCTGATCACCGTGCTGGTGGTGGTGTGGGCGGTGCGGCTGACCGCCAACTGGGTCTACGCGTTCCCGGGGCTGCACCACGAGGACTGGCGCTATCCGATGTTCCGCGAGCGGGCGGGGCGCTTCGAGTTCGTCGCCGACCTGGTGGCCATCCACCTGATCCCCACCCTGCAGGTGTTCCTCGGGATGGTGCCGGTGTACGTCGCGGTGACGACGCCGGGTGGCGGGCTGGCATGGTTGACCGTCATCGCGTTCGTCGTCGGTATGGCGGCGGTGACCCTCGAGGGCGTCGCCGACGTGCAGATGCACCGCTTCGTCGCGTCGGCGCGGCCCGGTGACGTGATGGACCGCGGATTGTGGAGTTGGTCGAGGCACCCGAACTACTTCGGCGAGTTCGGCTTCTGGTTTGCGCTGGCGCTGTTCGGGTTGGCAGCCGCACCGCAGGCGTGGTGGCTGTTCGCCGGCGCCGCCGCGATGCTCGCGATGTTCCTGGGTGCGAGTATCCCGATGATGGAAACCCGCAGCCTGCAACGGCGCCCGGGCTATCAGGCCGTCATCGACCGGGTGTCGCGGTTCGTGCCCAGGCCGCCGGCGACGGTCCGGGCATGACGCGGCGGGTGGTCGTCGCCGGCCTCGGCGACACAGGCGTGCTGACCGCGATGAAGCTGGCCAAACACACCGACGTGGTCGGCATCTCGACCAAGCCGGGGCTGGTCAGCGGACAGGAACTGGGCTGGCGGCTGGCCGATCCCGACCACTGGGCCCGGCACAACTGGATCCCGTTCCACCGATTCCGCGGCCTGGACCGGATCCGGACCGTACACGGCACCCTGACCGACGTGGACCTCTCCGCACGCACGGTCACCGTCACCCACGCTGACGGATCGACCACGCCGGTGGCCTACGACGCGCTGGTCGTCGCGACCGGCGTCACCAACGGATTCTGGCGCCGCCCCGTGCTGCAGGCCGCCACCGAGATCGACGCCGAACTCCGGGCACCCCACGACCAGCTCGCGGCGGCGCGATCGGTGGTCGTGGTCGGCGGCGGTGCGGCCGCGGTGAGCAGCGCCGCCCACATCGCGGCGAGGTGGCCGCAGATTCGGGTGGACCTCTTCTTTCCCGGCGACCGGGCACTGGCCGGCCATCACCCGCGCACCTGGGAGCGGGTGCGCCGCCGCCTCGTCGAGGCCGGCGTCGGGCTGCATCCCGGACACCGGGCCGACCTGCCGGAAGGGTTCACCGGGGACACGCTGACCGCCGGCACGGTGCAGTGGAGCACCGGTCAGCCGGACGCGTCGGCGGACCTGGTGCTGTGGGCGATCGGGCGGGTGCGGCCCAACACCGGTTGGCTGCCGGCCGATCTGCTCGACGAGCACGGTTTCGTGCGGGTCACCCCGCAGCTGCAGGTGCCCGGCCACCCGGAGGTGTTCGCGATCGGCGATGTCGCCGCGACCGACCCGTTGCGGAGCTCGGCGCGCAACCGGGCCGACGGTCTGCTGGCCCACAACGTGCGCGCGTGGTTCGCCGGCAAGCCGCTGCGCAGCTACCGGCCGCCGACGCGGCGGTGGGGATCCGTGCTGGGCATCCAGCCGGACGGGCTGGAGGTGTTCGCCCCCAACGGGCGTGCGTTCCGGTTCCCGGCGTGGACGTTCGAGCGGGTGCTGATGCCGTGGATCGTGCGGTGGGGGATCTACCGCGGCATCCGCGCCGCTAGACCCGCGGAATCTCGGCGTTGATGCGGTCCAGCAGCTGCGGGTAGCGCTTGGCTTCGGGGTGCCGGCCCGGCTTGCCGCTGCTGACGACCGCCACCGACAGCGCGCGCTGCGGATCGGCCCACACCGCGATGTCGGTCAACCCGGTGTGGCCGAACGCGCCGGATGCGTCGCGGCCGAACGGCCCGAACCGGGTGGATCCCAGCATGTAACCGGTGCCCCACCGCATCGGTGCCAATCCGGTGGCGATGTCGGGGCGCAAGCGTCGGGCCGGGGCGGTCGCCGACCGCAGAGTCTCCGGTGACATCACTCGCACTCCATCCAGTTCCCCACCACGACAAAGTATTTCAGCGAACCGGGAGAGTTCGTGGGCATTGGAGACGGTGTTCGACGACGGGACCACCCCGGTCAGGAACTGGGGCGTGTTGGAGAACGGGATGATCTGCTGCGGGGTGCCGCCGACAGCGGCCTTGAAGGCCTTCGCGATCGGCGCGGGCAGCGGAGTACCCGTCACGTGGCTGGGCGCGACCAGCGGAACATCCTGCGGCGCAACGCCGTAGTTCGTCCATCGGAAGCCCAGCGGCGCCAGGATCTCGTCGTGCAGAATGTCGCGGATGTTGCGTCCCGTTGCCGCCGAGATGATCTCGCGCATCAGCGGACCCCATGTGACGCCGTGGTACATGTGCACCAGTCCCGGCGGATAGACCGGCTTCATCCGGCCCAGCATGTCGCGGGCGTACTCGCTGTCGTCCATCCGCTTGAGGTCGGGTCGCGGACCGGTGGCGAACGGCACCCCGGCGCTGTGGGTCATGACGTGCCGGATGGTGGTGCGGTCCTTGCCGTGGCTGGTGTAGGTGGGCAGATACTCGCAGACCCGGTCGTCCAAGCCGAAGGCGCCGCGCTCGATGAGCATGTGCGCGACGGTGGTGGTGATCGCCTTGGCCGCGGAGTAGACACAGAACGGCGTCTGGGGATCCACCGGGGTCTTCGCCGCGTCGACGGGGTCGTCGGGCCCGTTCCCCCAGGCGTGGCCGATCGCCCGGTCGAGCACCACGCGCCCGTCGCGTCGCAGGCAGACCTGGATGGCAGGGTGCATGCCCGCCGCATACCAGTGCTCGGCCGCCGCCCAGATCCGCTCGACGGCGGCCGGGTCCACGCCGGCGTGGTCCTCGGCGCCGACGGAGGTGACGGCGTCGAGATCGTCGGGGACTGCGATGCGGCCGTCGGTCAGCGCGGGCCCCCGGACAACATGCCGTTGGCGATCAGCGCCGACAGCTGGCCCATCAGGTCGCCGGGGGCGGGCTCCGGCGGGGGCGGCAGGTTGGTCAACTGCCAGGACTGGCAGTCACTGGTGGTGAACGACGTGTCGGTCGCCTCGATGTGCACGACCGCGGGCTTCTTGGTCAGCGCGTTGTCGACCAGTTCGTCGCCGGCGGTGCGTTTCCAGTAGCAGGCGCCGCCGTCGATCGGCCCGGCGGACTGGTAGACGCCGGGGGCGATGTCCGCGCCGACCGCGTAGGTGCCGTCCTCGTCGATCGCGGTGCCCTGCGACGGGCCCGGCGGGGGTCCGGGTGGCGGATCGGGTTGCGCGGCCGCAGCCGGCGCCGTCAGCACGGCACACAGGCCCGTCAGCGCTGCCGCAGCTGTCAAGGTGAGCCTCATAGGAAGTCAGTCTAAGTGCCGCGGCGGCGGGACAGAACCCGCCGCCGCGGCAATCATGCGTCGGCTCAGCCGGCCATGAACGTGTTGTAGGCCGTCGCCAACTCGCCGGGCAGCACGGTCACACCGCACGTGCGCTGCGTGTCACCGATCGGCGACAGGATGCCCCGCAGGTCGTAGTACTCGGCCGGGTTGGCGGTGAAATAGCCCCGCAGGTTGGCCTCGGCTTCGGCGTACGGCTGGTTCATCGCCGCAGTGACCACCTGGTTGGCGCCGGGGTGCCCGTCCAGGTAGGAGCGGGCCTGGCCCGTCACCGAGCTGACCGTGTCGGCGATGCCGCTGGCACTGCACTGCTCGGCCGGAGCGGCGCCCGCCGTAGGCGCGGCCACGGTGGTCGCGGCGAGACCGCCGAACAGCGCGCCCGCCCCGATGCCGGCGACTACGCGGCGCATTGCGGTTCCACTGGATTTCATGATCGATTCGTCCTTCGTGTCTTGGTTCATTGCATCCCCGCCCGAATCCAAAGTAGCCGAGATCCGCAGTGCCCAAACCGGTCTCGTGATCAGCTGCCGGTGAACGCGGGAACGTTACAGTCCCCGGGCGTGATTCTCGCCGCATTTTCGGGTAAACCTGCTGCGCAACAGCACCGTCTCGGTCACAGCGGTATGAGATTTCTCAGAATCCGCCGCGCGGGCTTAATTGATCGTGATCTGCGGAGCGCGCGACGTCATGATTCCGTCATATTTTCCGCCCGGGTAGGGTGACGCCCCATGCACCTGAGCCTGGGAGTGCTGGCCCGCTCCGGCAAAGCCGACGAGCGCAGGCTGGCGATCCACCCGGAGCACTTCAGCCGGATCGACGAGGAACTGCGGCCGCGCATCCGTCTGGAAAGCGGCTACGGCTCCCATTTCGGTGCCACCGATGACGTGCTGGCCCCGTTCGTCGGAAGCATCGCCACGCGCGAGGAGATCGTCGCCGACTGTGACGTCGTGCTGCTGCCCAAGGTGCAGGCCGCCGACCTGGCCGAGTTCCGCGAGGGCCAGACGGTGTGGGGTTGGCCGCACTGCGTGCAGGACCACGCACTGACCCAGGCCGCCATCGACCGGCGGCAGACGTTGATCGCGTTCGAGGCGATGAACCACTGGCAGCCCGACGGCGGCTTCGGCCTGCACGTCTTCCACAAGAACAATGAAATGGCCGGTTACTGCTCGGTGCTGCACGCGATGTCCCTGGCCGGCATCACGGGCAGCTATGGCCGTCGACTGCGTGCGGCCGTACTGGGCTTCGGCGCCACCGCGCGCGGCGCCGTCACCGGCCTGAACGCCCACGGCGTGGACGACGTGCGGGTGTTGACCAACCGGGACGTCGCCGCCGTGGCCGCCCCGATCCCGTCCACCCAGATCTTTCAGATGGGCTCCGACCCGGAGAGCCCGGAGACCATCTGGGTGGACACCGACGACGCCCGGTTACCGGTCGCCGAGTTGCTGGCGGACAACGACATCGTCGTCAACTGCGTGTTGCAGGACCCCACCGCACCGCAGGTGTTCGTCACCGAGGACGACCTGTCGGACTTCCCCGCCGGCAGCCTCATCGTCGACGTCTCCTGCGACGCAGGCATGGGTTTCGACTGGGCTCGGCCCACCTCGTTCGCCGAGCCCATGATCCGGGTGGCCAACGACGTGCGCTACTACGCCGTCGACCACAGCCCCTCCTACCTGTGGAACTCGGCGACCTGGGAGATCAGCGAAGCGCTGCTGCCGCACCTCGAGACGGTCCTGGCCGGGCCGGCGGCCTGGGACGCGAGTGCGACGATCGCCCGCGCCATCGAGATCCGGGACGGAACCGTGCTCAACCCCGCCATCCTGGCGTTCCAGGAACGCGAGCAGGCCTACCCGCACCGCATCCTCAGGTGATCGAGACCAGCTGATCGATCGCGTCGGTGGGCAGGTCGCCGTCGACGATGGCGCTGACCACTATGCGGTCCAGCGTGATCGTGCCTTTGTGGTTGTCCAGGAACGCGATGTCGGCCGCGTCCCGCCCGGTCGCGATGCGCACCAGCGACTGTCGCGGCGCCAGCAACGTGCCGTCGACGACCCGCCACTGGCCGTCGACGAACGCCTCGCCGACCGCATGGAAGTCCATCGGGTACAGGCCCGGCGCGTACACCGACACCACCCGGGCGGGCACGTTCACCGCCCGCAGCATCGCCACCACCAGATGGGCGTAGTCACGGCACACTCCGGCGCCGGCGAGCAGGGTGTCCACCGCGCCGTCTATGGGGTCGCTGGAACCCGGGACGTAGTTCAGCCGGCTGCCGACCCACGCCGAGACCTTCTCCAGCAGCGTCGCCGATTCCACCTACTGGCCGAATTCCGTTGCGGCGAAACCGTAGAACTTGTCCGCCTCGGCATAGCGGCTGGGCCGCAGGTACATCGACAGGTCGTACTCGGTGACCGGTGCCGGCGCGGTGTTGCCCACGATGGTGGCGCCGTAGTCCACCCGCAGGTGCCCGCCGGCCACCTCGAGCTTGTGGATGCGGTTGCCGTGCACGCCACTGATCTCGACGGCGGGCACCGGCTCACCGTCGAGCACGAACGACAGCGACTCCCACACCTCGGTGCCCGGGTGGGGGGCGACGGCGATCTGGAACTCCAGCGTGGTCGGCGCGGTGACCTCGACTTCGAGTTCTGCGCCCACAAGCCGCTTCATCACGCGGACAGGGTCTTCGGGCTTCCCTGCGATCCGGCGAGCAGGATGTCGACAGGGGACACGTCGTCCGGTGCGGCGGCTGCCATCATCATCGCGTGGGCCTCGTCGTCGCCGGTCTGCGCAGGCACCACCAACAGGTCGATCTGCCGGCCGCGGCCGTCCAGCACGCCCACCGTGTGCAATGGGTGGCGGTGGTAGCCGTCCAACCGGACGACATGGCCACCGATCCGGTGCTTGAGCGGAGGGTGCGCCCACTCCGCGACGTTGTAGGTCACCCTCGTCACCGTGCCCAGCCGCACCGACAGCACCGCCAGCAGATCGGGAAGTTCGGCCGCCAGGTCGTCACTGTGCGGCCACCAGGCCCCGTCGACGTATCCGGTCCTGGGCGCCTTGCGTTTCAGACGTAGCCGCGGTGTGTTCTCGGGTCCCGGGTGGCTTCGGTCTGCGCCGTCGCCCCCGCTTTGCTGTGTCATGAGACGATCCCGCCTGGGCCGTGCAACGGCCCACCCTGATTCGGCGACGACGCGAACCAAGACGGTCGCGCACGAAGTATCGCCGGATGATGCCCACCCTACACGTGTACCAGCGTGTTTCGGCCGCTAGCGTGGGGGTGTGAAGCTGGATCTCCTCTCGCCGGGAATCGAGGTCGGACTGGTGACCACCGACCTCGAGCCGATGGTCGCCTTCTACGAAGGTTTCCTGGAACTCGAACCGCAGGGCGACATCGACTTCGACGGGGGTTCGCAACGGCGCTACTCCCTGGGGGCCAATGTGCTCAAGCTGGTCACCTACACCACGCCGCCCCCCGCGCCGGCAGCGCCCGGAGGCGGGCGGGCGCAGGCGGGTCTGCGGTACTTCACCATCGGCGTCAACGGGCTGCGCGCGGTGTCGGAGGCCTT
>CAXEZH010000099.1:0-30092 GCA_964000695.1 uncultured Mycolicibacterium sp. | reverse complement strand
GCCGCCACCGGCGCGACGGTCGCCGCCGCGGTGGACGCCCTGCTCGGCGTGCGCCTCTAGATCGTTTTCTTCGGTTGTCCCAGGGGTGTCGATCACCCCGCGAGCGGGCGTGTCTGTGCAGCGCCGCGCCGCGAATCTTGTGCAAAACCGCGACCTCGTGCCGCGGCGCGATGGAGTAGTTTCGCGGCCATGGGCTCAGTAGCCGGAAAGACAGTCTTCATCACCGGCGGCGCGCGCGGCGTCGGCGCCGAGGTGGCCCGCCGCCTGCACGCGCGCGGCGCGCAGCTGGTGCTCACCGACCTGGACGAGGCGCCGCTGGCTGAACTGGCCGACGCTCTCGGCGCCGACCGGGTGCTCACTCGGGTTGCCGACGTCCGCGATCTGCAGGCCATGCAGGAGGTGGTGGACGCCGCGGTGGAGCGGTTCGGCGGGCTCGATGTCGTGATGGCCAACGCGGGAATCGCGACGTACGGATCGGTGCTGCAGGTCGATCCCGAGGCGTTTCAGACGTTGATGGACGTCAATGTCACGGGCGTGTTCAACACCGTGCGGGCCGCGCTGCCCGCGGTGCTCGAGCGCCGCGGTTATGTGCTGATCGTCTCGTCGCTGGCGGCGTACGCGGCCGCGCCGGGCCTGGCGCCGTACAACGCGTCGAAGGCCGCCGTGGAGCATTTCGCGAACGCGCTGCGGCTCGAGGTCGCCCATCGTGGCGTGGATGTCGGCTCGGCGCACATGTCGTGGATCGACACCCCACTGGTGCGTGACACCAAAGACGACCTCTCCACGTTCGGCGAGATGCTGTCGAGGTTGCCGTACCCGCTGAACCAGACCACGTCGGTCGAGCAGTGCGGTCAGGTGTTCGTCGCGGGCATCGAGGGCCGCAAGCGTCACATCAACTGCCCGGGGTGGGTCGGAGTGCTGCGCTGGCTCAAGCCGGTGCTGTCCACGATGGTGGGGGAGAGTCGGATTCGCGGCTTCGTCCCGGACCTGCTGCCCCGGATGGACGCCGAGGTGGCGCGGCTGGGTCGCTCGATGGGCTCACGCACCAAATCCGTCGAAGAGCGCTGAGCCGCCCGCGTGACCGAGCCCCTGCGCGCGGACCTGGTGCTCTCCGGCGGCGGAGTGAAGGGCATCGCCCTGGCCGGTGCCGCTGCGGCGCTGGTGCAGGCCGGTTACCTGCCTCAGCGCATCTCGGGCACCTCCGCCGGAGCGCTGGTCGGTGCGGTGTTGGCGGCCGCCACCCAGGCCGGCCGACTGTCGGCCGCCCAACTCGAAGATCTCGCCACCAGCATCGACTACGGCGAGTTCCTCGACGCGGGGTTCGTCGAACGCATTCCGGTGCTCGGCCCCGCGTTCGGGGCGCTGACCGGAGACGGCATCTACCGGGGCGAAGCGTTGCGTCGGTGGGTGGCCGACCGCCTGGCCGACTACGGGGTCAGCACCTTCGCCGACCTGGCGATCGACGATTCGAGCCTGCCCCCTGAGCAGCGTTATCGGTTGGTGGTCACGGTCGCCGACGTCACGCTCGGGCAGCTGGTCCGACTGCCCTGGGACTACCAGCGGCTCTACGGACTGAATCCCGACACCCAGTCGGTGGCCGACGCCGTCCGCGCGTCGACGGCGATCCCGTTCTTCTTCCATCCGGCATCACTCACCAGCGCAGACGGTCGCACCTCCACACTCGTCGACGGCGGGCTGCTGTCCAACTTCCCGATCGATTCGCTGGACCGCACGGACGGCGCGCCACCGCGTTGGCCCACGTTCGGCGTGACGTTGCTGCCCGACCTACCCGCCGACAATGCGCAGGTGATCCCGGCGTTGCGGCCGCTGCACCTGCTCGGCGGCCCAACGCTGCTCGAACAGGTGGTCACCACGATCCTGGTCGGTCGTGACCAGGCCTATCTGAACCAGCCCTGGGTGAGCGCGCGGACCATCCGCATCGACACCAGTTCGGTGGGTGTGCTCGACTTCGACCTCGACGAATCCGCCCAGCGGATGCTCTATCAGCGCGGACGACGGGCCGGCGAACAGTTCCTCACGACCTGGGACTGGCCGCAATACCTCGCCCGCTTCCGCTGACGCGCAGCTGCCCTCGTGTTCATCTGTCGGGCGCTACCGCCCTCGGCGACGCAGGTAGCGCTCGAACTCCGCCGCCAGCGCGTCGCCGTCGATCTTGCCCATCGCCTCGTTCATGTCCACCTCGGCGTCACCACGCTCTTCCAGCGACTGCACGTACTCGGCGATCTCATCGTCTTCCGAGGTCATCTCGGTGACCGCCTGCTCCCACTCCTCGGCCTGCGCCGGCAGGTCCGCCAGCGGCACCTCGATGTCGAGCACATCTTCGACCCGCCGCAGCAGCGCCACCGTCGCCTTCGGGTTGGGCGGCTGAGAGACGTAATGCGGAACGGCCGCCCAGAACGTCACCGCGGGAATGCCGGCCTGAACGCACGCATCCTGAAACACCCCGGCGATGCCGGTCGGGCCCTCGTAGCGCGTCTCCTCCAGCCCGAACGTCTTCGCCGAATCCGACGAATAGGCGGCCCCGGAAACCGGCACCGGTCGAGTGTGCGGCGTGTCAGCCAACAAGGCGCCGAGTATCACGACGGTCTGGACGTTCAGCTTTTCGGTGATGGCCAGCAGCTCGGCGCAGAACGTGCGCCACCGCATGTTGGGCTCCACACCGTGCATCAGCACGATGTCGCGCTCGCTGCCCGGCGGTCGGCAGTGCGAGATCCGCATCGACGGCCACACCAACTCGCGCGTCACTCCGTCGACCTGACGGATCACCGGCCGGTTGACCTGGTAGTCGTAGTAGGACTCATCGTCGATCTGCACGATCTGCTCGGCCTGCCATATCGAGTCCAGGTGCTGGAGCGCGTCGCTGGCGGCGTCTCCGGCATCGTTCCAGCCCTCGAACGCTGCGACGACGATCGCGTCGCGCAGGTCGGGCAGATCGGATCCCATGGGACCGCGGAAATCCGAGGGTGTCACCCAGCCAGCGTAAGCCCTGCGTGGTCAGGATGACGCTCATCGACCCTCTGCAGCGGGGCGGCAGGGGAACACGGGGGTCGCAACCGGCGTTGTGCTGGCGGACTAGCCTGGCAGTGACCGCCGTACACGACCGTACCCGCGAGACGGACCTGCCCGACGCTGTCACGAGGTGGGTCGTGGTCGGTGACTGCGACGAGATGGGCGTCCAGACGTCGGTTCGGTGACGACGTAGACTTTGCTCCGTCGAGAGGCGTTGCAACGGTTCCGGTCTTTGCCGGTATCCGCCACGCTCGGCAGAGTCAAGGACGCCTTCCGCTATGGAAGGAGCGCACGTGAACGCTGTCGATCAGAGCACCTTCGTGCCGAACATCCGCCCGGACTGCACCGACGCACTGACCGCAGCGCTACGCCAGCGCATCATGGTGATCGACGGCGCGATGGGCACCGCGATCCAGCGTGACCGGCCCGACGAGGCCGGCTACCGCGGGGATCGGTTCACCGAATGGCCGACCGCGCTGCAGGGCAACAACGACCTGCTCAACCTGACCCAGCCGCAGATCATCGAGGGGATCCACCGCGAATACCTCGAGGTGGGCGCCGACATCATCGAAACCAACACGTTCAACGCGAACAAGGTGTCGATGGCGGACTACGGCATGGAGGACCTCAGCTACGAGCTGAACTATGCCGGCGCCGCGCTGGCGCGCAAGGCCGCCGACGAATTCAGCACTCCCGAGAAGCCGCGTTACGTCGCCGGCACGCTCGGGCCGACAACGCGGACCGCGTCCATTTCGCCGGACGTCAACGATCCCGGCGCACGCAACGTCACCTACGACCAGTTGGTCGCCGCCTACCTCGAAGCCGCCAACGGCCTGGTCGACGGCGGATCCGACATCATCCTCGTCGAAACGATCTTCGACTCGCTCAACGCCAAAGCGGCTGTGTTCGCCCTCGAGACGATGTTCGAGGAGCGCGGGCGCCGCTGGCCGGTGATCATCTCCGGCACCATCACCGATGCGTCCGGGCGGACCTTGTCCGGCCAGGTGACCGAGGCGTTCTGGAACGCGATCCGGCACGTCAAGCCGCTGGCGGTCGGCTTGAACTGCGCACTCGGTGCGCCGGAGATGAGGCCGTATATCGCCGAGATGGCGCGGATCGCCGACACCTTCGTGTCCTGCTACCCGAACGCCGGACTGCCCAACGCCTTCGGCGAGTACGACGAGTCGCCGGAGCGTCAGGCCAGCTACATTGCCGATTTCGCCGAGGCCGGCCTGGTCAACCTGGTCGGCGGCTGTTGTGGCACAGCGCCGCCGCACATCGCCGAAATCGCCAAGGTCGTCGACGGCAAGGCGCCGCGCGAGCTGCCCGAGATCGAGGTCGCCACCCGCCTGTCGGGGCTCGAGCCGCTCAACATCACCGATGACTCGCTGTTCGTCAACATCGGTGAGCGCACCAACATCACCGGTTCCGCCCGGTTCCGCAACCTGATCAAGGCCGAGGACTACGACACGGCTCTGTCGGTCGCTCTGCAGCAGGTCGAGGTCGGTGCGCAGGTCATCGACATCAACATGGACGAAGGCATGATCGACGGCGTCGCCGCGATGGACCGGTTCACCAAGCTGGTCGCAGCCGAACCGGACATCAGCCGCGTTCCGGTGATGATCGACTCCTCCAAGTGGGACGTCATCGAGGCGGGCCTGAAGAACGTGCAGGGCAAGCCGATCGTCAACTCCATCTCCCTGAAGGAGGGCGAGGAGAAGTTCGTCCGCGAAGCCCGGCTGTGCCGCAAGTACGGGGCCGCTGTCGTCGTGATGGCCTTCGACGAGCAGGGGCAGGCCGACAACCTCGAGCGCCGCAAGGAGATCTGCGGACGCGCCTATCGCATCCTGACCGAAGAGGTCGGCTTCCCGGCCGAGGACATCATCTTCGACCCGAACTGCTTCGCGCTTGCCACGGGCATCGAGGAGCACGCCACCTACGGCATCGACTTCATCGAGGCCTGCGCCTGGATCAAGGAGAACCTGCCCGGGGTGCACATCTCCGGCGGCATCTCGAACGTGTCGTTCTCGTTCCGCGGAAACAACCCGGTTCGCGAGGCGATCCACGCGGTTTTCCTGTTCCACGCCATCAAAGCGGGTTTGGACATGGGCATCGTCAACGCCGGCGCGCTGGTGCCCTACGACTCGATCGACCCGGAATTGCGCGAGCGCATCGAGGACGTCGTGCTCAACCGGCGTGAGGATGCGGCCGAACGCCTACTGGAGATCGCCGAACGATTCAACAAGACGGAGAAAACCGAGGATGCCGGCGCGGCCGAGTGGCGCTCACTTCCGGTCCGGGAACGAATCACGCACGCTCTGGTCAAAGGCATCGACGCCCACGTCGACGCCGACACCGAGGAACTACGCGCCGAGATAGCCGACGCCGGCGGCCGTCCGATCGAGGTGATCGAAGGCCCGCTGATGGACGGGATGAATGTCGTCGGCGACCTTTTCGGCTCCGGCAAGATGTTCTTGCCCCAGGTGGTGAAATCGGCCCGGGTGATGAAGAAGGCAGTGGCCTACCTGCTGCCGTTCATCGAGGAGGAGAAGGAACAGTCCGGCAGCGTCGGATCCAAGGACACCAACGGCACCATCATCATGGCGACGGTCAAGGGTGACGTCCACGACATCGGTAAGAACATCGTCGGTGTCGTACTGCAGTGCAACAACTTCGAAGTGATCGATCTCGGGGTGATGGTGCCTGCCAACAAGATTCTGGACGCAGCCAAGGAACACGATGCCGACATCATCGGACTGTCCGGGCTCATCACCCCGTCGCTGGACGAGATGGTCAACTTCGCGGCCGAGATGGAGCGCGAGGGGCTGGAGATTCCGCTGCTGATCGGTGGTGCGACCACCTCGCGCGCACATACCGCGGTCAAGGTGGCGCCACGTCGCAGCGGCCCGGTGGTGTGGGTCAAGGACGCATCCCGCTCGGTACCCGTCGCCGCGGCACTGCTGGACGACAGGCAACGTCCGGCGCTGCTCGAGTCCACCGAGAAGGACTACGCCTCGCTTCGTGAACGGCACGCCCAGAAGAACGAGCGGCCGATGCTGACGCTGGAGAAGGCGCGCGCCAACCGGACGCCGATCGACTGGGATGGCTACACCCCGCCGGTGCCCGCCCACGGGCTCGGCATCAGGGAGTTCGCCGACTACGACCTGGCGGAGCTGCGCGAGTACATCGACTGGCAGCCGTTCTTCAACGCGTGGGAGATGAAGGGACGTTTCCCCGACATCCTCAACAATCCTGCCTCCGGCGAAGCCGCGCGCAAGCTGTACGACGACGCGCAGGAAATGCTGGACACCCTGATCAAGGAGAAGTGGCTGCAGGCCAACGGGGTCATCGGTTTCTTCCCGGCCAACGCCGTCGGCGACGACATCGAGGTCTACACCGACGACAGCCGCACCGAGGTGCTGACTACGTTGCGCAACCTGCGCCAGCAGGGTGAGCACCGGGAGGGCATCCCGAACCGGTCGCTGGGCGACTTCGTCGCGCCGAAGGACACCGGGCTGGCCGACTATGTCGGTGGCTTCGCCGTCACCGCCGGCCTCAACAGTCAGGACAAGATCGCCGAATTCAAGGCGGCACACGACGATTACAACGCGATCCTATTGGAGTCCCTCGCCGACCGGTTGGCCGAGGCCTTCGCCGAACGGATGCACGAGCGGGTCCGCAAGGAGTTCTGGGGATATCAGCCGGCCGAGCAGCTCGACAGCGAGGAGCTCATCGCCGAGAAGTATGTCGGAATCCGGCCCGCGCCAGGTTATCCCGCCTGCCCCGAGCACACGGAGAAGGTGACGTTGTTCGACCTGATGGATGTCACGAAGCGCACCGGAATCGAGTTGACCGAGTCGATGGCGATGTGGCCCGGTGCCGCCGTCAGCGGATGGTACTTCTCGCACCCACAGTCGCAGTACTTCGTGGTGGGCCGGTTGGCGCAGGACCAGGTGGCCGACTACGCCAAACGCAAAGGCTGGACGCTGCAGGAGGCCGAACGCTGGCTTGCTCCCAATCTGGGATACAACCCGGAGGACTGAGGCAGTCGCCGGAGAATTGTCGGCCCCTGGTGCTTTGATGGGGTCATGTCTTCTGCTGCAGCGTCTTTGGTCGACGATGAGGTGTCGCCCAAGGAGCGGTTGGCGGAGTTGTTCGAGCAGATCGCGGAGTTGACCGGGCAGCGTAACGCCATCGATGCGCAGATCGTGGACATTGTGGCCGAGATCGATCATGGCGGGTTGGCCGGGATGACCGGTGCGCGGTCGATTTCGGCGTTGGTGGCGTGGAAGACCGGGGTGTCACCCAGGAATGCGAAGACGATCGCGGCGGTCGCGGCGCGTGGTGAGCAGTTTCCGCGGTGTGTGGCCGGGTTGCGGGAGGGCTGGTTGTCGCTGGATCAGGTCGGGGTGCTCGCCGAGCGTGCCGCCGATGGTTCCGATGACCATTACGTGGAGTTGGCGTCGGTGGCCACGGTGACCCAGCTGCGCAAGGCGGTCGGCCTGGAACCCCGACCCGACGTGTCCCCGAAGCCGCAGCCGGAACGCGCCATCTCGCGCACTGATCATGGTGAGTCGGTGACGTATCGGATCACGGTGTCGAAGATCGAGGCGGCCAAGGTCGATGCCGCGCTGGCCGGAAAGCGTGACGGGTTGATCGCCGACTGGAAACGCGACCACGACCAGCAACCCGGCGCCGCGACCGGCTCCAGCGCCGACGGCGACACCGACACTGACGGCCCCCACGGGGCATCAGATGGCGGCGCCGATGACCTCGAGGACAGCTCAGTCGCCGGCGGCGTCGGTGGCGAGTTCGACGCCGACTTCGCCGACCTCACCGACGTCCCCGATTACGCCGACGCCGAGAACGCTCAGTGTGCGCCGATGCCCACTACCGTGGATGCGTTCATGGAGTTGATCGAGACCGGGTGGGACGGCGAGGTGGCGCGGCGCCCGCACGCCCAGCACACCACCGTGGTCGTGCACGTCGACGTCGACAAGCATGTGGGTGCGTTGCATCTGGGTCCGCTGCTCTCCGACGTCGAGTGCCAGTACCTTTCCTGTGATGCGACCTGTGAGGTGTGGTTCGAACGGGCCGGGCGCCCGATCGGCGCCGGCCGCTCGACGCGCACGGTCAACCGGCGGTTGCGTCGGGCGTTGGAGCATCGGGATCGCTGTTGTGTGGTGCCCGGCTGCGGCGCGACCCGCGGCCTGCACGCCCATCACCTGATTCATTGGGAGAACGGCGGCCTGACCGAGCTGGACAACCTCGTCCTCGTCTGTCCGTACCACCACCGCCTGCACCACGCCGGCGGGATCACCCTCATTGGGCCCGCCCACCAGCTCGTCGTCACCGACGCCGACGGCCAGCACCTGACCAACGCCTCGCTGGCCCGACCACCCAGACAACCCCCACCAGCGGTCGCCCCCTGTAAGGGGCCGACCGGTGAACGCGCCGACTGGTGGTGGTACACCCCCTTCCGACCCCAACCACCACCAAGAAACTAGCTGCAGCAACACGGAACTGACCCGCTCCTTGCAGGCTGTGCCAACTAGAGACTGGACCCGGCTCCGTGTTCCACGGCGCAACCGTCGAGCAGACCCTTCGCGCGACGTCACGCTGGTCAATCCCTGCGCCGACATGCCGAATTAGGGGATTCCCCGATTCCCTCCCGAAGTCCCGCCCCATACGCTCGCGGGGCGGCTCAAGGGGGAGGACTGTCATGGAGTGGGAAAAGCATATTGGTCGGGTGGGCGCGTTGGCTGTCGCGTTGGGAATCGGTTCCGCCGTCGTGGCGATGCCAGCCGTTTCATGGGGGCAGACCGAAGAGTCAAGTTCAGCCGGCGTAGCGAAATCCGACGCACGTGATGCAGGCACGGATACCGACGGCGCAGGGGAGTCCACCAGTTCTGGGACCGATGACGGGGAAGCGAGCCCCTCGGCCACGCCGGACTTTGATTCACCTGCGGGCGACTCCGACGTGGCGGACTCGCCAAGCGAAGACCCAGAGGTCGACGCTCCCATCGACGATCCGGGATCGGAGAGCATCGACGAATCGGTAGACGTCCGTTCGCATTCCGATCACGAGGAGAGCGGCGACAGACCGACCACGGCCACTGACGAGCAGAGCTACCGCGAGGTCAACGCGAATGGAACAGACTATGCGGAGGTGGAAGTCTCTTCGCTGGACGACCTCGATACCGATGACACGGCGAAACCGTCTCCGACACAGCGGACCGCAGACACCGAGCAACCAGACTCGGCGGTCGAGCCTGGGGTGACGGATCCGGGGATCGTCGTCCCGGCCAGCCCTGCGCTGAACACGTCCAAGCCCACAACCGTCACGACGTCGCTGGCTGCGCCGGCGGCAACCGCCTCAGACCCTGATGAGCCACCGGCTCCCGCGGCCTCGCCGCTGTTGCTGACACTGCTGGCGTCGGCGTGGCGGTCTGTCACCGACCGCATCGACGCCGCGCAGTCGGCGTCGGCGGTGACGAGCGCAGCAGCGCCCGGCGACATAGGGGTCAGCGCGACCTCGGCGCCGATTCGGGGCGGGGCAAGTCAGTCGCCCGTCATCGCTGACGACGGCACCATCTACCAGGTCACCGACGGCGGGGGGACCACACGGGTCAGCATTCTGGACAGTGACGGACAGGTCATCACGACAAGCGAATTCGACGGCGTCGGCACCCGAGCACAAGCGGCAGCACGCCCGGACGGCTCGCTGATCGTGGTGACCGCCTCCGAAGATCGCTGGAGCACGACGGTCAGAGCTGTGGACAGCGACGGGAATGTCACCAGGCTCGCGACAGTCTTCGGCCTTGCCGACAGCCCGCTGACCGTCGGTGCCGACGGGGCGTTGTACTTCAAGACGGTGATCCGCCCCCTCGCGGACGACCTGCCGGCTATCGATTACCGCTTCGTCCGGGTCTCCGCCAACAATTTCACGCGAACGTATTCCTACGACACCGAATTCGAGCTCGCTTCAGACGGGACCGCGTATCTGGTGTCGTCGCGGTTCGGTTTCTCGACGCTGCGCACGATCTACTCCAGCGGCTGGACGAGGGCGAGCCTGCTGCCGTTCGGCTCGGACCCGAGCGCTCCGCTGATGGACCAGGACGGAACCGTCTATGTGGCAGCCGGTGTGCAAGGCCTGTTCGGTAGTAAGTCAACGCGTGTGTACACCATCGAGGGGGCCTCGCGAACGGTGCGTTCCATCGTGGGCCTCCCGGGCGAGATGGTCATGCTGGCCGATGGTTTCGGCCTGGAGACTGTCACCTTCGACGGTTACACCGACGACGGCACCGGCACGACCTACATCTCGACGGTGACCGCGGACGCCCTCGTCACTTCGGAGGCGATCGACGGCCGCATCGCGGGCCTGCAGGTCGGGGCCAACGGTACCGCCTACGCGCCGATCGTCGATCCCGCGCGGGACGACACCGCGGTCGCGGTCGTCGACCCCGACGGCGAAGTGGTGCTGGTCGTCGTCCCCGGCATGGTGGTGGTCCGCGACAGAGGGGACAGGCTGGTGCGTGGCGGGTCGGCGCAATCCAATGACGACTTCGGCTACGTCAACTACACGGCGGACGGCACCGAGTACGTGGCGGTGCTGGCGCCCGACGCCACGGTCGCGCGCACGATCGAGCTTCCAGAGGGAGCGCACGGCACGGTCTTCTTCGGACCTGACGGTTCGGCCTTCCAACTGCTGGAGTATTACGGGCCGAGCGTGAGCGAACCCGGGCGGCAGATTCTCGCGCTGACCACCGGTGCCTTCACGGCCTTCGTGCCCGGCGACTCGGCAGTCGATGATGCCGACGTGGTGTTCGGCCCCGACGGCACCGGTTACCTCCTTGCCCACGTTCGGCCGGAGTACGAGACAAGTATTCTCGGGTTCAACGCAGCTGGGGATACCGTCATCCCGCTGAGCAGCATCACCAGTCCGGCGCTCGGAACCAACGCCGACGGCGACACCATCATCCTGGTCTTCGGTCCCGATGGGACCGCCTACGTCGTGGACAGAAGCCAAGCGAACAGTGGAGTGTACGCGCTGACGGCCAGCGGACTGCAGAAGCTGGTCGATCTCGAATACTCGCAGTTGGGTGACCCAAGGCTGCCGACGTTCGGCGCCGACGGCACCGGGTACGTCGCGAACACGGTCTACCTCGACGGTGGCATCTTCGAGACCAGCGTCACGAGCTTCGGACCGACGGTGAGTATCTGAGGCAGATGCACCGGGTTGTTTCGGCCTATCCGGAAGGGGCCGACTCGCCCAACATGCGCCAGACCCGTGCCGGCGTCATCGGCAGGTCCCGCACCCTCGCACCACATGCTCGGGCGATCGCGTTGGCGAGGGCGGGGGCTACCGGGTTGTAGGGTGATTCGCTCATCGACTTGGCGCCCATCGGACCGAGCTGGTCGACGGTATCGGCGAAATACACTTCGGTGACTGGGATGTCGGCGAACTGCGGGATGTGGTAGTTGCGGAGCACCTGGGTGAGCACGGTGCCGTCAGGTCCGATGACCATCTGCTCGTACAGCGCGGACACGATCGCCTGGGCGACTCCGCCTTCGATCTGCCCGCGGCACTGCTCGGGATTGATCACCACGCCCGCGTCGGCGGCCTGCACCGACTGCAGGATGCGAACCTCTCCGGTGTCAGGATTCACCGCGACCCGAAAGCCCTGGACGTTGAACGCCACCGACCGTGGTGTGCCCTCGTGGCGGCCGTGCCCGACCAGCGACGCCGGCAGTTCGGCGAACTCGACCAGCCGCGTGCCGCACTGCACGCCGTGCGGGGTGAGTTCGCAGGCATGCGGACCCGATCCAGTGAGCGCTGCCGCCGCGGACAGCATGGCCGACCGGAGCTCGCGGCAGGCCGCGAGCACCGCCGTCCCGGCCACGACGGTACCGGCCGAGCCGAAAGCTCCGGTGTCATAACTCGTTGCTTCAGTGTCGGATTGGTGCACCTCAACCCTGTCGGGCGTGGTGTTCAGCGCGGAAGCGACCAATTGCGTGTGCACCGTGGTGGTGCCGTTGCCGAACTCCGCCGTGCCGACCGACAGCCGATAGCGACCGCCGGGGGCGAGCGTCACCGATGCCTCGGCGAAGTGGCCCCGCGGTGGGATCGTCGCGATCATGGCGAGCGCCATGCCCTCGCCGACGCGCCAACCTGACGGGCTCTTGGCTCCGTTGCCGTCGATCAGCGCGCGCTGCACCAGATCCAGGCACTGATCCAGCCCGTAGCTGCCGAACATCAGGTCCCCGTGGCCGACTGCGGCGTCGACGAATTCGTCGCCGGGCACCACGATGTTGCGCCGGCGCAGCTCGAACGGATCCAGGTCGAGGCGTAGTGCCAGCTCATCGAGTGCGGACTCCACTGCGAAGATCATCTGGCTCAGGCCGTATCCGCGGAACGCCCCGGACGGAATGTTGTTGGTGTAGACGGACTGGGCGTCGACCCGCTTGTTGGGGCACCGGTACACCGACACCGATTCCGAACATCCGTGGAACATCACTCCGGGGCTGTGGTTGCCGTACGCGCCGGCGTCGGTGAGCACGTCGACGGCCAGGGCCGTCAGGACGCCGTCCGCACCGGCGGCCGCAGTGACGTCGATCCGGAACGGATGCCGGCACGGCGCCATCGTGAACTCGTCGGAGCGGGAGAACTCGTAGCGGACGGGTCGCCCCAGCCGCAGCACCGCCAGGGCGACGATGTCCTCGGTCAGCATCTCCTGCTTGCCGCCGAACCCGCCGCCGATGCGCCGGGTGAACACGTGGACGTCCTCACGGGACAGTCCGAACACGTGGCACAGCTCGTCCCGGACCAGAAACGGAACCTGAGAGCTGGTGCGCAGCACCAGTCTGCCGTCGTCGTCGCGCCACCCGGTGCAGCCGTGGGTTTCCAGGTGGGTGTGCTGAACGCGCTGCGTGGTGTAGCGCTGGTGAACGACTGCGCCGTCGGCGGCCGTCGCTGCGTCCACTCCGGCCGCGACGTCTCCGACGCCGCCGTGCACTTCGGCGACGATGTTGCGGGCCGGGTCGGCGATGCGCGCCTCCGCGCTCTTGTCCGGGTGCAGCAGCGGTGCTCCCGGTGCCCGCGCGGCGTCCGCGTCGAACACCGCCGGCAGCTGTTCATAGGTCACCGCGATGGCGCGGCACGCCCGTTCGGCGGCGGCGACGCTGTCGGCGACCACGGCCGCCACCCGCTGCCCGACGAAGCGCACCGTGTCGTCGAGAACAACGGTGTCATCAGGGTCGTCGGCGCGGTTCTCATGCCGCGCCGTGGAGAACGCCACGTCCGGGCTGTCGCGGTGGGTCAGGATCAGGTGCACTCCGTCGACCGCTTCGGCGGCGCTGGTGTCGATGTCGAGGATCTTGGCGTGCGCCACCGCACTCGACAACACTGCCAGATGCAGCAGCCCGGGCGGCTCGAAGTCCATTGTGTACTGCTCGGTGCCGGTGACGACGCGCACCGCGGCCGGTGCGGCCACCGAGTCGCCGACACCTCCGGACTTCTCGACGTTGACCCGGCCATCCAGGGCGTCACGGATGGCGCGGTAACCGGTGCAGCGGCACAGGTTTCCCTTCAACGACTGGGGGAGCTCGGCGAGCTGGTCGTCGGACAGGGTCGCGGCCGTGGTGATCATCCCTGCCGTGCAGAAGCCGCACTGAAAGCCGGCGGCTTCGACGAATCGACGCTGCAGCGGGTGCAGGTCGTCCGGGCCGCCCAGTCCGGCGACGGTGGTGACGTCACGGTCCTCGGCACGAAACGCCGGGAAGACACACGAATGCACGGCCTCGCCGTCGACCAGCACCGAACACGCGCCGCAGTCGCCGGCGTCACATCCTTTCTTGACCTCGGTGTGTCCACGTTCACGGAGGAACGTTCGCAGACACTGGCCGGGGCGCGGATCGCCCTGCTGCTCTTCGCCGTTGACTCGGATGCTCATGCCAGCTCGCGGCGGATCTGTTGGGCCAGAACCAGCGCAACTGCGCGCCGCCAGTCGGGGTCGCCGTGGGCATCCAGGGTCCACGCCGTGTCAGGAATCGTGGCGTGTGCCGCTTCGAGCTCGAGCGCGCTCGGCACGGCGCCGAAGTCGAACACGTGCGGTCGGGTGGTAGCGGCGGTCACCGACAGAACGAAACGGCGCCCGTCGGCGACGGTGTCGCGGCGCCCGATCACGACGACGCCCGAGCGGCCGAGCGGCGACGGCGCCACCTTGCGGTAGGCGGTCGCGGCGCGCAGTGCGGCGGCGGGAAGCCGGACCGACCGCAGGATCTCGCCAGGGGCGAGTGCGGTGGCACCCGAGCCGGTGACGAACTCGGTGATCGACATCCGGTAGTCGCTGCCGTCGCCGCGCCACACGGTGACCTCCGCGTCCAGCGCCGCACCGAGCGAGATCATCGAGCCGGCCGGAAAAGCCAGGCAGATGTTGCCGCCGACGGTGGCGCTGGTCCAGATCTTGAACGAAGCCAGCAGCGCGGTGCAGCATTGATGCAGCAGCGGTGCAGCTGTCCAGTCGGGGCGTTCCGCCTGCAGCCGCGCCGACAGGCGCGACACCTCAGCCACCGTCGCGGTCGCGGCCAGCTCGACACCGTCATCGGACACCGTGACGGGTTCCCAGCCCAGCCGGGTGATGTCGACCAGTCGGCGGATGTGCGGCTGCGGCTCGGAGAACAGCCATGTGCCCCCGGCGAGGATCGCGTCCGCCGGGTCGAGCGGCCACAGTTCGTCGCGGTGGGTCGGTGTGCTCGTCGTCTCGACGGTGTTGAGGTCCATCGTGTTCAGCTGACCGGGGTCACGGGTCCACCCATGATGTTGCCGACGATTCCGCGAATGACGTTGCTGCCGTCCTCGTGTCGTAGCTCCTCATACCACTCGGCGGTCTTCTCCGGGTCCTTGCCGTGGGTGACGTCGCAGCGTTTACGGGCCCGCAGCACCAGATCCGCTGCTCGCTCGGAGCGCGCCTGCTGATAGGCCAGCAGCGCTGCATGCACATCGCCGGGGTGGTCGCGGAACGCCCACTGCAGTGCGACGGCGTCCTCCATCGCCGAGCACCCACCCTGACCGATGTCGGGAGTGGTGTTGTGGGCGGCATCGCCGAGCACGGCGACCCGACCCTTGACCCAGGTGTGGAACGGGTCGAGGTCGAGGATTTCCACGCGGTTGGTGGCCATCGGATCCAATTTGTCGATCAAGGTCTGCACCCCGGGTGCCCAGTCGCCGAAGTGCCCGCGCAGCACCTCTCGTGCGTCGCCGCGCTCGTAGTTCTCCTTCTCGTCAGAGTCCTCCGGCATCACCACGTCGAAGAAGAAGTAGAACCGGCCGTCGGACACCGGCATCACCGAGACCCGTTTGCCGTCACCGACGTAGGTGGTCCACTCGGTGGCAGGGCCGATCGCGTCGTCGGTCTCGACCAGGCCGTTGAAGTTGACGTACCCGGCGTAGCGCCGGGTCACCGGTCCGCCCAGCACGTACTCCCGGGTGATCGAACTGGCCCCGTCGGCGCCGATGATCACGTCGGCCGACACCGTGGTCCCGTCGGCGAACGTCGCGGTGGCCTCGTCGGCGCCGTCGGCGACGCCGACCATCTTCATCCCGAAGTTGATCTCGTCCATGCCGTAGGCCTCCATCAGCATCGCCTGGAGTTCGGCGCGCGCGATGGGGTAGGGGCGCTGGCCGACCTCGTCGATCAACGGCTGCATGGAGAACCGGCACATCGTCTCACCGGTGTGGGCGTCGAGGTAGCTCATCGTGTCGACGATCCCGCCCAGTCGCGCGGTCTGTTCTTCCAGGCCGAGGTGATTGAGGCACTTGACCCCGTTGGACCACACCGAGATCGCGGCGCCGACCGGCTTGTTCTCGGTGACCCGTTCGTAGACCTCGGTGTCGATACCGATCTGGCGCAGCGCGATCGCCGCGCTCATTCCGCCCATTCCGGCGCCGATGATGACCGCTTTCATTGGTGCGTTTCCATCCTCGTCAGCTTCCGCGGTAGGTGGAGTAGGCGTACGGGGAGAGCAGCAGCGGCACGTGATAATGCGCGGCCGGGTCGGTGACCTCGAAGGCGATCACCACCTCCGGGTAGAACGCCGGGACACCGACGACGGCGAAATAGCCTGCGGTGTCGAAGGCCAGCCGGTAGGTGCCGGGTGACAGAAAGTCGGCGAGGTCCTTCACGCGGCCGTCCCCGTCGGTGACCGCGGCGGTCAGCACGTTCGATGCGGAGTCGGTCAGCGTGACGGCGACCCCGACGGCCGGGGTACCGGAGACCGCGTCGAGCACATGGGTGGACAAACTCATGCGCGATCCGCCTTCGCTCCTCGCTCGGCCCTCATGCGCGATCCGCCTTCGCTCCTCGCTCGGCCCTCATGCGCGATCCGCCTTCGCTCCTCGCTCGGCTGTCACGGGGCCTCCCTCATCAGTAGACGCTCGAGCCGCAACCGGTTGATCTTTGCCAACTCCGAGCGCATCACCCGACGTTCGGTCTCGGGATCATTGTCGAGCCGATCGGTCAGGATGGCCAGCAGCTCCTCGGCGGTGCGTCCGCTCGCGCACACCAGGTACACGTAGCCGAACTTGTCGTCGTAGGCGCGGTTCTTCTCGGCCAGCTCGGCTTTGACCGCGTCGGCGGCGTCGGCGACACGCGCCTGTTCGCGCGCCGAGCTGGGATTGTCGGCCTTGGCGCCGATCCGGGGATGGCCGTCCAGTGCCGCATCCAACTCGGCGTCGGGTAGCTCGGCGAGCACTCGGTCGGCGCGGTCGAACAACGCCTCTGCGTCGCGGAACGGCCCGCCGGCCAGCACCCGGCGGGCCCAGATCGTCGAGGAGCACACCTCGAACAGCAGATGCATCCGCTGCCGTTCGGACAGCCGGTTGAAGCCCTCTATTCCCGCGGTCATCTAGAGGATTTCGTCCAACCGGCTGAATCGTGCCGAGGCAATGGGATTGGCGTTGTCGACCAGGTCGGTGAACCGGTAGTTGGCGATCTTGGCGACCTCGATGAGCGCGAACGCCTTCTCCGCGCCGGGCGAATTGTCCATCCGTGACCACCCGTTCTGCAGCACCCGATCGAAATGCGTGGTTTCGCGGGCGCAGATCACCAGCGGGAAGCCGAAGTGCTCCCGGTACGCGGTGGCCAGATCGACGACGTCGTTGTGGTCGTCTTCGTCCAGCTTCGACAGCGCGCTGTGGTCGGCGGCCAACGCGTGGCCGGTCTCGTCTTCGGCGCCGAGATCGTGGAACGCGTTGAGCAGTTCCAGCTGCTGTTCGGAGGAGCCAGTGAGCACCGCGTCCTGGAAAGACTCGCGCAGTTGCTTCGTGCTCGCGAACGGACGCTGGTCGTAGGCGCGGTCGACCGCCCACGGCACATCCTGTACGACGTGGCCGAACACCTCGGTAAAACGTTCCCGGGTCATCGAATTCACCTCGTTGAGGGTGATCGAGCCGCCGCCTGCCACCCGTGGTCCATGAGAGCCGGTGTGGAAGAAGACGATGTTGAGCAGGATGGCGCTGACCGCCCCGATGCTGATGCCGCTTCCGAAGATGAGGTCCAGTCCGGTCGGCATACCCTGGGCGATGTCGGGATAGGCGGTGACCCACAGCGCCAGCGCCAGGCTGGTGGTGACGATGATCAGGTTGCGGTGATCGGTGAAATCCACTTTGCCCAGCGTCTGGATCCCGACCGCGGCCACGGTGGCGAACAACGTCAGTGCCGCGCCGCCGAGCACCGGGTTGGGGATCGAGGCGACGATCGCGGCCACCTTGGGCAGGAACCCGAGCAGGATCATGAACACGCCGGCCGCGGCTACCACCCAGCGGCTCTTGATCCCGGTGAGCCGGACCAGTCCGACGTTCTCGGAGAACGCGGTGTACGGGAACGAGTTGAAGATGCCGCCGATGGTGGTGGCCACCCCGTCGGCGCGCAACATGTTGCCGATGTTCTCTGCCTTGATCCGCTTGCCGACGATCTCCCCGGTGGCGATGGTCGATCCGGTCGACTCCACCGCGATGATCAGCATCACGATCATCATGGTCAGACACGCGACGAAGTCGAATTTCGGCATGCCGAACAGGAACGGCGGGGTGAATCCCACAGCAGCGGCCTCGCCGACGCGGTCGAAGTTCATGTCACCCAGCGCATAGGCGACTGTGCAACCGATCACCAGCCCGAGCAGCACGGCGATGGTGGCGATGAAGCCGCGGAAGAGCCGCTGGATCGCGACGATGACCGCGATGGTGCCGAGCGCATAGAGGAACCAGCGGATGTTGGTGGGGTCCGGCTCGTGGGTGGCGGGATTGGTGACGGCGTCCATGGCGCCGACCGGGACCAGGGCCAGGCCGATGACGGTGATCAGCGTGCCGGTGACCACCGGGGGGAAGAACTTGAGCAGTTTGATGAAAACGGGCGCGATGGCGAACGCGAAGATGCCGGCGACGATGACCGCGCCGTAGACGTAGAGCATGCTGGCCGAGCCGCCTCCGTTGGCCAGCCCGATCGCGATGATCGGGGCGACTCCGGCGAAGGTCACGCCTTGCAGCAGGGGCAGCCGCACACCGACCTTCCAGAACCCGACGGCCTGGATGATCGAGGCGATCCCGCAGGTGAACAGATCGGCGGTGATGAGTTTGACGAGTTCCTCATCGGTGAGTCCGACCGCCCCGGCGATGATGATGGGCACCAGGACCGCGCCCGCGTAGAACGCGACCACGTGCTGGAAGCCGTAGGTCGCCAGTTTGGGGACCGGCAGCACCTCGTCTACCGGGTGCACGCGCTTGGGCTTGTTCGCGATGGTCGGAGCCGCCATCGTCAAAGAATCGTGCAGATCACGGTTGTTCGCATGTCGAGCGGTTCGCGTCGCCCGCTTTCCGCGTGGCAGAATTGCCGGGTGCGAGCGGTGTTGTGGGACATGGATGGCACCCTTGTCGACTCCGAGAAGCTTTGGGACATCTCGCTCAACAAGCTCTACGAGTTCCACGGCGCGACGATGAGCCGCCACACCCGTAGCGCGTTGGTGGGTGCCTCGGCTGAAGAGACCATGGTCACGGTGTACACCGAGCTTGGCCTGGATCACGATCCGGCCGCGATCGCCGGGTCGATCCAGTGGCTGCACGACCACACCGCCGACCTCTTCGACGGTGGCCTGCCGTGGTGTCCGGGTGCCCGGGAGATGTTGGAAGCACTTGTTTCCGAAGCTGTTCCGATGGCGTTGGTGACGAACACGCAACGGGAGCTGGCGGAGCGCGCGCTCAACAGCATCGGGCGGCACTACTTCACGGTGACGGTGTGCGGCGATGAGGTCCCCAGCGGAAAACCCGCCCCCGACCCCTATCTGCGGGCTGCCGAATTGCTCGGGGTAGAACCCGGCGACTGTCTGGCGATCGAGGACTCGGTGACGGGGTCGACGGCGGCCGAACGTGCGGGCTGTGCGGTCCTGGTCGTACCCAACGACGTGCCGGTGCCCGGGAGTGAGCGGCGCCGACATGCCGAGTCGCTGGCCGGTCTCGACGCCGCGGCGCTGCGCCGGGTGTATCGCGAGATCGACCGCAAGGCCCGCGACCGTACCGCCTGACCCGGCCGCACACCCCCCGATATCGGTCCGGGCGATCGGTGTTGTGTGCGATCGTAGCTGTGATCGATCTCATAGCCGAGTCGAGAAGGGGGTCGTGGCATGGCCAGAGGAGACGGCGGCGGAGCCGGCGCCGGCACCGAGTTCAGCTCCGGACGCAGCGCGCTGCGGGTGGCCTCGGTGGCCGCGCTCGGCGGCCTGTTGTTCGGCTACGACAGCGCCGTGATCAACGGTGCCGTCAGCGCCCTGCAGGAGGAGTTCGCGATCAGTGACGCGACCCTCGGCTTCGCGGTCGCCTCGGCGCTGCTGGGCGCCGCCGTCGGCGCGCTGACCGCCGGGCGCCTCGCCGACGCGATGGGCCGGCTGTGGGTGATGAAGCTGGCCGCGGCGCTGTTCCTGATCAGTGCGGTGGTCACGGGCATCGGCACCAACATCTGGTTGATCGTGGTCTTCCGCGTCGTCGGCGGCGTCGCGGTCGGCATCGCATCGGTGATCGCGCCCGCCTACATCGCCGAAACGTCGCCCGAACGCATCCGCGGTCGGCTCGGCTCCCTGCAACAGTTGGCCATCGTCAGCGGCATCTTCGTGTCCCTGGCCGTCGACTGGCTGCTGGCCGAGGCTGCGGGCGGCTCCAACGAGGAGCTGTGGCTGGGTATGCAGGCCTGGCGGTGGATGTTCCTGGCCGAGATCATCCCCGCACTGGCCTATGGTCTGCTGGCCTTCACGATCCCGGAGTCGCCGCGCTATCTGGTTGCCACGCATCGCATCCCCGAGGCCCGCCGGGTGCTCACCCGGTTGCTGGGGGAGAAGAACCTCGAGATCACCATCAACCGCATCCAGGATTCACTGCACGCGGAGAAGAAACGGTCGTGGCGTGACCTGTCCCGCGAGCGGCCGGACGACGAGGTCGCCTCCGGCTTGATCAACTGGATCCGCGACTACCTGTGGTGGCTGTTGTCGGTGCTCGCCGTGCTGGCAGTAGCAGCGTTCGGCTTCGGGATGTGGGTGCTTGCCGCGGTCTTCCTCGCGCTGCTCATCGGTGTGGCGATCATCGGCGGGCTGTACGGCATCGTGTGGGTCGGCCTGGGCCTGTCGATCTTCCAGCAGTTCGTCGGGATCAACGTGATCTTCTACTACTCGAACGTCCTGTGGCAGGCGGTGGGCTTCGACGAGAGTTCGTCGTTCACGATCACCGTGATCACCTCGGTCACCAACATCGCGACCACGCTGATCGCGATAGCGCTGATCGACAAGGTCGGCCGCAAACCGCTGCTCCTGGTCGGTTCGACCGGGATGGCCGTCACGCTGGGCACCATGGCCGTGATCTTCGGCACGGCGCCGCTGGTCGACGGCCAGCCGCAGCTCGGCGACGTGGCCGGGCCGGTCGCGCTGATCGCGGCGAACCTGTTCGTCGTGTCGTTCGGGATGTCCTGGGGGCCGGTGGTGTGGGTGCTGCTCGGTGAGATGTTCCCCAACCGCATCCGGGCGGCGGCACTCGGTCTGGCCGCCGCCGGCCAGTGGACGGCGAACTGGCTGATCACCGTCACCTTCCCTGGCCTGCGTGACGTGCTCGGGTTCGCCTACGGCTTCTACGCCCTGTGCGCGGTGCTGTCGCTGCTGTTCGTGTGGCGCTGGGTGGAGGAGACAAAGGGCAAGACGTTGGAGGAGATGCACAACGAGGCGCACGTCGCCCGCCCGTCGCCCCAGTGAGCGCGGCACGGCCGTGGCGCCTCGACAACCCACGGCCGATGGCAGCCGCACAGCCCGGTCGTGACACAATCGCAGGCCGTGAAGACCTTCGACGCGCTGTTCGCCGAGTTGAGTGAGCGTGCGCGCACCCGCCCCACCGGCAGCGGCACCGTCGCGGCCCTCGACGGCGGTGTGCACGGTATCGGCAAGAAGATCCTCGAGGAGGCCGGCGAGGTGTGGCTGGCCGCCGAACACGAGGGTGACGAGGCGTTGGCCGAGGAGATCAGCCAGCTGCTCTACTGGACGCAGGTGCTGATGCTCTCGCGGGGGCTGTCCCTCGACGACGTGTACCGGAGGCTGTGAGCCATGCTGCGCGTGGCGGTCCCCAACAAGGGCACCCTGAGCGAACCGGCCGCCGAGATCCTGTCCGAGGCCGGCTACCGCCGGCGCACCGACGGTAAGGATCTGACGGTCGTCGATCCAGCCAACAACGTCGAGTTCTTCTTCCTGCGGCCGAAGGATATCGCGATCTACGTCGGTTCCGGGGAACTGGACTTCGGCATCACCGGCCGCGACCTGGCCCGCGAATCCGATGCACCGGTGCGGGAACGGCTGGCGCTGGGCTTCGGTTCCTCGACGTTTCGTTACGCGGCACCCGCCGGACGGCCGTGGCGCGTCGAGGATCTTGCCGGGAAGCGGATCGCCACGGCCTTTCCGAACATCGTCCGAAAAGATCTGTCGGCCAGAGGGATCGAGGCTACGGTGATTCGCCTTGACGGTGCGGTGGAGATCTCGGTGCAACTCGGCGTGGCCGATGCGATCGCCGACGTCGTCGGGTCCGGGCGCACACTGGGCCTGCACAACCTCGCGGCGTTCGGTGAACCGCTGTGCGACTCCGAGGCCGTGCTCATCGAGCAGGACGACGCCGGGGAGCCCGCCGACAGCGAGAAGGCCGCCGCGCGCGCCCAGTTGGCAGGCCGGGTGCAAGGGGTGGTGTTCGGTCAGCAGTATCTGATGCTGGACTACGACTGCCCCCGTCCACTCCTCGAGAGGGCCACCGAGGTGACACCGGGGCTGGAGTCGCCGACCATCGCGCCACTGGCCGACCCCGGTTGGGTGGCGGTGCGGGCGCTGGTGCCGCGTCGGGACGTCAACGCGATCATGGACGAACTGGCGGCCATCGGCGCCAAGGCGATTCTGGCTTCTGACATCCGGTTCTGCCGCTTCTGATCGAGACCGCTCACGTCGTCGTCGACCGTGTTAGCGTCCGGATGTCCATCCACCCGTCGGAGGTCCGATGACGCTGGTTTCCGTACTTCTGTTGGCCTTACTGATCGGCGTGGTCGCCGGTCTGCGCGCGATGACTCCGCCGGCGGCGGTGGCCTGGGGGGCGATGCTCGGCTGGATCGACGTGACCGACAAGTGGTCGGAGTGGATGGCCCATCCGATCACGGTCACGGTGCTGACCATTTTCCTGATCGTCGAACTGGTCACCGACCAGTTGCCGAGCACTCCGAGCCGGAAAGTCGCCCCGCAGTTCATCGCTCGACTGGTCAGCGGTGGGTTCGCCGGTGCGGTGATCGGCAGCGCGTTCTTCCACACCTTCAGCGCGCTGGGCGCCGGCATGGTCGGCGCGGTCCTCGGCACGTTGGCCGGCGCCGCCTTACGGGGCCGGGTCGCCGCCGCCAACAACGGCAACGATCGTCCCGGCGCCTTCGGTGAGGACGCGCTGGCCGTCGGCGGCGGACTGCTCGTCTCCTTCCTGGTGAGCCTGGTGTAGTCGTGGGTACCACACAGCACTTCGACGCGATCATCGTCGGCGCCGGCCAGGCCGGCCCCCCGCTGGCGGGCAGACTGACCGCCGCCGGTCAGACCGTGGCGGTCATCGAACGCAAACTCGTCGGCGGCACCTGCGTGAACTATGGCTGCATCCCGACCAAGACCCTCGTGGCCAGTGCGCACGCCGCACATCTGGCGCGCCGCGGTGCCGATTTCGGGGTCGGGACAGGGGAAGTCGCGGTCGACATGGCCGCGGTCAAGGCACGCAAGGATCGGATCAGCGGCGGTGACCGCGAGGGTGTCGAATCGTGGCTGGAAGGGATGAAGGGCTGCACCCTGATCCGCGGCCACGCCCGCTTCGAGGATCCGCACACGATCCGGGTGGGGGAGCAGCTGCTGACGGCGGACCGGATCTTCCTGAACGTCGGCGGGCGTGCCGTCGCACCGGACATGCCCGGACTCGCTGACGTCGACTATCTGACCAACGTCGGCATTCTCGACCTCGACACGGTGCCCGACCACCTGGTGGTCATCGGGGGCAGCTACATCGCGCTGGAGTTCGCGCAGATGTTCCGCCGCTTCGGTGCGACGGTGACGGTCATCGAGAAAGGGCCTCGATTGACCTCGCGCGAGGACGAGGACGTCTCGGCGGCGATCAAGGACATCCTCGAGGCCGAGGGCATCGACGTCGTCGTGAATACCGACAACATCCAATTCGCCAAGCAGGACAGCGGATTCACAGTCACGCCGCGCGACGGCGCGGAGCCGATCGCGGGCAGCCACTTGCTCGTGGCGGTCGGACGCCAACCCAACACCGACGATCTGGGTCTCGACGCTGCCGGGGTGCAGACCGACGGACGCGGCTACATCGTTGTCGACGATGAGCTGCGCACCACCGTCGACCACATCTGGGCGATGGGCGACTGCAACGGACGTGGCGCGTTCACCCACACCTCCTACAACGACTTCGAGATCGTCGCCGCCAATCTGCTCGACGACGATCCGCGACGGGTCAGCGACCGCATCACCACCTATGCGCTCTACATCGATCCGCCGCTGGGCCGGGCGGGAATGACCGTCGAGGAGGTGCGCCGCTCGGGGCGCAAGGCGCTGGTGGGCAAGCGGCCGATGACCCGGGTGGGAAGAGCGGTGGAGAAGGGGGAGACGCAGGGCTTCATGAAGGTGGTGGTCGATGCCGACACCGAAGAGATCCTCGGCGCAGCCATCCTCGGCGTCGGTGGCGACGAGGTGGTGCACAGCATCCTCGACGTCATGACCGCCAAGCTGCCCTACACGGCGATCTCCCGCACGATGCACATCCACCCCACGGTCAGCGAGCTGGTTCCCACCATGCTGCAGGACCTCAAGCCGCTGCCGTGACCGCACGGCCCGCGATCAGCTGTCTGCACACCGCGCTGACCCGCGCACCGAGATGCCGGCATGTCGCGACATCGGCGGACTGAACATGCTCAGGGCCGGCGTCGACGTCGGTGGCTGCGGCGGCGCCGAGCCAGAAGCCGAGCCGGTTGAGGTCCTGATCGCTGCCTGTGGAGCTGTTCCAGCCTGGGGGTAGGCCCAGACTGACCCACAGCATGTGGTGCTGGGCGGCGAACACCGCCAGCGACATCAGCGTCTGAAGCTTGTCACCGCTTTTCGCCCCCGAGTTGGTGAAGCCGGCCGCGATCTTGTTCTGCCAGGTGCCGTTGATGCAGCGTCGGCCGGTCTTCTCGGCGAACGCCTGGAATCCGGCCGACACGTTGCCCATGTAGGTAGGGCAACCGAAGACCACGGCGTCGGACTCATCAAGCTCCTGCCAGCCGTCGTCGGTGATCGCGTCGACGGCGATCATGACGACCGCGGCGCCCGTGTCCCGGGCCCCGGCGGCAACAGCTGCCGCCAACGTCGCAGTGTGGCCGAAGCCGGAGTGGTAGGCGACGGCGACGCGCGGGTCGGTTAGCTCGTGGACTGTCATGGTGTTTCACCTCCGGTGGCAACGATCTGACGGCGGCGGGTGAGCCAGTCCGGCAGAACGTCTCCGCTCAGGTACGCCTCGAGTCTGTCGAGGTAGGCATGGGTGCCGCCGCGGAACCCAGTGGCGTTGCGGACGCCGAGCCCGCGATGGGTGAAGCGCAGGATGGTGTCCTGCCCGTCTGCTCGCAGTTCGTATCGGACCACGCCGTCCTCGACGATCGGCTGACACCATTGGTGCTCGAAGACGTTCGGCGGGTCCCAGACCAGGATGCGGCCCGTCATCCGTTTTCGTTCCGGCGACAGCGGAGGCCCGTCGGCGACCATGTCGATCAGTCCGCCTTCGCGCGAGTCGATCGTCGTCTCGCCGAACCATCGGCGACGTTGCGCCGGGTCGGTGATCGCAGCCCAGACCACGTCGATCGGGAACGGTAGACGTCGTTCGAAGACCAGCGTGGCTCGGTCGCCGTCGATGAGAAGGCGTCGGTCGCGGCCGGTCTGCGGGTCTGTCATCGCTTTCCTCCGTGCTGTTCATGCAGGTGGCGTTCGAGCGCGTCCAGGTGGCCGCTCCAGAACCGTCGGTAGCGCTCGATCCAGTCGTCGATGGGCGCCAGGCCGTCGACGCGCAGCGCGTAGACCCGACGTTGCGCATCGGGGCGGACTTCGACCAGGCCTACTTCGCGCAATATGCGCAGGTGTCGCGACACCGTCGGCTGCGTCAGGTCGGGCAACGTCGCGACCAGTTCGCCGGCGGTGCGTTCGCCGCTGATCAGTACATCCAACAGAGCCCGCCGGTTCGGTTCGGCAACGGCCTCGAAAACATCCACGCCGCGTATATTACTCAGTGACTATATAGACACAAGACTATGGAAAGACCCTTGACTGTGTTGCCGATCACAGTAATATGACCAGTGGTCATATAGTCCCTGGGAGGCTCGATGCCGACGGTCACCTGGTCCCGGTTGGGAGGGGAGCGGCGTTCGGCGGTGGTGGACGCGGCGGAAGCGGAGTTCGCCGCACACGGATTCTCCGGCGGCAGCCTCAACGTCATCGCTCGTCGGGCGGGCGTTGCCAAAGGCAGTCTGTTCCAGTACTTCGCCGACAAGCGAGACCTGTACGCCTACATCACCGATGTGGGCAGCCAGCGGGTGCGGGCCTATATGGAGTATCAGATCCATGAGCTCGAGGCCGATCGGCCGTTCTTCGAGTTCCTCACCGATCTGCTCGATGTGTGGGTGGCGTACTTCGCCGACCATCCGCGGGATCGAGCGCTCCACGCCGCTTCGAGTTTCGAGGTCGACACCGACGCGCGGGTCAGTGTGCGGGCTGTCGTGCATCGCCACTACCTGGAGGTGCTGCGACCGTTGGTGCACGCCGCGCGCACCCGCGGCGATCTGCGGCCGGATGCGGACACCGACGCGTTGTTGTCGCTGCTGTTGATGCTGATGCCTCACCTGGCACTGGCGCCGTACGTCCGCGGGATGGACCCCCTCCTCGGGCTCGACGAATTGTCCTCTGAACAACCGATTTTGGTGGTGCGTCGCTATGTCGCGGTGCTGTCGGCCGCGTTTGGCTCCACCAACCCATCCCCCCGAACCGCCACAATCACGCAAGGAGAAGCGCATGGCTAGAACTCGCTCAGACTCATTGGCCGAAGGAGGTCTGAACTGGGCCAGCTTGCCGCTCAAGCTGTTTGCCGGCGGCAACGCCAAGTTCTGGAATCCGGCAGACATCGACTTCTCGCGGGACCGGGCTGACTGGGAAGCGCTGACGGAGTTGGAACGCGAATGGGCGACGCGCCTGTGCGCGCAGTTCATCGCCGGCGAGGAAGCGGTCACACAGGACATCCAGCCCTTCATGGCGGCGATGCGCGCCGAGGGCCGACTCGGTGACGAGATGTATCTGACCCAGTTCGCGTTCGAAGAGGCCAAACATACCCAGGTGTTCCGGTTGTGGCTCGACGCGGTCGGCGTGACCGACGACCTGCAGCGCTTCCTCGACGACCTGCCGACCTACCGAACCATCTTCTACGAGGAGTTGCCGGAATCCCTCGACGCATTGCTGGCCGACCCGTCCCCGGCCGCGCAGGTCCGTGCGTCGGTTACCTACAACCACGTCATCGAAGGAATGATGGCATTGACGGGATACTATGCGTGGCACAGGATTTGCGTGGACAACAACATCCTTCCGGGAATGCAGGAACTCGTTCGGCGGATCGGTGACGACGAGCGACGCCACATGGCCTGGGGTACGTTCACCTGCCGTCGCCATGTCGCTGCCGATGACGCCAACTGGTCGGTGTTCGAGTCCCGGATGAACGAGCTCATCCCGTTGGCGCTGAAGAACACCGACGATGCCTACGACCTCTACGACGAAGTGCCCTTCCATCTCGAGAAGGAAGACATGCAGCAGTATGCCGCCGACAAGGGCATGCGTCGCTTCGGCACCATCAGCAGCGCGCGAGGGCGGCCACTCCGTGAGATCGACGTGGACTACTCGCCGCTGCAGCTGGAGGACACCTTCGCCGACGAGGACCGAAAGTCGCTGGCCGCCTCAGCGTAGGTGTGAATCGGAGCGTTACTCGAACGCGATGACGCCGCGAATGTTGTCGCCGGCACGCAGATCACGCATGGCCTCGTTGATGTCGTCGAGCTTGTATGTTCGCGTGACAAGTTCATCGAGCTTGATGGTGCCGGCCTCGTACATCGACAGCAGTTTGGGCATGGCGTCGCGGGGGTTCATGCCGCCGTAGAGAACGCCTTTGAGCGTCTTGCAGGAGCTGACCATGTCGGGCAGGCTGATCGGGACCATCAGGTCGCTGATCTTGGCCATCCCGGTCAGCACGCAGGTGCCGCCTTTGCGCAACAGCATCATGGCGATCATGATCAGGTCGGGTGGCACGACGCCGGGAGTCAAGACCACCCGGTCGGCCATCACGCCCCAGGTCAGTTCCTTCACCAGTTCGAGCGCGGCCCCGGCATCGGTGGCGGTGTGCGTAGCACCGAAAGTGGGTGCGATGGCGCGTTTGAACTCGTTCGGGTCGACCGCCACGATGTGTTTGGCGCCGGACACCTTGGCCCCTTGAACGGCATTCATTCCGATCCCGCCGACGCCGATGACGACCACGGTGTCACCGGGCTCCGTTCCGGCAGCGTGGGATCCGGATCCGAATCCGGTGGTGACGCCGCAGGACACCAGCGATGCGGCCTCCAGCGGGATCCAATCGTTGATCTTGACCAGAGACCGTTCCGAGGCGACCACGTATTCCGAGAAGGTGCCGACCTGCATCATCGCCATCAGGTCCTCGACGCCGTTCGGGCCCGACACGTGGCGTCGGCGGGTGTGGTCGGTGGTCATGTCCTTGCTGTAGATGTCTGCGCCGACGTCGCAGAGATAGGTGTGCCCGGTGGCGCACCACCGGCAGTTGCCGCACGCCGGAAAGAAGGAGACGGCGACGTGGTCGCCGGGTCGAAGTGTGCGGACGTCTGGACCCACCTTCTCGACGACACCGGCACCCTCGTGACCACCGAGCATCGGGAACCACTCCGGAACCGGTACGCCGGCCGCGCGCATCATCTCCTCCATGTCGGCGCTCGGCACGCTGTCGCCGGTGTAGAAGTGCTCGTCGGAGTGGCAGATGCCGGCGAAGGCCATCTTCACGAGGACCTCGCCCGCGCGAGGCGGGTCGAGCTCGATGTCGGTGACTTCCCAATCCACACCGACCCCTCGCAGCACTGCTGCTCTGGACTTCATCGTGTCTCCTTGGTCGCGGTCGTCGGGGCGATCACGCCGGCCAGCCGACGGTCTTGGTCTCGGTGAAGATCTCCAGGCCTTCGATGCCGCACTGGCGGCCGATGCCCGATTGCTTGTAGCCGCCGAACGGCGCATCGGCGCCGTACCAGAGACCACCGTTGATGCCGAGGGTGCCGGTGCGAATGCGACCGGCGACCGCCTTCGCCCGATCCAGGTCACTGGCGAACACGACACCGGACAGGCCGTAGATGGAATCGTTGGCGATGCGTACGGCGTCGTCGTCGCCGTCGAAACCGATAACCGAAAGAACCGGACCGAAGATCTCCTCCTGGGCGATGGTCATCCGGTTGTCGACGCCGGCGAACACAGTTGGCTCGACGAAGAACCCCTTGGACAGGTGCTTGGGGATCCCGCCCCCGGTCACGAGGCGTGCGCCCTCCTGCTTGCCCTTCTCGATGTAGCCCAGTACCCGCTCCTGTTGGCGCTTCGACACCTGCGGGCCTTGCAGCACCGACGGGTCGGTGGGGTCGCCGTACTTGTTCCTCTCCATGGCCACCTTGACGATCTCGACGGCTTCGTCGTAGCGCGAATTGGGCACCAGCAGGCGGGTCGGCATCGCGCAGCCCTGGCCCGCGTGCATCGAGATGAATGCGCTGCCTCCGACGGATGCCTTGAGGTCGCCCTCCTCGTCGAGCACCAGATACACGGACTTGCCGCCGAGCTCCAGGAAGGTCGGTTTGATCGTCTCAGCGGCGGCCTGCATCACCCGCCGACCGGTAGCCGTCGATCCGGTGAATGCCACCATGTCGACCAGCGGCGAGGTGGACAGCACTTCGCCCACCAGGTGGTCCGAGGAGGTGACGACGTTGAGCACCCCGGGCGGAATGTCGGTCTGCTCGGCGATGATGCGGGCGATCCGAGTGGCGTTCCACGGCGTGTCTGGAGCAGGTTTGAGCACGCAGGTGTTGCCCATCGCCAGGATGGGGCCGATCTTGTTCAGGATGATCTCGAACGGGAAGTTCCACGGGGCGATGACACCGACGACCCCGATGGGTTCCTTCCAGACCTCGCGGGCGGCCGGCGTGCCCATGCCGAACGCATCCTTGTCGGGCAGCGACCGCTTCCACGGGAACTGGCTGATCATGTCGGCCGGCCACGTCAACGCTTCGTTGAGGGGAACGTCGAGCTGGGGCCCGTAGGTACTCAGTACCGGACACCCCACCTCTGCGACGAGCTCGCTGCGCAGCTCTTCGCGCTCGGCCTCCAGCGCAGCCTGCAGTTGCCGGAGACCGGCGGCGCGG
>CAXEZH010000098.1:0-10424 GCA_964000695.1 uncultured Mycolicibacterium sp. | reverse complement strand
TGGTCTTCTCCGGGTCGGTCACCTCTTCGCCGAGCGTGGCGATGCGGGCGTACCCGGCGAAGGCGAAGAACATCAATCCGGCCGCCTGCAGTACCCCGTATGCGGTGACGTCACCACCCAGCGTCAGCCGTGCCGCCTGGGCGCCGCCGAAGCCCAGCAGCACCGTGACCACCAGCGCCAGCACCGCCAGCACCGCCGCCACGATGATCCGCGTGAGCAACGCCGAGCGCTGGACGCCGGCATAGCCGACGGCGGTCAGGGCGACGACGGCGGCGACGGCCACGGCGTGTGCGTACTGCGGCCACACGTAATAGCCGACCGTCAGCGCCATCGCGGCGCACGACGCCGTCTTACCGACGACGAAGCTCCACCCCGCGGTGTGCCCCCAGAAGGGACCGAGCCGCTCGCGGCCGTAGACGTAGGTGCCACCCGACTGGGGGTAGCGGGCCGCCAGCCACGCCGAGGACATCGCATTGCACGTCGCCACCACCCCGGCGATGGCCAACCCGACCAGTAGGCCGGTGCCCGCCGCCGCGGCGGCGGGCGCGAGCGCGACGAAGATGCCCGCCCCGATCATCGAGCCCAAACCCAGGGTGACCGTGTCGAACAACCCGAGCCGCCGGCGCAGTGCCGGCTCACCGGGTGTCGTCACGGCTTCACGATATCGTGGTGGCCATGGCGCGCAACGCCAGCGCGGAGATCCGCCGCCGGCCCAAGGACCGGAAAGCGCAGATCGCGCGCGCGGCGGCGGAAGCGTTTAGCGAGCTGGGCTATCACGGTGTCAGCATGGAGGCCATCGCGGCGCGCGTCGACATCTCGGCGGCCGCGCTGTATCGGCACTATGCCGGCAAGTACGAGTTGTTCCGCGGCGCGGTACTCGGCCTGGGCCGTCAGCTCGTCGACGGCACTGACGGCATTGACGGCATTGACGGCACTGCTGACGAGGATCCTCGGCAGCAGTTCGACGTTCTCGTCGGCGCGCTGGTCGATGTCGCCCTGGCCAACCGGACCTCGGGCGGGTTGTACCGCTGGGAGGGACGGTATCTCGACGACGCCGACCAGGCCGAGCTGCTCGCCCAGATCGGCGCCGTGCACGACCGCCTCCACCGGCCGTTGGCCCGGCTGCGGCCCGGGTTGACCCGTCGGCAATACCTGACCCTGTCGACGGCGGTGCTCTCGGTGGTGGGCAGCATCGTCGACCACCGCGTCAAGCTTCCCGCCGCCTCGGTCCGTGAGCTGCTGATCGAGCTGGCCGGTGCCGTCGCCGCCGTGGAGTTGCCCGGTGAGCCGGCGCCGGCCGAGTCGCCGGCGGCGTCCCCTGCCCCGGCACCCGATCCGTCGACATACGAAGCGCTGCTGCGGGAGTCGCTGATCCTGTTCCACCGCCACGGGTACCGCGACACCAGCATGGAGGACATCGCCGCGGCGGTCGGGATACCGGCATCCGGGATCTACAAGTACTTCTCCGGCAAAGCCGACATCCTGGCCGCGGTGTTCCGCCGGGCGTCGGATCGGGTCTCGGGCGAGCTCGCCACCGTCGTCGCCTCCGCCGCCGACCCGCACGAGGCGCTCTCCGGCGTGATCGACAGCTACGTGGCACGCACATTCGACCAGCCGGAGCTCGAGTACGTCTACTACACCGAACGGCTCAACATGAGCGCAGCCGACCAGCGCATCGTGCACGACCTGCAGCGTTCGGTTGTCGAGTCGTGGGTCGAGCTGGTGGTGGCGGTGCGTCCGCAGTGGTCCCGCGCGCAGGCGCGGTTCGCGGTGCACGCGGCGATGGCCTTGGTGATCGACCTCGGCCGGCTGCAGCGCTATCCGGACACCGAGCAGGCGCGTGCGGTGGTGAGGCGACTGGTGGAAGCAGTCCTGCTGGGGGACTAGCGGTTACGGGCGACGTTCACGCCCATGTAGAGCAGGTAGGCGAGCAGGCCGAGCACCGCGATCTTGCGTGTCTTGCGGACGGCCAGGCCCAGTCCCACCGCGGTTTCGATGCCGCCGTCGATGTAGACGTGCTGGCGGGTGTCGGTCGGAAACGCCGACTTGGTCAGGCCCTCATAGAGCTGCGGCGCGACGAAATGCGACAGCCCGGTGAGCGCCAGCACGATGCCGGCGATCGTCATACCGCGCGAATTGCTCTCGGTCCCCACTTCGGTCACGACGTCTCCTAGCTCATCCGGTAATCGCTCAGCGGGAAGTCGGAGGCTTCCTGGATCGCCTTGCGAGTCGAGGTCGGGCGCAGCAGGGTGGGTTCCCCGCTGGGATTGAAATAGTACGACCGTGCCGAAGCGCAGTCGCCGGTGGTGAACAGCGAGTCGCCGAGGAGTTCGGTCATCCGGTCCAGGTACCGGGTGTTGGCTTCCTCGGTGACCTCGAACGTCGTCGCGCCGCGGCGTTGCAGTTCACCGAAAACGCGGTCCATGTGTCGCATCTGGTACTCCATCGTGTTGAAGAAGTTCAACCCGAGGAAGGCGTAGGGACTGGCCAGCGACATGTAGTTGGGGAACTGCGGCATCGTCACACCCTGATAGGCCTGGAACCGGGTCTCGCGCCACCACTTCCCGAGATTGCGGCCGCCCCGGCCGATGACCTCGATGGCGGGGAAGTTGGCTTCCCACAGGTCGAAACCGGTGGCCAGCACCAGGGTGTCGATGACGGTCTTGGTGCCGTCGACGGCGACGATGCCGTCGGACTCGATCCGCGCGATGCCGCTGTCCTGCAGGTGGACGTGCGGCTTGGTGAAGGTGCGGTAGTAGCTGTTGGAGAACGTGGGACGCTTGCAACCGAAGTCATAGTCGGGGGTGAGCTTGGCGCGCAGTTCCTTGTCGCGGATCGTGGCGAACCGGTGCATCTTGGCCAGGTCGCCGGCGGCGATGTTGAACCGCCCCCGGGTGTTCTTGTAGTGCACCACCCCGACCGACACCATGAACTCGTAGACGGCGTCGGTGACCGCCCGGATGGCCCGCTGGGTCAGCGGGAAGCGGGCGAACACCCGCTTGGCCCGCTCGGAGAACCGGAAGTCGACTTTCGGCACCACCCAGATCGGGGTGCGCTGGTAGACCGTCAGCTCGGCCGCCTTCTTGGCCAGCTCGGGGATCAGCTGCACCGCGGTGGCGCCGGTCCCGATGATGCCGACCCGCTGGCCGGTGGGGTCATAGGCGTCGTCCCAGGCCGTGGTGTGGATCACCCGTCCGTCGAAGCCGGTGATGCCGGGGATGTCGGGCATGTGCGGCTGGGACAGGAAGCCCGTCGCGGTGAACAGGAACCGGGCCGACACCGTCTCGCCGCCGGCCAGCGCCACCCGCCACAGGGCAGCCTCCTCGTCCCATCGGGCGCTTTCGACGACGGTGCTGAACCGCATGTGGCGGCGCACGTCGTACTTGTCGGCCACGTCGCCGGCGTACTGCTTGATCTCCGACCCGGTGGAGAACAGCCGGGACCAGTTCGGGTTCGGCTCGAAGAAGTAGGAGTACGTGGTGGTAGGGACGTCCACCGCCAGGCCCGGGTAGTGGTTGACGTGCCAGGTGCCGCCCAGATCGTCCTCGCGGTCGAGGATGACGAAGTTCTCGTAGCCCATCCGTTTGAGCTGGATGGCGGCGCCGATTCCGGCGAAGCCGGCGCCCACGATGACCGCGTCGAAGTGCTCCGAAGTCATGCGTAGACGGTACCGCAGGTACCAGCGAGGTCAGCCGAGCAGTTCGAGCGCCGCGTCCACAGCGGCCCTCGGCACGTCGATCTTCTTGGAGGCCAGGTCGTGGCGGGCGCCGGTCACCTCCACGATCGTGGTGGGCGCCGGGATCAGCGCGGCGGCCGGCCGGAGCTCGTCGATGCTGCCGAACGGGTCGGCGGTGCCATGGGTGAACACCGTCGGCACGGAGATGTTCGGGAGATGCTCGGTACGGGCCCGCTCGGGCTTGCCCGGCGAATGCAGCGGATAGGAGAACAGCGTGAGCAGGTCGAGGGTCAGCCCCTCTGAGGTCGCCATCGAGGTGAGCCGGCCGCCGTAGGAGTGCCCACCTGCGATCACCGGACCGTCGGCCAGCGTGCGGACTGCGGCAACCGCCTCGACGATGCCGGCCAGATCAGCGACGGCCGCCGAGCGCGGCGGCGGACCCTTGGGCCGGCGGCGCCGATACGGCAGGTTGTAGCGCACCGCGACCCAGCCCCGGCGGGCCCATTCCTCGCAGATCGCTTGCAGCAGCGGAGCTTCGCGGCTCCCGCCGGCACCGTGGGTCAACGCGACCACGCCTTGCGGTCTTCCGTCGGGCCGGTGCACCACCCCGGCGATGTCGTCCATCAGCCGAGCCGGAACAACGCCGACACGGGACCGTGACCCTGCCCCAATGGGTATGCCGCCCTGAGGCATTCGGTGACCCAGTGCTTCCCGAAGTCCACCGCCGCGGGCACCTCGTAGCCGTGGGCCAGCGCGCTGGCGATCGCGGCCGCCAGGGTGTCCCCGGCGCCGTGGTCGTCACCGGTGTCGATGCGTTCGGCCTCGTACTCGACGAAATCCGCACCGTCGAACAGCAGGTCCGGGCTGTGCGCCGAGGACCGCAAATGCCCGCCCTTGACCAGCGCCCACCGTGGACCCAGCGCATGGAGCGCACGGGCCGCCTCGCGCTGGGTAGCGGCGTCGACGACGTCGATGCCGGTGAGCAGCCGGACTTCGTCGAGGTTGGGAGTCACCACCGTCGCCAGCGGGAACAGCTTGTCCTTCAGCGCGTTCAGCGCGCTGGGATGCAGCAGCGGATCACCGTGCATCGAGGCGCACACCGGGTCGACGACGAGCGGGACATCCGGTGCGGCGGTGCTCCAGGTGGTGGCGACGGTGTCGATGATCTCAGAGGACGCGAGCATGCCGGTCTTGGCGGCTTGCACGCCGATGTCGCTGGCCACGACCTCGATCTGACCGGCGATCACATCGAGTGGTACCTCGTGAAAACCCTTTACTCCCAATGAGTTCTGCACCGTCACCGCGGTGACCGCGACGAGACCGTGCATGCCCAGCATCGCGAAGGTGCGCATGTCGGCCTGGATGCCGGCCCCGCCTCCGGAGTCGGAGCCGGCGATCGTCATGACGCGCCGCGGGGTCTGTCCCGGCGGGGTGAGCGGCAGGTACGTCATGCCGGCGTCACCGGTAGATACACCCGGTTGCCGTGCTCGGCGAACTCGCGGGACTTCTCGGCCATCCCCTTCTCGTAAGCCTCGCGCACGTCGTGGCTGATCCGCATCGAACAGAACTTCGGTCCACACATCGAACAGAAGTGCGCGGTCTTCGCGGGGGTCGCCGGCAGGGTCTCGTCGTGGAACTCGCGGGCCGTGTCCGGATCCAGCGAGAGGTTGAACTGATCCTCCCAGCGGAACTCGAACCGTGCGGTGGACAGCGCGTCGTCCCGTTCCTGTGCCCGCGGGTGTCCTTTCGCGAGATCGGCTGCGTGGGCGGCGATCTTGTAGGCGATCACCCCGTCCTTGACGTCCTTGCGGTTGGGCAGGCCGAGGTGTTCCTTGGGTGTGACGTAGCACAGCATCGCGGTGCCGGCCTGGGCGATCATCGCAGCGCCGATGGCCGAGGTGATGTGATCGTAGGCCGGCGCGATGTCGGTGGTCAGCGGCCCGAGGGTGTAGAACGGCGCCTCCTCGCACAGCTCCTCCTCGAGCCGGACGTTCTCGGCGATCTTGTGCATCGGGACATGCCCGGGCCCCTCGATCATCACCTGCACGCCATGGGATTTGGCGATCCTGGTCAACTCGCCCAGGGTTTCCAGCTCGGCGAACTGCGCGGCGTCGTTGGCGTCGGCAATCGAGCCGGGACGCAGCCCGTCGCCGAGGGAGAAGGTCACGTCGTAGCGGGCCAGGATCTCGCAGAGTTCCTCGAAATGGGTGTAGAGGAACGACTCCTGGTGGTGCGCCAGGCACCAGGCGGCCATGATCGACCCGCCGCGGGAGACGATGCCGGTGACGCGGTCCACGGTCAGTGGGATGTGGCGCAGCAGCACGCCGGCGTGTACGGTCATGTAGTCCACGCCCTGCTCGCACTGTTCGATCACGGTGTCGCGGTAGAGTTCCCAGGTCATCTCGACCGGATCGCCGTTGGTCTTCTCCAGCGCCTGGTAGATCGGCACCGTGCCGACCGGAACCGGCGAGTTACGCAGAATCCACTCCCGGGTCAGGTGGATGTCGCGGCCGGTGGACAGGTCCATGATCGTGTCGGCACCCCAGCGGGTGGCCCACACCATCTTCTCGACTTCTTCGGCAATCGATGACGTCACCGCCGAGTTGCCGATATTGGCATTGACTTTCACCGAGAACGCCTTGCCGATGATCATCGGCTCCGCCTCCGGGTGGTTGTGGTTGGCCGGGATCACCGCGCGCCCGCGGGCCACCTCGTCGCGAACCAGTTCGGCGGGCACACCTTCGCGCTCGGCGATGAACGCCATCTCGGCGGTGATCTCGCCGGCCCGGGCGCGCTGCAGCTGGGTGCCGCGGTCGCGGGTCACCGGCCGGCGGGTCAGGCCGGAGTCCAGATCGATGACGGCGTCGGCGTCGGTGTAGGGCCCGGAGGTGTCGTAGAGGTCGAGATACTCGGAGTTCGTCAGATGGACCCGACGAAACGGGACACGGGCGCCGGCGACGTCCCGGTAGACCTTGGAACTGCCCTGAATCGGGCCGGTGGTGACGGTCGGACGGACTGCGGAGTCGACAAAGTCGGTCATGATTCTCCCTACGCCGGCATTACCCGGTCAGGTTCGTACGGTCGACGGGCCCACCCGTCCTCTCAGCGCACTCGGTGCACGCTCCCGCGTTTGCGATTGGCGAGTTCCACGCTAGCGCACGACCGCACGGCGGGGGAACCGGGCAGCGGGCACGAATTGCGCCCAGATGATTTGCATAGCTAATATATGTTTTTGATGGGCGAGGTGACTGATGACGACTGAGATCGATCCGGCGGACAAGGCGACACGGGCGGGTAGCCGCTTCGATCTGGACCACCCCCGCTACAAGTGGGTGGCCCTGTCCAACACGACGCTCGGCACGCTGTTGGCGGCGGTGAACGCGTCGATCGTGTTGATCTCACTTCCGGCGATCTTCCGCGGGATCGACCTCAATCCGTTGTCCCCGGGCAACATCAGCTATCTGCTGTGGATGCTGATGGGCTACCTGGTCGCCACCGCCGTGCTGGTGGTGCCGTTCGGCCGGCTCGGCGACATGTTCGGGAGGGTGCGCATCTACAACATCGGTTTCGCCGTGTTCACGGTCGCGGCGATCGCGTTGTCGTTCGACCCCTTCCATCTGGGCGCCGGTGCGGTGTGGCTGATCGTCTGGCGCGTCGTCCAGGGTGTCGGGGGCGCCATGCTGATGGCCTCCTCGTCGGCGATCCTCACCGACGCGTTTCCGGCGAACCAGCGCGGGATGGCGCTCGGGGTCAACATGGTGACCGCCGTTGCCGGGTCGTTCCTCGGTTTGCTGATCGGCGGAGCACTGGCTGAATGGCACTGGCAGGCGATCTTCTGGGTCGGCGTCCCGATCGGCCTGGCGGGCACGGTCTGGAGCATGCGATCGCTGCGCGAGATAGGGCAGCGGACGCCGGGACGGCTGGACTGGGCAGGCACGATCACGTTCGGCGTCGGGCTGACCGTGTTGTTGATAGGCATCACGTATGGCATACAGCCCTACGGGCAGTCGACCACGGGCTGGACCAACCCGGCGGTGCTCGGATCGATCGTGGCCGGACTGGTCCTGCTCGTCGTGTTTTGCGTGGTGGAGCTCAAGGTGGCGCAGCCGATGGTGAACATCCGGCTGTTCCGCTCGACCGCGTTCGGCATGGGAAATCTCGCCGGTTTGATGTCGTCGGTGGGCCGCGGTGGTCTGCAGTTCATGTTGATCATCTGGCTGCAGGGGATCTGGCTGCCGTTGCGCGGCTACGACTTCGAGTCCACACCGCTGTGGGCCGCGATCTACATGTTGCCGATCACGGTCGGCTTCCTGCTGGCGGGACCGGTCGCGGGGGCGTTGTCGGACCGCTACGGCGCCCGACCGCTCACGGTGGGTGGCATGGCCCTGATGGCGGTGTCGTTCATCGCGTTGGTGATGATCCCGGTCGATTTCGATTACCGGGTGTTCGCGCTTCTGATCTTCCTCAACGGGGTGGGTGGTGGCATCTTCACTGCACCGAACACCGCGGCCATCATGTCCAGCGTGCCGGCCGCCGAGCGCGGAGCGGCGTCCGGGGTGCGCGCGACGTTCTTCAACGCGGGATCGTCCTTGTCGATCGGGATCTTCTTCTCGCTGATGATCGTCGGGCTGGCCAACACCCTGCCCGGAGCGCTCAGCGGTGGCCTGCAGGAGCAGGGGGTGTCGGCGTCGGTGGCGCAACAGGTCGCCGACCTGCCCCCGGTGGGCAGTCTGTTCGCGGCGTTCCTGGGCTACAACCCGATCGCCGAGCTGCTCGACCCCTACCATGCCTTGCAGCAACCCGGTGTCAACGCCGAAGAACTGACCGGACAGACGTTCTTCCCCCACTTGATCATCGAACCTTTCCATGCCGGTTTGACGGTCGTGTTCATCGCCGCTGCGGCGATGATGGTGATCGGCATGGTCGCTTCGCTGTTCAACCCGGGCCGGTACGCCGAAGATGTCGCGGCGGACTAGAACAGCGCCCCGCGCAGGAAGAAGTCGTCGAGTCGGCGGGTGATGATCGCTCCGACGGGTAACTGGGCGGCGATCTCCAGGTTGTCGTCCGCGACGTCCTCGGCCCAGGCCCGGGGCCATCCACCGTCGCCGAGGCTGGTGTCGAAGGCCAACACCACGTCTTCCCGGGTCATCTCGGTTTCCACGACCATCGCGGTGGTCGTCGCCCGATGGGAAGCGGCACCGGCGAACCCACGTCCGCACCCGCAGGGGCCATCGGGATCCAGGCGGTCCCGATCACAGGGCTCCTGAATCCACACCAACTCACGCTCGACGCAGTAGTGGTAGTCGCCGGGATTTGTGCCTTGCGTATGTCCTGTGGCTACAAGGATTTTCACGATTCTCCTAGAACGGTGGTGGGTCATCGCCGTAGTCGGGTGGTGGGTTGACGGACTGCCGCAGGGCTCGGATGGCGGCGGCGGTCTTGCGGGGGATGTCGCGGCGTTGTTCGGCGGCTGTTTCTTCGGCGGCGCGGTCGAGTTCGGCTTGGAGGGCGTTGTGTGCGCGGGCGGCGGTGATGTAGGCGGCGCGGTTTTGGGCGCGGGTGCGTGGGCGTCGGGGCATCTTCCGTGCCCGCCCCGGGTGTGGGGGCGGTGTGGGGCCGGTGGGTTCTGGTCGGGTGGGTGGGTCGGTGGTGGTGGTCCAGGAGGGGAACAGCAGCGTCGAGAACGGTGTGGTGGTGTAGGTGTGTCCGGTGGGGGTGGTGATCGTCAACGTGCCGTCGGGGGATTGGTGTTCGGTCCAGCCTTCCCAGAACGTTTTGAGGAGGTGGTGTAGGCGGCATTTGTCGTTGAGGTTGGTCGGGTGGGTGGGTCCGGCGGGCCAGGGGTTGCTGTGGTCGAGGTCGGTGTGGATGGCGGGGCGGTCGCAGCCGGGGATGCGGCAGGTCAGGTCGCGGCAGCGGACGAATTCGTCTTGGGCGGTGGTGGGCCGGTAGCCGGGGTGCACCGGCAGGGTGCGGGGGTCGGCGATCATGCGGATGGTGGCGCCGCGGGTGAGGATCTGGGCCAGCACTGCCGGGGGGAGCACCGCGCCGCGCAGCCCGAGGATCACCGCTGGACGGGCCGGGGTGGCGGGGGCCGGTTCGGTCTCAGGTTCAACTGGTTGCGACGGGGACTCCGGCTTCGGCCGGGCGGCAAGCTGCGACGGGTGCTCAGGGTCGGGTGCGGGCGCCGGGGGCGCCTGCGGTCCGGGTCCGGGCGCCGGGGGCGCCTGCGGTCCGGGTCCGGGATCGGTTTTCGAGGCGGTGTCGGGTTCGGTCGGGGGTGTGGGCTGCTGGTTCGCGGTGGGCGGTTGATCGGTGGTGCCCGTGGATGTGGCTGCGCTCGACGGTTCGGCGTCGGCGCCGTCACTGTCGCTGGGGCCGTGCAGGGTGGGGTCGGGGGCGGCGTCGAGGGAGCTGTGGTCGGCCACGACGTGCACGGTGACGCTGGTGGCGCGGGCGTCGGGCACGGCGGCGGCGGGGCAGTCGGGTTTTCCGCACAGGCAGCTCAGATGAAATGCTCCGGCGAACACGGCGCCGAATGCGTCGGCGCGTTTCTGGGCTGTGGTGCGCGGGTCGTCGGCGCAGACACTGTTGACCATGGCGTTGAGCCGGGCCGCGGCGATGGCGGCGTCGATCGAGGTGATCCGTCCCCACACGCTGGTGGTGCCGGCGGTGTGATCGCGGCCGGTGATGCGGAAGTCGCGGCCGCGGTGGGCGCTGGCCGCGCGGCGCACCGCATCCGGGTCGA
>CAXEZH010000097.1:0-64694 GCA_964000695.1 uncultured Mycolicibacterium sp. | reverse complement strand
TTGACCGCCGCGCATGCCGAGGCCGGCCAGCACTTCGTGTCCGCACCGGTGTTCGGCCGACCCGAAGCGGCCGCCGCCGCGAAGCTGTTCGTGGTCGCCGCCGGAGACCCCGCTGTGATACAGGATCTCTCGCCGGTGTTCGACGCGGTCGGTCGACGCACATTCGCCATCGCGCCGGAACCCAAGACAGCCAACCTCGTGAAGCTGTCCGGCAACTTCCTGATCGCGTCGGTCATCGAATCGCTCGGCGAGGCAATGGCTCTGGTGGGCAAAGCCGGCGTGGACAAACAGCAGTATCTGGAGCTGCTGACCTCGACACTCTTCGCGGCCCCGGCCTATCAGACCTACGGCGGGCTGCTGGCCCGCCGGGAATTCGAACCGGCGGGCTTCGCCGCGCACCTCGGGCTCAAAGACGTGCGCCTGGTCCTGGCCGCCGGTGAGCAACTCGAGGTGCCGCTACCGATCGGCAGCCTGTTGCGCGACCGCTTCCTGACTCTGCTTGCCGGCGGCGGCCGCGAGCTGGACTGGTCGGCGCTGGGCGCGCTCGCCGAATGGGAAGCCGGCGGCGAGAAGCCGAGCCCGCGCTAGCCGGTCACGACTCCGCGCAACCCGTCGGCGCCGAACAGCGGCTCGAGCATTCCCGACAGGTCCGGCCCGCGGCGCAGCCCGTGCCCGCCGTCGACGTTGATGATCTGGCCGGTGATGAAACTGGCGGCGTCACTGAGCAGAAACACCGCCAGGTTGGCGATGTCCTCCACCTCGCCGAGCCGCGGCAGCGGCGTGCACGCCCGGTAGTCGTCGCTGACCGCGGGCGACTCCATGATCGGGGCCACCATGTCGGTGCGGGTCAGACCCGGCCGGATTCCGTTCACCCGCACCGACGACGGGCCGAGCTCGTCGGCGGCCACCATCATCAGGTGATCCAGCGCGGCCTTGCTGGGCCCGTAGGCGCCGAACCAGCGGTGGGTGTTGCTCGAGGCGATCGAGGAGATCCCGATGAACGAGCCTCCCCCGTTGCGGACCATCTCGCGGGCGGCGTGCTTGAGCACGTACATCGTGCCGTTGATGTTCAGGTCGACGGTGTTGCGCCACGCCGCGGAGTCGATCTGGGTGATCGGCCCGATGGTCTCCGAGCCGCCGGCGCTGTGCACGACGCCGTCGAGCCGGCCGTGCCACGCCGTCGCCGCTTCCACCAGACGCGCCGCCTCGTCCTCGTCGGTCACGTCGGCGGGTTCGTAGATGACCTCACCTGCGCCGTCTCCGGCCTGCCCGCCGATCTCCTCGGCCGCGGCGGCCAGCTTGTCGGCGTTGCGGCCGGCCAGGACGGCGTTGCCACCCGACGCGACGATGGCGGCCGCGGCACCCTTGCCGATTCCGCTGCCACCTCCGGTGACCAGAAACGTCCGACCCGACAACGAAAGCAGCACGAGAACCCCTTCAGCCGTATAACTGGAACAAGTTCTAGTTATACGTCACGGTTCGTCGCGGCGAGCGGGCTTCGGCGCTCCGAGGGTGCGCCAGTCCGGAACATCCGGTGGGAGGCCGATCGGATACCGGTTCTCGTTGTGGGCCGCCCAGTGGGCATGGCCGAGTTCGTGGATGTGGAACGCGTGACGCAGCGCCTCGGTGAATCCCATCGCGTCGCTCGCGGCGTTCACCGAATCCTTCACGAGCAGCGCCGCCATCGTCGGCCGCTCGGCGATGCGGCGGGCGAAGTCGAGGGTCTTGTCCTCAAGCTCGGCACGCGGGAAAACCTTCGAGACCATGCCCAGCCGGTGGGCCTCGTCGGCGTCGATCGAATCACCGGTCAGCAACAGCTCCTTGGCCTTGCGGGCCCCGAATTCCCAGGGGTGCGCGTAGTACTCGACACCCGGCATCCCCATGCGCACCGCCACGACGTCGCTGAACTTCGCGTCGTCGGCGGCGACGATGAGATCACATGCCCAGATCAGCATCAACGCCGCCGAGATCGCGTTGCCCTGCACCTGGGCGATGGTGATCTTGCGCAGATCGCGCCACCGGCTCGTGTTCTCGAAGAAGTAGTGCCACTCCTGCAGATAGGTGCGCTCAGCGACAGCCGCGCGGGTGGCTCCGTTGATCCGGAAGCTGGGGTGCTGATCGGGGCCCGGCGCCCGCTCGGCAAGGGCGGCCTCCGAGCCCAGGTCGTGTCCGGCCGAGAAGTTCTTCCCGCGGGCGGCGAGGATGACGACCCGGACCTGGTCGTCGGCCTCGGCCCGGCCGAACGCTTCGTCGAGTTGGACCAGGAGGGTGCGGGACTGCGCGTTCTGCGCCTCGGGACGGTTGAGCCAGATCCGCGCGATGCGCCCGTCATCGAGGGTCTCGTAGGTGACCTGCTCCTGGTTCGCCGATGCGGCACTCATGCTGTGCACATTACGTCCGAGCGGCTTGCTTACCAGCACTCACCTGCCGGTTGGCTACAGTTGTGCCATGCCTGCGAAATCTGATCCCGCCGACCTCGGCGACGTCGAGCCCATCGCCGACAGCACCGAGCGTCAGGCCCGTCGGGTGGTGGCCGCCTACGCCACCGACGCCGACGAATGCCGCGTCTTCTTGTCCATGCTCGGCATCGGTCCGGCGAAGCTCGACGCCTGATGACCGCCCAGAGCGGTCCCGAGGCCCGCTCCACGGGCGGATCCCCTGCGCCGTCCACTGGGACGGCGGACTTCGTCGTGGTGGCCAACCGGCTGCCGATCGACATGATCCAGAAACCCGACGGCACCGTCGAGTGGAAGCGCAGTCCCGGCGGCCTCGTGACGGCTCTGGAGCCGCTGCTGCGCCGGCGCCACGGCGCGTGGATCGGCTGGCCCGGCGTGCCCCAGGAGCCCGGCGATCCCAACGCCAGCGAGGAGCCCATCGAGCAGGACGGGATGTCGCTGGTCCGAGTCCGGCTCAGCGCGGACGACGTCGCGAAGTACTACGAGGGGTTCTCCAACGGCACCCTGTGGCCGCTGTACCACGACGTCATCGTCAAGCCGATCTACCACCGGGAATGGTGGGACCGCTACGTCGAGGTGAACCGGCGCTTCGCCGAGGCGACCGCCCGCGTGGCGGCCGAGGGAGCCACGGTGTGGGTGCAGGACTACCAGCTGCAGCTGGTGCCCAAGATGCTGCGCATGCTCAGGCCCGATCTGACGATCGGGTTTTTCCTGCACATCCCGTTCCCGCCCGTCGAGCTGTTCATGCAGATGCCGTGGCGTACCGAGATCACCGAGGGTCTGCTGGGTGCCGACCTGGTCGGATTCCATCTGCCGGGGGGCGCGCAGAACTTCCTGATCCTGGCCCGCCGGTTGGTGGGCGCGAACACCTCCCGCGCGACGGTCGGGGTGCGGTCCCGGTTCGGGGAGGTGCAGGTCGGGTTCCGCACCGTCAAGGTCGGCGCGTTCCCGATCTCCATCGACTCCACCGATCTGGACCAGAAAGCACGCAGCAAGAGCACTCGGCAGCGTGCCCGCGAGATTCGTCAGGAGTTGGGCAACCCCCGCAAGATCCTGCTGGGTGTGGACCGCCTGGACTACACCAAGGGCATCGATGTGCGGCTGGAGGCCTTCTCCGAGCTGCTCGCCGAGGAGCGGATCAACCGCGAGGACACCGTGCTGGTCCAGCTGGCCACCCCCAGCCGGGAACGGGTGGAGAGCTACAAGGCGATGCGCGAGGGCATCGAGCGCCAGGTCGGCCACATCAACGGTGAGTACGGCGAGGTCGGCCATCCGGTGGTGCACTATCTGCACCGGCCGGTGCCGCGCGAGGATCTGGTGGCGTTCTTCGTCGCCGCCGACGTCATGCTGGTCACCCCGCTACGTGACGGCATGAACCTGGTGGCCAAGGAGTACGTGGCGTGCCGCAGCGACCTGGGCGGCGCTCTGGTGCTCAGCGAGTTCACCGGCGCATCGGCCGAGCTGCGCCAGGCCTACCTGACCAACCCGCATCACCTCGAAGGTGTCAAGGACGCCATCGAGGCTGCGCTGAACCAGTCGCCCGAAGAGGGCAGACGGCGCATGCGAGCGCTCCGTCGCCAGGTCCTGGCGCACGACGTGGACCGCTGGGCGCGGTCGTTCCTCGATGCGCTGGCCTCAGCGGGCAGCGAGCGGGGTTCCGGTCAGATCGGGGTGATGTAGTCGATCAGCCACTTGCCGTCGACCTTCTTGTAGTCGACGCGTAGGCGGCTGCCGTCGTAGACGGGCTGGCGAGACTTGTCGGTCACGGTGCGGTTCATGAACACCATCACCGATCCCGAATTACGTTGCGCGTCCAGCACTCCCGCGCCGACCACGTTGGCCTGACTGACCAGCTGCCGCTCGCGGGCCTGCGGGATGATGTCCTCGGTGGCGCGTTCCTCGAACTCCTGGCGGTAGCTGGGCGTGAGCAGCGGGAAGACGTCGAGAAGGCTACGCTCGACGGTCTGGTAGTCGTAGCCGAACACCTTCGGAATCTGGTCGGTGGCCAGCGGCGCGAGTTCGCTGCGCGCTTCCTGCTCACCTGCGAGCTGGACCCCGTTCCAGTACAGCGCGCCGCCGTAGGCCGCCAGCGCCACCACGCCCGCGGCGAGCACCACCGCGAGCGTCGACCAGAGCCGGACCGCCCGCATCAGTTACCGCCGTCGGGATACTTGAGGTCGTATCCGGTCATGTGACCGGCGTCGTCCTCGTGCACGATCACCCGCAGCCGGTACGGCTGGGACGGCTTGTTGGTGCCCTCCATGTCCGTCACGGTCACCCGCACCGACACCAGGACCGCAGCGTTATTCGTCACCTCGTCGATCTCTTCGAGCGCAGCGCCGTTGATGACGGCCTCCGAGCTGGCGTTGGTGTCGCGGAAGATCGCCTTGAGGTTCTCGACGTTGTTGTCCTGGCTGAGCATGTCCCGCAGCGGCCCGCTGGTGCTGTTGACGAACCGGTCCACGCTGTCATCGATGTTGTCCTGCGTGTAGCTGAACATGTTGACCACCAGCTGACGCGCGGTGTCGACGAAGCGCTGGTCACGGGCCTGCTCGGCCTGGGCCTCACGTTGGGAGGACAGCAGCAGCGCAGCACCGGTCGCCAGGGCGGCGGCCACCACCACCAGTGTCAGCATGGAGACCAACGCCACCAGCCTGCGGTTGGCGGGGCGGCGCGGCGGCGGACCGGCGGGGCGGACCGGACGAACCTTGACCGTCGGGGGCGGTGCCAGCGCTACCGAACCTGCGGTGTCTGGTGACGCCGTGCTGGTGCCGGTGCCGGCCGGGCCCGCGGCCCGCGAGGCGCGCCGTCGCACCGGCCGGCCGGCCGACGCCGACATGTCGCGGGATTCCTCTTCGGACAAATTCGCCTTCTTCACGGTCCTTTCGGACCTGGTCAGATCTGTTCGGGCGCCAGCATCAGGTCGACCCAGTTCTCTGCGGGCGCCAGTGCGTCGGTGCCGGGCGCGAAGATACCAGTCCCGCCTGAGGGATCGACGAACTCGCCGTTCTGGTCGTAGGTCGCGGTCGCCGGTCCGCTGGCCAGCGGCATCTCAGCGGGCAGCGGACCAGGCGCCGGCCCAGGTGCGCCGGGGGCCGGACCCGGCGCAGGTGCCGCGGGGGCCGGTCCCGGCGCCGGTGGGGTGCGGCCGTACGGCGGCACCACTTCGTCGGGCGGCGAGAAGTACGGCCACGGCGGCGGAGGCGGCCCCACCTCGTTGGGCGGGTAGGGCAGCGGGAACGGCGCGTGCGGCGCAGGCCCCGGCCCGGGCGGCACCCCGGGCGGCAACTGCACCGACGGGGGGCCCGGATCGGGATCGACCTGTGGCGGGATCATAGGGAACTTGTTGGGCGGCAGGATGTTGCGGCCGTCCTCGATCGGTGTCCCGACCGGCACGGGCGGTCCGCGCCACGGATTGCTGCCGATCGGCACATAGCCGTTGGGATCGCGGCACAGCTGGATGGTGGGCGCGCGCTTGCCCGGAAACTCCTGGCACGGATAGTTGCGCGCACCGCGCACCACACTGGGATCGTTCTGCGGTGTCTTGCAGTACATGTCGGTCGGCAGTTCACGCAGTGTGGTGTCGGCCGGGGACCGGATCTGGGTGGGCGGGATGAAGCCCACCGAGCACGGTGGCGCATCCCCCAGGTTGATCTTGAAGTCAAGCTTGCCGCCCTCGTCCGCCGGCAGTCCGGTGCCGACGGTGTTCAGCGCGGCGAGCAGGGCCGGGAACACGACGAGCGAGTGTTCCAGCGACTTGCGGTAGATGACGCCGATGCGGCCGAAGTTGGCCAGATTGGCGGCCAGCACCGGGAACGTCGGACGGATACCCGCGAACGTCTCGTTGGCCACCTCGGTGGTACCGGGGACGGTCTGCAGCGTGGACCGCAGCTGCGGGTCGGCGTTGGCGACCTCGGTGGTCAACCGGGCCAGTCCGTCGGCCAACGAGCGGATGTCGTCGCCGCTGCGCAGTTGCGCTTCCAGGAACGGTCCCGCCTGGTCGATCAGCGAAGAAGTTTGGTCGAAGTTGGCGTTGGCCTCGTCGACCAGCAGTCGCGCCGACTGGATCAGCCGGGCCAGTTCCGGCCCGGATCCGTTGAACGCCTTGAACGTCTCGTCCAACAGGTCCTGCAGCCGGGTGTCACCGACGCTGCTGATCAGCGCGTCGGCCTCCTGCAGCATGCCGTAGATGTCCTGGCCGATCGCGGTGCGATCCACCGGGATCACCGCGCCGTTGCGCAGTGCGCCGGGCGCCGCCTGCTCCGGCGGCACCAGGTCGATGTACTGCTCGCCCACCGCCGAGACGCTCTTGACGGTCGCGGTCACGTTCTCCGGAACCGGCGTGCCGCTGTCCAGTCGCATCTTGGCGACCACGCCGTCGTCGGTGAGCCCCACGGACTCGACCCGGCCGACGGTCACGCCGCGGTAGGTGACGTTGGCGTTCTGGTACAGCCCGCCGGCCGCGGTGAAGTTCGCGCTGACGTTGTAGGCGCCGATACCGACTGCCTCCGGGAGGCGCAGGTAGAAGATCGAGATGGCGCCGACGGTCAGCACCGTCACGATCGCGAAGATCGTGAGCTGGATCCGGGTCAGGCGGTCGATCATTGCACCGGCCCGTCGTGCTGGGTCGCCGTGCCCGGCGGGATCTCGAACGGATCGGCCGCCTGGCCGGACAGGTTCGAGTTGGCTCCGATCAGGAAGTCGGGCGTGTTGATGACCTCGCTCATCCGTTTCATGTTCGGGTCCAGCCCCTTCGAGGTGGTGAACACGGTTTCACCGAGTCGGCGCAGCGTCAGATCGAACGTGACGAACACGTTGAGGTAGTCGCCGCGCACCGCCTTGCGGAGGTAGTCGTAGTGGAACGGGAACGTCGGCAGGAACTCCAGGCTCTTGATGAACTCGTCCGCATGATCGTTGAGCGCCTTGATCACCGGGTACAGATCCCTGAAGTCCTCGGTGAAATCGTCCTTGGTCTGCTGCAGGACCCGGGACCCGACCTCGGCGAAGCTGCGCAATGCGGCGAACGCGTCGACGATGTTGGCGCGGTTGCGGTTGAGCACCTCCAGCGCCCCGGGCAACGTGTCCAGAGTCCGCCCGAGGCTGTCCTGGCTGCGTGCCAGGATGCCGGCGAACCGGTTCAGCCCCTCAGCCGCGGCGATGATGTCCTCGGTCTGGCGGTCCAATGAGGCGGTCAGCTCGGCAAGCCGTGGGATCAGTTCGGCGAAGGACCCCTGCCGGCCGGCGACGGCGTTGTAGGTCTCGTCGGTGATGTCCTGCAGCGCACCGAGATTGCCCTTGTTGACCACGACACCCAGGGAGGACAGCACCTCCTCGGTGGTGGGATAGCGGCCGGTTCGGCTCATCGGGATCTCCGAGCCCTGCTTCAGCCGGCCCTCTCCGGGCTCGTCGACCGGTTCGGCCAACTCGATGTGCTGAGACCCGAGCAGCGAGGTCTGCGCAACCCGCGCGATGGCGTTGGCCGGCAGATTGACTCCCGGTTCGAGCGACAGCTGCACGGCCGCATAGAAGGTCCCGTCGGGCCGCTGGACCGCGTCGATGCCGGAGACGCTGCCCACGGTGACGTCGTCGACCATGACCGGCGAGTTCTGCGGCAGCGTCGACACGTCGGGCAGTTCGACCTCGACCTGGAAAGAACCGGCACCGTGCCCGGCCGTGCCGGGCATGTCCAGTGAGTTGAGCCCGCCGAACTGGCAGCCGGCCAGCAGCACGGCCAACGAGGAGATGGCCACTACACGGCGCATCATCCGCCCGCTCCCGTCTGTGGTGCGGCGGGCTGCGGCACCGCCTGGTCGGGCCGCAGCGGACCCGGGATGGGCTGTGGGGCCACGGGTGCCGGCGGCGCGGTCTGTGCCGCTTCCGGCGCCGGGGACGTCGCCGCCTCCGGAGCCGGTGGGGCCAGCAACGTCGACAGGTCGGCGTCCGGCGGGATCTCCGGCGGGGTGACGCCCGGGGCGTTCTGCCATTGCAGGTAAGGCACCGGCGTCTCGGCCTTGGCCTCGGTCTCCGGGGTGTCGTAGATGACCTGGCCCTTGTAGGCCGTGATGCTGTTGATCGGGTGGAACAGCACCGGCGGGTAGTTCATCGTGATGCGCTTGAGCACCGGGCCCATCCGCTGGCGACAGATCTCGGCGCGCTTGTACTCGTCGGGGGTGGCGCCGATGTCGTAGGCGCCACCGCAGATGAACTGCACCGGGTTGGCGAAGTTCGGCAGCGAGAGCAAGCCGGCGACGGTGCCCTGTGCCGGGTTGTAGATGTTGTAGAAGTTCGACAGCCCGTTGGGCGTGATGTGCAGGATCTGCTCGATGTCGTCGCTGTGGTCGGTCAGGATCTGGGTGAAGTCGGCCAACTTGCCGACCTGGTCGATCAGCGCCTGGTTGTTCTCGCCGAGCAACTCCCGGACATCGGACAGCGCCTGGTTCAACGTGCCCAGGGTGTCGTCGAGGTTCGCCGAGCTGTCGGCCAGCACCTGCGACACCGACGCCACGTGGTTGGTGAACTGCACGATCTGCTCGTTGCTGTTCGACAGCGCGTCAACGAGCACCTGCAGGTTGCGCACCGTGCCGAACAGGTCGTTGCGCGAGTCACCGAGGCGGCCTGCGGTCTGCGACAGCTCGCGCACCGCGTCCCGGAACGAATCGCCGTTGCCGTCGAACGTGGTGGCGGCCTGGTCGATGACCTCGGCCAACGGGCCCTGTACCGAACCCTGCTGCGGGCCCAGCTGGGCACTGAGCTGGGTGAGCTGCTCCTTGACCTCGTCCCACTCCACCGGAACGGCGGTGCGGTCCAAGCCGATCGCGGCTCCGTCGGCCATCGTCGGACCGCCGGTGTAGGCCGGTGTGAGCTGAATGAAGCGAGCCGCCACCAGGTTCGGCGAGATGATGAGCGCCTTGGCGTTCTCCGGGACCTGCACCCCGTGGTCGACGCTCATCGTGATCTTCACGTCGTCGGCTCGTGGCTCGATGGAGTCGATCTCCCCCACCGGTACGCCCACGATGCGGACCTCGTCGCCGGGGTAGAGCCCGACCGCCGAGGTGAAATAGCCGACGATGGTGTGCCCCTTGCGGGTCGGCCAGACCAGGAAGACGCCGATCACCAGTGCCACGACCAATACGGCCGCCAGCGTCAGCCGCAGGGTGCGGTTGCGGGTCTTCGTCGTTGTCGATTCGCTCACGGTGACCTCGGCCTGATGATCAAGCGCTCGGCGATGAACCCGCGCAGGTAGTCGGCGAGGCTGTCGGGCAGCTTGCCGGGCTGGAAGTAGGTGTCGAGGAGGACCTCGGCCAGGCTCGCCGGGGGCAGACCGTAGAGGTTGATGTTGAATCCCGGACCGTTGCCCACGACCTCGCCCAGCGCGGTGGCGTAGGGCGGCAGCCGCCGCAGCGCCTCCCCAATGTGTTCACGGCGTTCCAGCAGGTTGTCCATGACCAGGTTGAGGTTCTCCAACGCCGGTCCGAACTCCTTGCGGTTGTCGGCGACGAACCCCGAAAGCTGTTCGGACACATCGTCGATACCGGCGATCAGCCGGCTCAGCGCCTGACGACGCTCGTCGAGCGCGGCGAAGAGCATGTTGCCGTCGACGATCAGCTGATTGACCTGACCGGCCCGCTGCGCCAGCGTCTCGGAAACCCGCTGGGCATGCCCGAGCAGCTGATCGAGGGCCGCATCGCGCTTGTTCAGGCTGCGGGACAGTTCGGCGACGCCGTCCAGTGCGCTGCGCAGCTGAGGCGTCGCATCTCGCAGCGAAGCGGTCAACGTCTGCAACGCCTGCTCGAACCTCGGCTTGTCCAGGTCGCTGGCAGTCTGCCCCAGGTCCTGCAACGCGGTGTTGAGCGTGTAGGGGGTGGTGGTGCGCCCCAACGGGATCGAGGTGACCGACCCGGCCCCCTTGGGGGTGACAGCAAGAGACTTCTCGCCGAGGACCGTGTCGGTCTTGATCGCCACCAGGGACTGGTCGCCCACCCGGACATCCCGGGACACGGTGAAGGTGACCTTGGCGCTGTCTCCGGCCAGCTCGACGCCGGTCACCTTGCCCACGTTGATTCCCGACACGTTGACGTCGTTGCCGGGCGAGATGCCGCCCGCATCGCTGAAGAACGCCTCGTAGTTCTTGCCCTGCGGCATGAACGGCAGACCGCTGTAGCCGAAGGACACCAGCACCAGGCAGGTGACCAGCACGATGCCGAATATCCCGGTGCGGAGCGGGTTCGCGCCGTCGGTCTTAGCCATTCTCGGAACACCTCCCCTTCGACGGGTCCGGCGGACCGCCGAACGGGATCAGGATGTCGCTGCCCGCGGGTCCGTTGATCTTCATCCGGATGGAGCAGTAATAGATGTTGAAGAACGCACCATAGGCGCCCAACGCGTTGAGCCGCAGGTAATTCTCGGCCAGCGGTTCGATCACCTTGTTGATGTCGGCCTTGCGCTCGTCCATGCGCTGCGCCAGCGGCCGGGCATTCTCGATGACACCCTGGATCGGTCGGCGGGACTGCTCCAGCATCTCGGTCAGGTCGGTCTCCGCGGTGGCCAGCGGGCCGATCGCGCCGGCGATCGGATCACGCCCCTCGGCCAGACCGGTGAGCAGCTGCTGCAGCTGGTCGACGCTGGCGTCGAACTCGGCGCCCTTCTCGTCCACGGTGCCCAGCACGGTGTTGAGATTGGTGATGACGTCGCCGATCAGCTGGTCGCGGGCCGCCAGGTCCTGGGTGAAGGCGCTGGTCGACGCCAGCATGCTGGACAACGCGCCGCCCTGGCCCTGCAGCAGTTCGATCACCGCGCTGCTGATCTCGTTGATCTTCTTGCCTTCCAGCCCTTTCAGGACGGGGCGCAGGCCGCCGAGCAGCGCATCGAGATCCAGCGCGGGCGCGGTGTTGTCCTTCGGAATCGTGGCCCCGGGTGCGAGCTTCACAAGATCGCCGGGCCCCGAGGTGATCTCCAGGTACCGGTCGCCGACCAGGTTCTCGTACCGCACAACTGCCCGGGTCGAGGTGTAGAGCTGGTAGCGGTCGGCGACGGTGAATGCCACGTCGACAGTGTTGTCCTCGTTGAGCGTGACGCCGTCGACGGTACCCACCGGGACACCCGCGATCCGTACGTCCTCACCGGATTTCAGCCGCGACGCATCGGTGAACGTCGCGTGATAACCCTTGTCGGAACCGAAGCGGAACTCGCCGAAGACCACCACCAGCGACGTGGCGACCACCAGCATGACCACGGTGAACACCGAGACGTTGATCAGCGTGCGATCGGCTCTCATCCTGCTCATCAGTAATCATCCCGCTCTGCGTACGCGCCGTTGAACAGGAACTGCAGCGTCGAAGGCGCGTCGAACTGCAATTCGGTGTTCGGCTGGAAGGGAACGTAGGCGTTGTCGGTCACCAGGAACGGGGTGCGGTAGTAGGAACCGCCGTACTGCACTCCGGGCACGTTGGGCAGGCCGCGGCAGTTCGGTCCGCCCGAAGCGTTCACGATCGGCAGGCTCTCCGGGTACGTGTACGAGGGAGCACCCGGGATGAAGCTCGACGACACGAACAGGCCCGGCCGGATACCGCCGATGATGGGCGCGAACGTGTCGATCGCCCTGGCGGTGCCGTCGATCGTGCAACCGATCACCGGCGAGTACTCGCTGGCGACGTCCAGCGGAGCCCGCAGCCGTTGGATCGCGGCGATGTAGTCGTCGGCGGCCGGCTCCAGGGTGGCCGTACCGTTGTTCGCCAGCCCGGTTGCCGCCAACAGCGTCGCGTTGAGGTTGTCCTGCTCGTCGACCACCGTCTGAGCGATGGACGGGGCGTTGTCCAGAATGCGCGCGAGGTCGGGGCCGGCGTCGGCATAGATGTTCGCGACTCCGGCGGTGCGACGCAGATCCTCCTGCAGCGCCGGAAGTTTCGGGTTGAACCGGCCCAGGTAGGTGTTCAGCCCGGCCATCGTGGCACCCAGGTCGTCGCCGTTACCGCGCAACCCTTCGGCCAGAGCGGACAGCGTCGCGTTCAGGTTGATGGGGTCGATCTTGCTGAGCGTGTCGGTCAACGTCTGAAACAGCGTGTTGACTTCCAGCTGGACGTCCTTGGCCTGGACCTCGGCGCCGGGCCGCAGCGATTTTCCCGAGGGGTCCTGCGGTGCGAGGAACTCGACGGCCTTGGCGCCGAAGATCGTGGTTCCCGCGATCCGCACCGGCGCGTTCGCCGGAACGTACTGCATCTCTCCGCTGCGGATCGCCAGCGTCAGTTTGGCCATGTCGCCGGCGTAGTCGATGGACTCGACCTCGCCGATCTGTACGCCCCGGTACTTGACCTTGGCTTTGGTCTCCATGACCAGGCCGGCCCGCGGCGAGAGCACCGTGACCTTGTCGGTCGGCGTGAAAGCGGCGGTGTAGGAGAGGTAGGTGAACACGACCGCGGCGAGCACGACCGCGGCCAGGATGGCCGCAGCGATACGGACGTGGCTGCGCTTGGCGTCACCGTCTGCCATGAATCACCGACCTAACCCGACAGATTGAAGTTGCCGGACGCGCCGTAGACGGCGAGTGAGATCAGCAGGACGATGGTCACGACAGCGATCAGCGAGGTCCGCACCGCCTGGCCCACCGCGATGCCGACGCCGACCGGCCCACCGGAGGCGTTGTAGCCGTAGTAGGTGTGGATCAGCATGACCGCCACGGCCATGACGATGGCCTGCAGGAAGGACCACAGCAGGTCGCTGGGTATCAGGAACGTGTTGAAGTAATGGTCGTAGAGACCCGCGGACTGTCCGTTGATGTAGACGGTGGTGAACCGGGCGGCGAAGAACGCCGCCAGCACCGACAGCGCGTACAGCGGCACGATCGCGATGAGGCCGGCGATCAAGCGGGTGGACACCAGATATGACACCGCATGTACCGCCATCGATTCCACGGCATCGATCTCCTCGGCGACACGCATCGCGCCCAGCTGCGCCGTGGCGCCCGCGCCGATGGTGGCGGCCAGCGCGATGCCGGCGATCACCGGAGCCACGATGCGCACGTTCAGGAAAGCCGACAGGAAGCCGGTGAGCGCCTCGATACCGATGTTGCCCAGCGACGAATACCCCTGCACCGCGATGACGCCGCCGGACGCCAGCGTCATGAACGCCGCCACGCCGACGGTGCCGCCGATCATCACCAGAGCCCCGGTGCCCATGGACATCTCGGCGATCAGCCGGATGGTCTCCTTGCGATACCGGGTGATCGCGTTGGGCACGTAGCGGAAGGTCTCGCCGTAGAACAGGGCCTGCTCACCCACGGTGTCGACAGCCCTGGGTACGCCGCGGAACATGCGGCGGAAGCGCAGGGTGGCGTCGTAACTCATGATTGTCTCTTCTTCGCGCAAGCGCTCATCAGGCCAGCACCCTTACTCCCACTGCCGTCATGATCACGTTGATCACGAACAGACAGATGAAGGCGTAGACGACCGTTTCGTTGACCGCGTTGCCGACGCCCTTCGGGCCGCCCTGCACGGTCAACCCCCGATAGCAGCCCACCAGCCCGGCGACGACGCCGAACAGCAGCGCCTTGATCTCGGCGAGAATGAGCTCGGGAAGTCCGGTCAACACGGTCAGTCCGTTGATGAAGGAGCCTGGGTTCACCCCCTGCAGGAACACCGAGAACACGTAGCCGCCGGACAGACCGATCAGGCAGACCAGGCCGTTGAGTAGCAGGGCGACGAAGGTGGAGGCCAGCACGCGCGGCACCACGAGGCGCTGGATCGGGTCGATGCCCAGCACCCGCATCGCGTCGATCTCCTCGCGGATCGTGCGGGCGCCGAGGTCCGCGCAGATCGCCGTGGCACCCGCACCGGCCACCACGAGCACCGTCACGACCGGACCCAGCTGGGTGATGGTGCCGAACGCGGTGCCGGCACCGGACAGGTCCGCCGCTCCGATCTCGCGCAGCAGGATGTTGAGCGTGAAGGCGACCAGCACTGTGAACGGGATCGCGACCAGCAGCGTCGGCAGCAGCGAGACGCGGGCGATCATCCACGTCTGGTCGAGGAACTCCCGGAACTGGAACGGCCGGCGGAACGTCTTGACGAACGTGTCCAAGGACATTTCGACGAACCCACCCACGGCCCGCGCAGGCGCCGCAAGTTGTTCGATCACCTCGGCTCCGTTCTCCCAGCGGGCTCAGGCACATACTGTGGCGAATAGTTCGACATTGGTCGCCGTAGCCCTGGACCCACCCTGGTGTAAGCGCTCCACTTAGTGAGCCGGATCATACTAACTAGAACGTGTTCGCACTGTCAAAGTTCGGTAAAACCGCCGGAATCGTTACATTTTCCCAGCTCAAGGCGCAGCGGAACCACAGCTGCCTAGAACGTGTTCTAATGGGCGAGCTCGGTCGGTCATGAAGACCGTCAGTCTCGATCTCCGAGCCCCATAGCGGCCGAGAAACTCCGCTCCGGATCCCTGTCAGCAAAGTAGCTCCGCAACTCGTCGGACAACTGTGCCGGTTCCCAGATCTCTCCGTCGGCGCTGAACTGCCGCTCCGCGGTCGGAGCAGCAATGAGCGTCACCGTCGGACCATAGACGATGAACAGCTGTCCGTTGACCGCTTCGGAGGCCGGAGATGCCAGGAATCGGACCAGGTTGACCACATGTTCGGGCGACAACGGGTCGACGGCGCCGTCAGACAGTTCGGGCGCATCGCCGAACACCCCGGCCGTCATCGCCGTGCGGGCCCGAGGCGCGATCGCGTTGGCGCGCACACCGAACCGCTCCAGTGCGCGCGCCGCCGACAGTGTCAGCGCGGTGATCCCCGCCTTGGCGGCGCCGTAGTTGGGCTGCCCGACCGGGCCCGACAGGCCGGCCTCGGAGCTGGTGTTGATGATGCGGCCGTACACCCGGCCGTCACCCGCCTTGGCCTTCGCCCGCCAGTACGTCGCAGCGTTGCGGGTCAGCAGGAAATGCCCGCGCAGGTGCACTGCGATGACCGCGTCCCATTCCTCGTCGGTCATGTTGAACAGGATCCGGTCGCGGGTGATGCCGGCGTTGTTGACCACGATGCCCAGCCCACCGAGGCCATCGGCCGTCTCGACCAACTCGTCGGCGGTGGCGCGCTGGCTGATGTCGCCGGCGACGGCGACGCCCTTGGACCCGACGGCAGCGATCTCGTCCATCACGTCGGACTTGTCCAGGGCGGGGGCGATGTCGTTGACGACGACGGTGGCACCGGCCCTGGCCAGCCCGATGGCTTCGGCACGGCCGAGACCCGCCGCGGCGCCGGTGACGACCGCGACGCGACCGGACAGGTCGGTGTCAGGAGAGGGCGAAGAAGACTCAGCAGAAGACAAAGTACGAATACCTCTAGTCGTGACGGATCAGGGCGGCGCGCGGGCACTCGGCGATGGCCTGCTCGGCCACGGCCTCCTCCCCCGGCGGCACGGGATCGGACTTCACCACGGCGTAGTCCTCGTCGTCGAGGTCGAACAGGTCGGGGGCTATTCCGACGCACACCGCGTTACCTTCGCAGCGGTCACGATCCACTTCCACTCGCATGAGAACCTCCTGTCGGTCCGGGCTGTTGGTCCGATGCTGTCGGGCAACCAGTGTGACACCACCCTGGACCCCAACACTAGAACGTGTTACAACCGGGGTAGCCCTGAGGTGCCACCAGGCATCCGAGAATGACATCTTTACCAAGGCTCGCAGACAAGTGAGGACGACGCGATGCGGATCGGCTACACGCCTGAACAGGAGGAGCTGCGCCGCGAACTGCGGGCGTACTTCACCAAGCTCATGACCCCGGAGCGGGCCGAGGCCTTGGCGGCCAGCGACGGCGAGATGGGCCGCGGCAACGTCTACCGCGAGACGGTGGCGCAGATGGGCAAGGACGGCTGGCTGACGCTGTCGTGGCCCGAGGAGTTCGGCGGGCAGGCGCGGCCGCCGATGGACGGGCTGATCTTCAACGACGAAGCCGCGATCGCCAACGTGCCGGTGCCGTTCCTCACCATCAACAGCGTCGCGCCGACGATCATGCACTTCGGCTCCGACGAGCAGAAGCGCTTCTTTCTGCCCAAGATCGCCGCCGGCGAGCTGCACTTCTCCATCGGTTATTCCGAGCCCGGTGCGGGCACCGACCTGGCGTCGCTGCGGACCACCGCGGTGCGCGACGGGGACGACTACGTCATCAACGGTCAGAAGATGTGGACGTCGCTGATCGCCTACGCCGACTATGTGTGGCTGGCGGCGCGCACCAACCCCGACGCGAAGAAGCACCGCGGCATCTCGATGCTGATCGTGCCCACCACCGCCGAGGGCTTCTCGTGGACACCGGTGCACACCATGGCCGGTGTCGATACCAGCGCCACCTACTACCAGGATGTGCGTGTGCCGGTGACCAGCCTGGTCGGCGAGGAGAACGCCGGCTGGAAACTGGTGACCAATCAGCTCAACCACGAACGCGTCGCACTGGTGTCGGCACAGCCGATCTTCGTCGCGCTCGGCGGTGTCCGTGAGTGGGCGCAGAACACCAAGGACGTGCACGGCAAACGCCTGATCGACGCGGAGTGGGTGCAACTCAACCTGGCCCGGGTGCACGCCAAGGCCGAGGTGCTCAAGCTGATCAACTGGGAGCTGGCCTCGGCAACCGATTCCGCCCCGTCGCCGGCTGACGCGTCGGCGGCCAAGGTCTACGGCACCGAACTGGCCACCGAGGCGTACCGGCTGCTGATGGAGGTGCTCGGCTCCGCGGCGACGCTGCGCACGGATTCGGCGGGTGCATTGCTGCGCGGCCGGATCGAACGGATGCACCGTTCCTGCCTCATCCTGACCTTCGGCGGCGGGACCAACGAGATCCAGCGCGACATCATCGGCATGGTCGCCCTCGGGCTGCCCCGGGTGAACCGGTAGGAAAGGGCGGACACCACCATGGATTTCAACACGACCGAAGCCAGCGAGGACCTCGGCGGCCTGGTGCGCACCATCACCGAGTCGGTGTGCACGCCCGAACACCAGAAGGAGCTCGACGGCCTCGAGCAGCGCTTCGACAGCGCTCTGTGGCGCAAGCTGATCGACGCCGACATTCTCTCCGCAGCCGCCCCGGAATCGCTGGGTGGAGGCGGGTTCGGGTTACTCGAACAGGTGGCGGTGCTCGTCGCGTTGGGCAGGCAGATGTCGGCCGTGCCCTACCTCGAATCGGTGGTGCTCGCCGCAGCCGGGCTGGAGAAGTTCGGCGACGAGACCGTGCGTGAGCAGTGGGCCCGGCCGGCGGTGACCGGGGAGAAGATCCTCACCGTCGCACTGGACGGTGACATGGGCGAGGGCCCCGTGCAGGCGCACTCCGCCGACGGCGGCTACCGGCTGACGGGCACCCGGACCCAGGTCAGTTACGGCCCGCTGGCTGACGCGTTCCTGGTCCCCGCTGAAACCGATGCCGGCACAAAGGTCTTCCTCGTCGCCAAGGACGACGCCGGTGTGACCGTCGACGCGCTGAGCACGACCGGACGCGGCAGCATGGGCCATCTGGAACTGCGCGGGGTCGAGGTGAGCGCCGACCGGGTGGTCGGTGACGCCGAAACGCTCGCCTGGCTGACGACGCTCGGCCGGTTGGGTCGCAGTGCGTTCCAGCTCGGCGTTGTCGAACGCGCGTTGGAGCTGACCGCGGTGTACGCCCGCGAGCGCGAACAGTTCGAGCGGCCGATCGGCAGCTTCCAGGCGGTGTCGGCGCGGCTGGCCGACGGCTACATCGATGTCAAGGCCTTGCGGCTGACCCTGACCCAGGCGGCATGGCGCCTCTCGGAGGGGCTGCCGGCAGACATCGACGTCAACACCGCTGCGTTCTGGGCCGCGGAGGCCGGGCACCGGGTCGCGCACACGACCGTGCACGTGCACGGCGGCGTCGGCATCGACACCGACCATCCGGTACACCGCTACTTCCTGGCCGCCAAGCAGACGGAGTTCGCGGTCGGTGGCGCCACGGGGGCGCTACTGCACATCGGCCGCGAGCTGGCAGACACCCCAGCCTGATTCGCGCGTCACGGTGGACGAACCGACTGTCGCTTCCCTGCTGGAGCCGTTGACCGAGGTCGACGACCAGGGTGTGGCCGCGATCGAGTCCGGCGGCGACACCGGCTCCGATGCGGACACGGTGGTGTTCACCAGTTGGCGTGACCACATCCAGGCCGGCGCCGACCTCGCCGCAGCGCTGCGCGCCAGGCTAAATCCGGCCGAGCCACCCCATGTCGGGGTGTTGTTGGGCAACACGCCGTTCTTCGGCACGGTGCTGGTGGCCGCCGCGCTGTCCGGGATCGTGCCCGTCGGGCTGAACCCCACCCGCCGCGGCGCGGCCCTGCAGCGTGACATCGCCCACGCCGACTGCCAATTGGTGTTGTCCGATGCCGTCGGGCAGGACGCGGGCGTCGACGCGATCGACGTCGAGTCTGCTGAATTCGCCGACGAACTGCGCGCCCACCGCGGCGCCGTCGTGAAGTTCCCGACGGTCGATCTTGACGATCTGTTCATGTTGATTTTCACCTCGGGAACCAGCGGAGACCCGAAGGCCGTGCGCTGCACCCACGAGAAGGTGGCGTTCCCCGGGGTGATGCTCGCGACCAGGTTCGGCCTCGGACCCACGGACACTTGCTACCTGTCGATGCCGCTGTTCCACAGCAACGCGATCATGGCCGGTTGGGCACCTGCTGTCGCTGCCCAGGCATCGATTGCGTTGCGGCGCAGGTTCTCCGCGTCCCAGTTCATTCCCGACACGCGCCGTTTCGGTGCGACGTATGCCAACTACGTCGGAAAGCCGTTGTCCTACATCCTCGCCACCCCGGAACGGCCGGACGACCGAGACAATCCGCTTCGGGTCGCCTACGGCAACGAAGGGGCACCTCGAGACCTGGCGCGGTTCCGGCACCGCTTCGATGTCGACGTCGTCGACGGCTTCGGCTCCAGCGAGGGCGGGGTGTCGATCGCCCGGACGCCAGACACCCCGGAAGGCGCGTTGGGGCCGCTGACCGCCGGTGTCGACATCGTCGACGTCGACACCGGCGAACCGTGCCCACCCGGTGCGATCGGCGAGCTCGTCAACACCACCGGCCGCGGCCAGTTCCGCGGCTACTACAAGGATCCCGACGCCGAAGCGCAGCGCATGGCCGGCGGTATCTACCACAGCGGTGACCTGGCCTACCGGGACGACCACGGGTTCGCCTATTTCGCCGGGCGCCTCGGTGACTGGATGCGGGTCGACGGCGAGAACCTCGGCACCGCCCCGATCGAGCGAATCCTGGCGCGCTACCCCGACGTCACCGAGGCGGTGGTGTACCCGATCCCGGATCCGAACGTGGGCGATCAGGTCATGGCTGCGCTGGTGCTGCCCGAGGGAATCGACTTCGATCCCGCCGCCTTCGCCCGGTTCCTCTCCGAGCAGGACGACCTCGGACCCAAGCAATGGCCCGTCTGTGTGCGGGTGGCCACTGCGCTGCCCCGCACCGAGACATTCAAGGTCATCAAGCGCAGGCTCTCAGCCGAGGGCATCGATTGCGCCGATCCCGTCCACCAGATCCGGCGACCATGACCGCACCGACCCCGCGCCGCACCGACATCGCCACCATGCTGTTCGACCGTGTCGGTGACACCCGGCCGGGGCTGCGCACCCGCGAGCGCGACTGGACCTGGGACGACGTGGTACGCGAATCGGCCGCTCGCGCGGCACTGGCGACCGCGCTGCAGGACAGCCTCTTTCCGGACGAGCCCGGCCACATCGGCGTCCTGCTCGACAACGTTGCCGACTTCGTGTTCTGGCTCGGTGGTGCCGCATTGGCCGGCGCGACCTTGGTCGGACTGAACCCGACGCGCGGATCGGCCGATCTGGCCGCCGACATCCGGCATGCCGACTGTGCACTTATCGTCACCGACCGCCGGGGATGGGACCGGCTGCGCGAGCTCGCGCACGGGCTGCCCGCCGAGCGTTTCCTGCTCGTCGACGACCCCGGTTATCAGCGCCGCGTCGACGCGCACCGCGCCGACCCGGTCATCGCGCCCGGGGTGGACGGCACGCGCCTGATGCTGCTGCTGTTCACGTCCGGCACCACCGGTGCCTCCAAGGCGGTCCGGTGCAGCCAGGGCCGGCTGGCCCGCATCGCCTACGCCGCTGCCGAGAAGTACGGCCATCACCGCGGCGACATCGACTACTGCTGCATGCCGCTGTTCCACGGCAACGCGATCATGGCGCTGTGGGCGCCCGCGCTGGCCGTGGGCGCGACGGTGTGCCTGGCACCGACGTTCTCCGCCTCCCGCTTTCTGCCCGACGTCCGGTTCTTCGGCGCGACGTTCTTCACCTACGTCGGCAAGGCGATGGCCTACCTGCTGTCCACCCCGCAGCGCGACGACGACGCGGTCAACACCCTGACGCGCGGATTCGGCACCGAGGCCTCCCCGGAGGATCAGCAGGAGTTCCGCCGCCGGTTCGGCGCCGAACTCTTCGAGGGGTACGGCTCCAGCGAGGGTGGCGCGGTGGCGGTCGCAGACCCGGCCGCCCCGCCGGGCGCGCTCGGCCGTCCTGCGCACGCCGACGTGGTGATCGTCGACCCCGAGACGATGGTCGAACGCCCGCGTGCGCTGCTCGACTCCCACGGCCGCATACGCAACCCCGACGAGGCGATCGGCGAGATCGTCGACCGCCGCGGCGCGCGGGATTTCGAGGGCTATTACCGCAACGACACCGCCGAGGCGGAGCGGGTGCGCAACGGCTGGTACTGGTCGGGCGATCTGGGCTACGTCGACGGCGACGGCTTCCTGTATTTCGCGGGGCGCCGCGGCGATTGGATCCGGGTCGACGGTGAGAACACGTCGGCGGTGACGATCGAACGGGTGCTGCGCCGTCACCCCGCGGTGATCACCGCCGCAGCCTACGGTGTGCCCGACCCGCGTTCCGGTGATCAGGTGATGGCCGCCATCGAGGTCACCGATCCTGCCGTGTTCGACGCCGTCGGGTTCGCGGCGTTCCTGGCCGACCAGGACGATCTGGGCCGCAAGGGCGTGCCCCGGCTGCTGCGGGTGACCGCAGAGTTGCCCGCGACGGGCTCCAACAAGGTGCTCAAACGCGATCTGCAGGCCCAACGGTGGCACACCGGAGACTCCGTGTATCGCTGGACGGGCCGCGGCTGTCCCGAATACCGCCTCATGTCAGACACCGACCGCCTCGACCTCGACGCCGAGTTCGCCACGCACGGAAGGCAACACCATGTCTGAGTGGGACGACACCACCGATGTGCTGGTCGCCGGCTCGGGTGCGGGCGGTGTCACCGGGGCCTACACCGCCGCCCGCGAGGGGATGTCGGTCATCCTGATCGAGGCCAGCGACCGGTTCGGTGGCACCACCGCCTATTCCGGTGGAGGCGGGATGTGGTTTCCCGGAAACCCCGTGGTCCGCCGCGCCGGCGTCGAGGACGACGTCGACGACGCCGTGCAGTATTACGCGGCCGTGGTCGGCGACCGTACTCCGGCGGCGCTGCAGGAGACCTATGTCCGCGGAGGCGCACCGCTCGTCGAGTACCTGGAAGCCGAAGAGCGCCTGAAGTTCTCACTGCTGCCCTGGCCGGACTACTTCGGCAGCGCACCGAAGGCGCGCGGTGACGGTATGCGACACATCGCGGCCAAGCCGCTGAAGGTGGCCGCGGCCCCCGAGTTACGCGAGCTGATCCGCGGACCGCTGGACACCGACCGGTTGGGGCAACCGGCGCCCGAGGACTACTTCATCGGCGGCCGTGCTCTGATCGCCCGATTCCTGCTGGCCACCCGGCAGTACCCGCACGCCTCCGCGCGCCTGGACACCGCGCTGACCGAACTCGTCGTCGAGGACGGGAGAGTGGCCGGCGCGGTGGTGCAAACCCCGGAAGGGCGGCGGAGGATCCGGGCCCGTCGAGGCGTGCTGCTGGCCGCCGGTGGTTTCGAGCACAACGACGAGATGCGGGCCCGTTACGGCGTTCCCGGGCAGTCACGAGACAGCATGGGGCCCCGGAGCAATCGGGGGTTGGCCCACCTTGCGGGGATCGCCGTCGGCGCCGACACCGACCTGATGGATCAAGCCTGGTGGTCCCCGGGCCTGACCCATCCCGACGGATCGTCGGCGTTCGCGCTGTGGTTCACCGGCGGGATCTTCGTCGACGACGACGGCAGACGGTTCGTCAACGAGTCGGCGGCCTACGACCGCCTCGGACGCGCGGTGCTGGCCGCAATGGACGCCGGCACCGTGACGCTGCCGTTCTGGATGGTCTACGACAGCAGTGGCGATGACGACCTCCCTGTCCCTCCGGTCAAGGCCACCAACGTGTCGATGGTCGAGCCGCAGCGCTACGTGTCGGCGGGACTGTGGCGCAGCGCGGACACCCTCGAGTCGTTGGCCGAGGCGATCGGCGTGCCGCCGCAGAACCTGACCGACACCGTCGCGCGGTTCAACGACTTCGCTGCACGCGGAATCGACGAGGACTTCGGCCGCGGGGACGAGCCGTACGACCGCGCGTTCTCCGGCGGCGCTTCGCCGCTGCATCCCATCGACCAGCCACCGTTCCACGCCGCCGCGTTCGGGGTGTCGGATCTGGGCACCAAAGGAGGATTGCGCACCGACACGGCGGCGCGGGTCCTCGACACGACCGGCCAGGTGATTCCGGGGTTGTACGCCGCGGGCAACACGATGGCCGCCCCCAGCGGCACCACCTACCCCGGCGGTGGCAACCCGATTGGAACCAGCATGGTCTTCAGCCATTTGGCTGTGCTGGACATGCTGAAAGGAAACAGGCCATGAGCGCAGAAGTGCAGGGAGTTCGCGACATCGACCCCGGGCAGGCCATGACCCGGTTCGCCCGCGGGTGGCACTGTCTGGGATTGGCCGAGGACTTCAGAGACGGCAGCCCGCACGGCATCGACGCATTCGGCACCCGGCTGGTCGTGTTCGCCGACTCCGCCGGCAAGCTCAACGTGCTCGACGGCTACTGCCGGCACATGGGTGGGGACCTGTCCCGCGGCACCGTCAAAGGCGATGACGTCGCCTGTCCGTTCCACGACTGGCGCTGGGGCGGCAACGGTCGATGCTCACTGGTGCCCTACGCCAAACGCACACCGCGGCTGGCCCGTACCCGGGCCTGGCTGACCACCGAGGTGAACGGTCAGCTGCTGGTGTGGCACGACCCCGAGGGCAGCACGCCGGCGGCTGAGCTGACCCCGCCGACGATCGAGGGGTTCGACGAGGGCCGGTGGTCGCCGTGGCAGTGGAGCTCGATACTCATCGAAGGGGCGCATTGCCGTGAAATCGTCGACAACAACGTCGACATGGCCCACTTCTTCTACATCCACCACGCCTATCCGACCTACTTCAAGAACGTGATCGAGGGGCACACCGCCAGTCAGTTCATGGAGTCCAAGCCGCGGCCCGACTACACCGCCGATCCGGACAAACTCTGGGACGGTACCTATCTGCGTTCCGAGGCGACGTATTTCGGACCTGCGTACATGATCAACTGGCTGCACAACGACCTCGCGCCGGGATTCACCGTCGAGGTCGCGTTGATCAACTGCCATTACCCGGTCACCCACAACTCGTTCATGCTGCAGTGGGGGGTGGCCGTCCAGGAGATGCCGGGCCTGCCCGCCGACAAGGCCGCCAAACTCGCCGCGGCCATGAACAAGAGCTTCGGCGAGGGTTTCCTCGAAGACGTCGAGATCTGGAAGAACAAGTCCCCGATCGAGAACCCGCTGCTGACCGAGGAGGACGGGCCGGTCTATCAGCACCGCCGGTGGTATCAGCAGTTCTATGTCGACGCCGCCGACGTCACGGCGGACATGACCGACCGTTACGAACAGGAAGTCGACACCACTCACGCCAACGACCTCTGGCAGCAGGAGGTCGAGCAGAACATGGCCGCGCTGGCTCGCAAGTTGAGTACTTCTACCCAATCCGGCCCGGCGGGCTCCTGACTTAGGCTTTCCGATGTGAAGCCCACCGCCCTGATCCGCTGCGCTGCGGCCGCGGCCGCCGCGGTGCTCGTCGCGACCGCCTGCGGCACGTCGGAAACCGAGCCCGGCACCCCGGTCGCCGAGTCGTCGGAAACGAGTACCACGACCGCCACTACCAGCGCCGCGGCGGCACCGTCGCGGGAGCGCATCGCGCCACGCCAGGAGTCCACACAGGGTCCCGCCACGACGATCGCCGATTACATCGCCGAGAACGACATCGCTGAAACACCGGTTTTCCGCGGTGATCCCGGCGCGCCCACAGTCGACCTGCCATTCCCCGAAGGCTGGCAGGACGCCGGCGCCGACACCCCGGAGTGGGCTTATGGGGCGATCTACTATTCCGGTCCGGGCGCCGAGGAGTACACCCCGAGCATCGTCGCGTTGCTGTCGAGACTGACCGGGGACGTCGACCCCGACGCCATCATCGAGTACGCGGCCGGCGAGTTGACCAACCTGCCAGGTTGGGAACCACTCAGCCGGGGCCGGACCGGCACGCTGTCCGGCTTTCCCGCCTACCAGCTCGGCGGCACCTGGGTACAGGACGGAGTGACCAAGGTGGTGGCCCAGAAGACCGCCGTGATACCCGGAGCCGACGGGCTGTACGTGTTGCAGCTCAACGCCGATGGGCTGGAGAGCCAGCTCGACATCGTCGGCCCCGCCACCGACACCATCGACGACCAGACCGTCATCACGCCCTGAGCATCGCCTCGATGAGGTGCGGGCCTGGTTCGCTGAATGCCTCGCGCAGCGCCGCGGCCAGCTCCTCGGCGGTGCTCACCCGTCGCGCCGGAACACCCATGCCTTCGGCGATCTTGACGAAGTCGAGGTCGGGATTGCCGAGGTCGAGCAGGTCGGTGACCCGCCGCCCCCGGGTGTGCGGTTCGGCGACGCCGACGTTCGCCAGCTCCCACCGCAGGATCTGATAGGCGCCGTTGTTGAGGACGATCGTGGTGATGTCCAGACTCTCCCGGGCCTGCGTCCACAGCGCCGAGATCGTGTACATCGCCGAACCGTCGGCCTGCAACGACAACACCGGCCGCGCTGGCACGGCCACGGCCGCCCCCACCGCGGCCGGCATGCCGTAACCGATGGCGCCGCCGGTGAGGGTCAGCACGTCGTGCGCTGGCGCTCCTGCCGTGGCCTCGGGCACGGCGGCACCCGCGGTGTTGGACTCGTCGACGATCACAGCGTTCTCCGGCAGCAGCGCTGCGACCGTCGCCGCCAGCGACGCTCCGTCGAGTGCCCCGGTGGGCACCGCCGGCCGGGCGAGGTCCGGCAGCGGCGCGACGACCCCGGGAGCCAGTTCGTCGGCGAGTTGCTGGAGCGCCGCCGCCGCCCCGCGGGGGCCGGCCAGCGGGTGCACCGTGCACCCCGCCGGAACCAGGTCGCTGGGGCTCTCCGGATCGGGGTAGGCGAAGAACGACACCGGCGAACGGGCGCCCGCCAGGATGAGGTGTGTGGCCCCGGCGAGCTGCTGCGCGGCGAACTTCGCGAAGTAGACCAGGCGGGGCACCGCGGGCACTCCGGCGCCGCGCTCCAGACGGGTGGGGAAGGTCTCGCACAGCACCTCCGCGCCGGTGGCCTCGGCGAGACGGGCCGCCGCCGTCAGACCCGCCCTCCGTGTGGCGTCGCCGCCGACCAGGATCACGGTCCGGTCGGCAGAACGCAGCGCCGCGGCCGCGGCCCGCACCGCGTCGGCGTCGACGACCGGATCGGGAAGGGGTGACACCGTGCCGGGCACACCCCCCTCCGACCAGGACACGTCGGCGGGCAGGATCAGCGTCGCGATCTCCCCCCGACCGCTGGCGCGGATGGCGGCGGCTGCGTCGGCGCCGACATCTCCGGGGCGCATGCACCGGTGCACCCATCCCGACACCGTTGCTGCCACCGCGTCGATGTCGGATTCCAGCGGCGCGTCGAAACGCTTGTGGTGGGTGGCGTGGTCACCGACCACCGTCACCATCGGGACGTGCGCGCGCCGGGCGTTGTGCAGGTTGGCCAACCCGTTGCCCAGACCCGGCCCCAGATGCAGCAGCACCGCCGCGGGCCGTCCGGCCATGCGGGCGTAACCGTCGGCCGCGCCGGTGGCCACCCCCTCGAACAGCGCCAGCACGGCACGCATGGATGCGACGTCGTCCAGTGCCGCGACGAAGTGCATCTCGGATGTGCCGGGATTGGCGAAGCAGACGTCGACGCCGTTGTCGACGAATGTGGTCAGTAGGGCCTGGGCACCGTTCACAGCCCAGGTATACCGCGGGCTCAGCCCTCGCGGATCGTGTCCAGCCGTTTCGTGGCTTCCTCGAAACCGGCGACCAGTTCGGCGATGATGTCGGCGACGGGCCGGATCTCGTTCATCCTGCCGACGATCTGACCGACCGGCATCGCCACGGCAGTGGGGTCCGCCGACTCGCTCATCCGCTGATGCGCCTCGCTGACGAGAATGTTCTGCAACGGCATCGGCAGCGGCTCGGGAGCGTCGGGCGCATCCCAGGCGTCGGTCCACCGGCTCTTGAGCAGTCGTGCGGGCTTGCCGGTGTAGATGCGGCGTCGCACGGTGTCGGCGGACGTGGCGCGCAGCATGGCCTCCTGGATCACCGAGCGACCCGAGTCCAGCCGCTCCCCGAGGTCGTACTCGGCCGACGTCAGGAACGCCGAGCCCATCCACACCCCCTGCGCACCCAGCGCCAGTGCGGCCGCAACCTGCCGGCCGGTGCCGATCCCGCCCGCGGCGAGCACCGGGGCCTTGCCGTCGAGCGCGTCGACGATCTCGGGCCACAGCACCATCGAGCCGATCTCACCGGTGTGGCCACCGGCCTCGTGCCCCTGGGCGACGACAATGTCCACACCGTTCTCGGCATGGCGCAGCGCGTGTTTCGGCGAACCGGCGAGCGCGGCCACCGGTACCCCGGCCTCGTGCACCTGATCGATGACGTCTTTGGGCGGTGAGCCCAACGCATTGGCGATCAGCTTGATCGGATGCTTGAGGGCGACCTCGACATGGCTGCGGGCCACCGAATGCAGCCAGCCCAGCACGCCTTCGGAGCGTGCCTCGTCCTCCGGCAGCGGAGGCACACCGAGGTCAGCGAGCGTCTTGTCGACGAACTGGCGGTGCTCGGCCGGGATCAGCTTGTTGATGTCCACCGAGGTGCCCTCGGTCGGGATCTTGGCGGGCATGACGATGTCGACGCCGTAGGGCTTGCCGTCGGTGTTCTCGTCCATCCAGCACAGCACGTTTTCGAGGTCGTCGGCGTCGTTGAACCGCACGCAGCCCAGCACCCCGAGGCCACCGGCCCGCGTCACCGCGGCCGCGACCTTCTCCGAGGGCGTGAAGACGAAGATCGGATAGTCGATGCCGAAGCGATCGCAGAGTTCGGTTCTCATGTTCAGTCCTGCCTACGAGCTCGTTGCGGCGTGCTTCTCGTGCACTTCGTCAGCGGGCCGCTGCTCGGTGACGTCCTTGGCCCAGCGGTAATCGGGCTTTCCCGCGGGCGAGCGCTTGACCTCGTCGACGAGCCACAGGCTGCGCGGCACCTTGTAGCCCGCGATCTCCTTGCGCACGAACGCGTCCAGATCTCCCAGGCGCGGCTTGGCGCCCTCGCGGGGATGCACGACGGCCGCGACATGCTGGCCGAAGCGCGGATCGGGCACGCCGACTACCAGCGCGTCGAAGACATCGGGGTGACCCTTGAGGGCGGCCTCGACCTCCTCGGGATAGATCTTCTCGCCGCCCGAGTTGATCGACACCGAACCGCGGCCCAGCATCGTCACCGTCCCGTCGGCCTCCACCTCGGCGAAGTCACCCGGGATCGCGTAGCGCACACCGTTGAACGTCTTGAACGTCTCGGCGGTCTTCTTCTCGTCCTTGAAGTAGCCCACCGGAATGTGACCGCACTTGGCGATGACGCCACGCTTGCCCGACCCCGGCTGGACCTCGTTGCCGTCCTCGTCGAGCACCTTGGTGTTCTTGTCGATGGTGACGCGGGGCCCGCCGGTGTGCGACTGGCCTTTGGCCACCACGCTGGAACCGCCGAATCCGGTTTCCGACGATCCGATCGAGTCGGTGATGATGCGGTCGGGCAGCAACTCGAGGAACTTCTCCTTGAGGCTGGTCGAGAACAGCGCCGCGGTGCTGGCCAGCAGGAACAGCGAGCCCAGGTCGTAGGTGTTGCCTTCGTCCTGGTGGGCCAGCAGCGCATCCAGCAGCGGCCGCGCCATCGCGTCACCGGTGAAGAACAGCAGGTTGACTTTGTGCTCGTGGATGGTGCGCCACACCTTGTCGGCGTCGAATTCCGGTTCCAGCACGGTGGTCTGGCCCGAGAACAGCGCCATCCAGGTGGCCGACTGGGTGGCCCCGTGGATCATCGGCGGGATCGGGTAACGGACCATCGGCCCGCTCTCCTTGGCCTGGTTGGCCAGCCCGTACTCGTCGGCGATCGGCTCTCCGGTCGCGAAGTCGGTGCCGCCGAAGAGGACTCGGTAGATGTCCTCGTGGCGCCACATCACGCCCTTGGGGAACCCGGTGGTGCCGCCGGTGTACAGCAGATAGATGTCGTCCTCGCTGCGCGGGCCGAAGTCGCGCTCCGGCGAGCCCTGCTCGAGCGCGGAGTAGAACTCGACACCGCCGTAGCGCTGGAAGTCTTCGTCGGTGCCGTCCTCGACCACGAGGATGGTCTTGACGTTCGGCGTTTCGGGCAGCACGTTGGCCACCCGGTCGGAGTAGCGACGCTCGTGCACGAGCGCCACCATGTCCGAGTTGTCGAACAGGTACTTCAACTCGCCCTCGACGTAGCGGAAGTTGACGTTGACCAGGATCGCGCCGGCCTTGACGATGCCCAGCATCGCGATGACGATCTCGATGCGGTTGCGGCAGTAGAGCCCGACCTTGTCGTCCTTCTTGACGCCCTGGTCGATGAGGTAGTGAGCCAGGCGATTGGCCTTCTCCTCCAACTCGGCGTAAGTCAGCGTCTCGTCACCCGAGATGAGGGCGACGCGGTCAGGCACGGCGTCGATGGCGTGCTCGGCGAGATCGGCGATATTCAGAGCCACAGCTCTAAACTAGAACGTGTTACATTTTTGTTCAAGTGACTGGCAACGACGCTGGAAGGCGGACATCTGTGAGCGACCCCGACAAGCAGGCCGACTGCCTCGTTGAGCAGCGCGGACACACGCTGATCGTCACCATGAACCGGCCCGAGGCGCGCAACGCGCTGTCGACCGAGATGCTCTCGATCATGGTCGAGTCGTGGGACCGGGTCGACAACGACCCGGAGATCCGCAGTTGCATCCTGACCGGCGCGGGCGGCTACTTCTGCGCGGGCATGGACCTCAAGGCGGCCTCGGCCAAGCCGCCGGGCGACTCGTTCAAAGACGGCAGCTACGACCCCTCACGCATCGACGGCCTGCTCAAGGGTCGCCGGCTGAAGAAGCCGCTGATCGCCGCCGTCGAGGGTCCGGCCATCGCCGGCGGAACCGAGATCCTGCAGGGCACCGACATCCGCATCGCCGGCGAGAGCGCGAAGTTCGGTATCTCCGAAGCGAAGTGGAGCCTGTACCCGATGGGCGGGTCCGCGGTGCGACTGGTCCGCCAGATCCCCTACACGATCGCCTGCGATCTGCTGCTGACCGGACGGCACATCACCGCCGCCGAAGCGCTGTCCTATGGGTTGATCGGTTACGTGGTGCCAGACGGCTCTGCCCTGGACAAGGCCATCGAGATCGCCGAGGTGATCAACAACAACGGCCCGTTGGCCGTGCAGGCGATCCTCAAGACCATCCGCGAGACCGAGGGCATGCACGAGAACGAGGCCTTCAAGCCCGACACCGCCAACGGCATCCCGGTGTTCCTGTCCGAGGACGCCAAGGAGGGCCCGCGGGCGTTCAAGGAGAAGCGGGCGCCGAACTTCCAGATGAAGTAGCCCGGGCCGCTCCGGTCTTCTTGATTCGGTCGGCTGGTTCCTGCCGAGGCCAATCAGCCCGCCTCGCCCACCGTGAATCCTCTGCGAAAATCAGCGCTACTTTTCGCACTCACTTCACGTTCGACGAACGGGTGCAAGGAGCCTCCGAACGGCGCTCGACGCAAGGGCGCGGCGCTCGCAGCGGCGCTACAGCACGCGGGCGGTAGGTGTGAACACGACCGGCATGGACTCCAGCCCGCTGACGAAGTTCGCCGGCCGCAGTGGCAGCGCGGTGTCGTCGGCCAGCCGCAGATCGGGCAGCCGGGACAGCACCTTGGTCAGCATGATCTTCAACTCGAGACGGGCCAGCTGGTTGCCCAGGCAGAAATGGGTGCCGAAACCGAAGGCCAGGTGACTGTTCGGGTTGCGATCGATCCGGAAGTTCTCGGGATCGCCGAACACCGACTCGTCGAAGTTCGCCGATTCGAACATCAGCATGATCTTCTCGCCGGCTTTCAGTGACGTGCCGTGGAACTCGGTGTCGGCGGTCAGCGTGCGGCACATGTTCTTCACCGGTGACGTCCAGCGCAGCATCTCCTCGATCGCCCCGGGCAGCAGATCAGGCTGCGCCACGAGCGCCTCCCACTGATCACGGTGACGCAGCAGCTGCTCGGTGCCGCCGGACAGCGTGTGGCGGGTGGTCTCGTCGCCGCCGATCAGGATCAGCAGCGTCTCGAACACGATCTCGTCGTCCGACATGCGCTGGCCCTCGACCTCGGCGTTGACCAGAACCGAGAACAGGTCGTCGGTCGGATTGGCGCGACGGTCGGCGATCACCTCCATCGTGAACGCGGTGTAGGCGGCGAATGTGTCCATCAGCTTCTGGATGGTCAGCTCGTCGACCGTCGAGGACAGTCCGCACACCAGGTCGTCAGACCACTGCAGCAGCTTGTCGCGCTCTTGGGGCAGCACGCCGAGCATGTCACCGATGACCGCCATCGGCAGCGGCGCGGCGATGTCGCGGACGAAGTCGCACTCGCCGCGCTCACACACCGCGTCGATCAGCGCGTCGCACAGCTTCTCGATGGCCGGCACCTTGTCCATGACGCGCTTGCGGGTGAACCCGGAGTTGACGAGCTTGCGGCGCAGGATGTGCGCCGGATCGTCCATGTCGATCATGTACGGCATCCCCGGCTGGTCCGGCCGAATGCCGCCGGTGGACGAGAACAGCTCCGGGTTGCGCTCGGCGTCGAGCAGCGCCTGATAGGTCGTCGCCGCGGCCAGTCCGTTGCGGTCGCGGAACACCGGCTGGTTGGCCCGCATCCACTTGTAGGCCTCCCGCGCGTTGCGGTCGGCGTAGAAGTTGCCGTCGGCCAGATCGACGTCGAGGCCGGACAGTGTCGAGGTCATGACTTTCCTTTTCGTGGCTGCTTCGAGGTGCCGGGCTAGAAGACGCGGGAGTCGCCGAACGTCATGTCCACGTTGGCCGCCGAGCTGGACATCAACGCTCGCTTGGGCAGGCCGAGCGACGCGAGTTCGGCGGAATAGGGATGGTCACCCAACCGCACCGTGACCCCGCCGGGCCGGTACCGCACCCCGGTCATCACCATCTCCCCCGGCGTCTCCCGGGTGACTCCGTCCAGATAGGAATACGTCGAGTGCACCTGCTTGCGTCCGGTCAACGCCGCGGGCACCGAGAAGCCGGGGCGGAAGTCCATCCCGACGGCGAACTGCCCGTCGATCGTGACGTCGAAGCCGAACGACCTGCCGTGCCGAACTCCAGCCGGATCATCCGCTCCGCGAATGGTGAACTCCGACATGACCTTCGGGTAGCCCCAGATCGTGCGTCCGGCTTCCAGAGTGAACGACTGATCCACCGGCAGATGGTGCACGAACGCGCCTGCCGACTGCAGCGCCGAGAACCCGCGCGCACTCGAGCCGGGCGGGTTGACCATGACGTTGGTGCCGTACTCGTAGTACGCACCCAGGTCGGTGTCCTCGTAGCGCATGAGCATCAGCACCACCATCGCCCGGTTGCGCGCGAATCGGCACACCTGCAGGCCGCTGTAGTCGATCATGGCCTGCGCGGCGTCGGCATCCACGACGAACATCGCGGTGTGCTGATGCGCGGTGCGCACCCGCACCGGCATGGTGAGCACCGTTCCGGCGATCGTGTGTGTGGACGCGTTCGTGGCTTCGGTCACACCGTCAATCTAGAACGTGTTCTAGACACACTGCAAGAAGTGTCTAGACCAGCGCGGCCAGATCGCGGATCTGTTCGGACGAGCGTGCCCCCACCACCATCATGGTGACCCCGGAGGCCTCCCACGCTTTGATCTGCTCCTGCACATACGCCAGGTCGCCAACGATGGCCGAATCGTCGACGAGTTCGTCGGGAATCACCTTGGCCGCCTCGTCCTTGCGGTCACTCCTGAAGAGTTTGGTGACCTCGTCGACGACCTCGGCATAACCCATCCGCCGGTACACGTCGGCGTGGAAGTTGGTGCCCTCGGCGCCCATACCGCCCACGTAGAGCGCCAGATGCGGCTTCATCAGCTCCATGATCGCGGGACGATCGTCGGTGACGACCACCTGTGCGGTCGCGCAGATCTCGAACGTCTCGCGGGTGCGCCGCGCGCCCGGGCGGGCGAAACCCTCGTCGAGCCACTCGTTGTACATCGTGGCGATGCGCGGGGAGTAGAAGATCGGCAACCAGCCGTCGGCGATCTCGGCGGCCAGTGCGACGTTCTTCGGCCCCTCGGCCCCGAGCATGATCGGGATGTCGGGGCGTAGTGGGTGGGTGATCGGCTTGAGGTTCTTGCCCAGCCCGGTGGTCCCCTCCCCGGTCAACGGCAACGGGTAGTGCGGTCCGTCGCTGTGCACCGGCGCTTCGCGGGCCCACACCTGCCGGATGATGTCGATGTACTCGCGGGTGCGGGCCAGCGGCTTGGGGAACTTCTGGCCGTACCAGCCCTCGACAACCTGCGGCCCGGACACCCCGAGACCGAGGATGTGGCGGCCGCCGGAGAGGTGGTCGAGAGTCAGTGCCGCCATCGCGCACGCGGTCGGGGTGCGCGCCGACAGCTGGATCACCGAGGTGCCCAGCCGCATCCGCGTCGTCTCACGGCCCCACCACGCCAACGGCGTGTAGGCGTCCGAGCCCCAGGCCTCGGCGGTGAACACCGTGTCGAAGCCGACCTCTTCGGCGGTCGACACCAGTTCGGCGTGGTTGGTCGGTGGTTGCGCACCCCAGTATCCGAGTTGCAGACCCAGTTTCATCCGATCCGCCTTTCCGGGAAGCCACAGCCGTCCCTTGAAACCATTCTTAGAACCTGTTCTACTCGATGCTGTGACCACCAGCCAAAGCAGCCCGGTGCAGATCGATCCGCATGAACCGCCACTTTCCGCTCCTCTGAAGCTGGCATTCGACTACACCCGTTCAGTCGGACCACTCCTCGGTCAGTTCTTCACCGCGCTGCGCGAGCGGCGCATCATCGGGGTGCGCGGTTCGGACGGACGCGTGTTGGTCCCGCCCGCCGAGTATGACCCCGTCACCTACGAGGCGTTGACCGAGGTCGTGCCGGTGGCCAGCGTCGGCACCGTCGTGTCGTGGACGTGGCAGTCCCACCCGTTGGAAGGGCAGCCGTTGGATCGGCCGTTCGCCTGGGCGCTGATCCGCCTCGACGGCGCCGACACCCCGATGCTGCACGCCGTCGACGCCGACGGACCCGACGCCATCAGCACCGGAGCCCGGGTACACGCGCACTGGGTCGACGAGCCGGCCGGCGCGATTACCGACATCGCCTACTTCTCGCTCGGTGACACCGCCGAGGAGGTGCCGGAGCCGCCGCAGGGGCTGGACCCGGTGACGATGCTCGTCGTGCCCAGCTGGATCGAGATCCAGCACACCGCGTCCCAGCCAGAAAGCGCGTTCCTGCGAGCGCTGGAACAGGGCAAGCTGCTGGGGGCCCGCACCGGTGCCGACGGCAAGGTGTACTTCCCGCCGAAGGAGGCGAACCCGGCTACCGGCCAGCCGCTCGACCAGTACATCGAACTGGCCGACACCGGCACGGTCACGACGTTCGCGATCATCAACATCCCGTTCGCCGGGCAGCGGATCAAGCCGCCCTATGTGGCGGCCTACGTGCTGCTCGACGGTGCCGACATCCCGGTGCTGCACCTCGTCGCCGACATCGAGGCCGACCAGGTGCGGATGGGGATGCGAGTGCAGGCGGTCTGGAAGCCCCGCGAAGAGTGGGGCCTGGGCATCGACAACATCGAATACTTCCGGCCGACGGGCGAACCCGACGCCGACTACGACACCTACAAGCATCACCTGTAAAGGGACTTTCGTGAGCAGAGAAGTTGCCGTCGTCGGGTTCTCGCACGCACCGCACGTGCGTCGCACCGACGGGACCACCAACGGTGTCGAGATGTTGATGCCGTGCTTCGCCGAGATCTACGACGACCTCGGCATCACCAAGGCCGACATCGGATTCTGGTGTTCGGGGTCGTCGGACTACCTTGCCGGACGGGCCTTCTCGTTCATCTCGGCGATCGACTCCATCGGCGCGGTGCCACCGATCAACGAGTCGCATGTCGAGATGGACGCGGCCTGGGCGCTCTACGAGGCCTACATCAAGATCCTCACCGGGGAGGTCGACACCGCGCTGGTCTACGGTTTCGGCAAATCCTCGGCCGGAACGTTGCGCCGGGTGCTGGCCCTGCAGACCGACCCGTACACCGTCGCGCCGCTGTGGCCCGACTCGGTGAGCATGGCCGGGTTGCAGGCGCGCATGGGCCTCGACGCCGGCACATGGACCGAAGAGCAGATGGCCCAGGTCGCACTCGACGCCCAGGCGGCAGGCCCGCGGGTAGACCGACTCGAATCGGGCGGAACCGTCGAAGAGTTGCTCGCCCAGCCGTTCTTCGCCGATCCGTTGCGTCGCCACGACATCGCACCGATCACCGACGGCGCGTCGGCGATCGTACTCGCCGCCGACGACCGGGCCCGTGAACTGCGTGAGCGGCCGGCCTGGATCTCGGGCATCGAGCACCGAATCGAGACGCCGGTACTCGGAGCCCGGGAGCTGACCACGTCGCCGTCCACCGCCGCATCGGCGGCGGCGGCCACCAACGGTGACACCTCCTCCATCGAGCTCGCCGAGATCTACGCTCCGTTCAGCCATCAGCAGCTCATCCTGACCGAGGCGATCGGACTGTCCGACAGTACGAAGATCAACCCGTCCGGTGGCGCGCTCGCCGCCAACCCGATGTTCTCGGCGGGCCTCGAGCGCATCGGTTTCGCCGCTCGCCACGTCTTCGCCGGTGAGGCCTCCCGGGTACTCGCCCACGCAACGAGTGGGCCTGCGCTGCAGCAGAATCTGGTCGCGGTTTTGGAAGGGCGTTGAGACATGGCTGACGGAGCAAAGAAGAATCTCGCCGCCGTCCTGGGCACCGGGCAGACGAAGTACGTCGCCAAACGCAAGGACGTGTCGATGAACGGCCTGGTGCGCGAGGCCATCGACAAGGCTCTGGCCGACTCCGATTGCACGATGGACGACATCGATGCCGTCGTGGTGGGCAAGGCGCCGGATTTCTTCGAGGGCGTCATGATGCCGGAGCTGTTCATGGCTGATGCCACCGGCGCGACGAACAAACCGCTGATCCGCGTGCACACCGCGGGCTCGGTGGGCGGCTCGACCGCCATCGTGGCCGCGAGCCTGGTGCAGTCGGGCAAGTACCGGCGCGTGCTGACCATGGCATGGGAAAAGCAGTCGGAGTCCAACGCCATGTGGGCGTTGAGCATCCCGGTGCCGTTCACCAAGCCGGTGGGCGCCGGCGCCGGCGGTTACTTCGCCCCCCACATCCGCGCCTACATCCGCCGCTCCGGAGCGCCGACGCACATCGGTGCCATGGTCGCGGTCAAGGACCGCCTCAACGGCGCGAAAAACCCACTGGCACATCTTCATCAGCCCGACATCACGCTGGAGAAGGTGCTCGAGTCACCGATGCTGTGGGATCCGATCCGATACGACGAGACCTGCCCGTCCTCCGACGGCGCGGCCGCGTTGGTGATCGGTGACGAAGCCACCGCCGACGCGCGCGTCGCCGAGGGTCACCCGGTGGCATGGATCCACGCGACCGCGCTGCGCACCGAACCTCTCGCGTACGCGGGGCGCGACCAGGTGAACCCGCAGGCCAGCCGCGACGCTGCCGCGGCGCTGTGGAAGGCGGCCGGCATCACCAGCCCCATCGACGAGATCGATGTCGGCGAGGTCTACGTGCCGTTCTCCTGGTATGAACCGATGTGGCTGGAGAGCCTGGGCTTCGCCGCCGAGGGCGAGGGCTGGAAGCTCACCGAAGCCGGCGAGACCGCCATCGGCGGGCGCATCCCGTTCAACCCGTCCGGCGGGGTGCTGTCGTCCAATCCGATCGGCGCGTCGGGCATGATCCGCTTCGCCGAGTCGGCCATCCAGGTGATGAACAAGGCCGGCGATCACCAGGTTCCCGGCGCCAAGAAGGCGCTCGGACACGCCTACGGCGGTGGCGCCCAGTACTACTCGATGTGGGTGGTCGGCAGCGAGAAACCGGCCACCTCCGCCTCATGAGCCGGATGCAGTACACCTGCAGCGTCGCCATGGGACCCGTCGACCAGCTCGTCGAGATCGCCCGCACCGCCGAGGAAGTCGGCTTCGACTCGATAGCGCTTCCCGACTCGCTGTTCTACATGGAGAAGCAGGCGGCCGATTACCCGTACACACCCGACGGGTCGCGGATGTGGGACGAGAACACCCCGTGGGTCGACCCGCTGATCGCCGCGGGCGCCATGGGCGCGGTGACCTCGACGCTGCGCTTCTACACAAACGTGATGAAACTCGGCTCGCGCAATCCGCTGCTGCTGGCGCGGCAGGTCGGCTCGGTGGCCAACCTGACGCACAACCGGTTCGGCTTCGGTGTCGGAATCGGCTGGGCCCCCGAAGAGTTCGAGTGGTGTGGCGTGCCCTACGCCAAGCGCGGCAAGCGTGTCGACGAGATGATCGAGGTCATCAAGCTGGTCCTGGGCGGTGGCATGGTCGAGTTCCATGGTCAGTTCTACGACTTCGACCGCTTGCAGATGAGCCCGGCCCCCAGCGAGCCGGTGCCGTTCTACGTCGGCGGACACACCGAGGTGGCACTCAAGCGGGCCGCCCGCGTCGGTGACGGCTGGACCAGCGCGATGATGACGGGTGATCAACTGGCCGAGACCATCGCCGAGCTCAACGCATTGCGCGCCGAATACGGTCGCGCCGATGAGCCATTCGAGTTCCAGGCGGTGTGTATCGACAAATTCGGCGTGGACGGTCATCGCGAGCTTGCCGAGATCGGGGTCACCGACAACATCGTGATCCCGTGGGTATTCGACGGATTGGGTTTCGATGCCCCGATCGAGAAGAAGAAGGACTCGCTGAAGCGCTTCGCCGATACCTACATCCACTCAGGCTGGCAGGACAACTAGGGCTCTTCTGGCAATGGCTTCGGTGTTGTGCCTGAACTTGGGGAGTGTCGCGTTTCAGTTGCCACCCGACGAGCTGTCGGTGTTGGTCGAAGAAGCGTTGCCCGGTGCCGGGTAAACAGCGTTCTCACCCCGGCGATTCTCATCCGGTCGTCCGACGACGGGATTCATCGCGACAGCGACGCCAGCCGTGGATAGAGGATCGCTGGGCCGAGCCATCGCGTAACAAACCGACGTAGTGCGATGCCGCTGCGCTGAGAGGGTCCGGGATCAGTGAGCAGGGACTGGATTGTGCGCAAGGTCATTTCGGCAAGTTCATCCAGCGCAGCCTCGTCGAACCCGTGAAGTGCCCAATCAACATCAAGACGGCGGAGTACCGACAAGCAGAACGCCATCGCGGTGTCCGAGGTGAGCGAGATGGCGGCTTCGCCCCCTTCACCCCCTGGTCGCTGCGCCAGGAGAGCTTCCAGCTGTGGATCGCCGACGAGGTTCTCGACGCCGAACGAGACGCTCTCGACGATCGCAGCGACGGGGTCGTTGAGGCCGTTGGCGCGTTCGATCACTTGGTCGATGAACCCGTTGACAGCACGCATCGCGCTGGCGATGAGTAAAGCGTCAGCATTCGGAAAGTAGCGATACACCGTCTGACGGGTGACACCGAGCCTGCGGGCGACGTCGGCAAGACGTATGGCCGAACCGTGCTGGGCGACCTCGTCGTCTACCGCATTCAGTATTCGCGAGATAGCTTCCTCGTCCGATGACGGTGTGACGCCCGCCCACCCACGACTACGCATCAGCGCCCACGAGCCGTTCGCTGGTGAATTCGATCGGAAGCGTCGTTGGACCAGTCATACCCAGCAGAGACTTCCACGGTGCCGGACCGATGCGATTGGCGACGGGCAACCGTCGCGTCAGGACAACCAAGGCTTCGGCCAATTCACGGCGTGCGAGGTTCGCCCCGAGGCAGTAGTGCGCGCCTCCGCCGAAGGTCATGATTGCCGGAACGTCCTTGCGCGAGATGTCGAAGCGATCGGCATCGTCATAGATCACCGGGTCACGGTTGGCAGCGAAGGTGTTCGCAAGGACAAAGGTCCCCGCCGGGAACAGGTAGCCGCCGAACTCGACATCCTCGACCGCGGCTCGTGGCGCAATACACGCCGCTGGTGAGTGTCGCATGGTCTCTTCGACCGCCTGCATGGCAAGCTCTGGGTGCTCACGCAGCTTCTGCCACTGATCTGGATGCTCGCAGAGAACCTGCACTGATGCCGCCAGTTGATTTCGGGTCGTGTCGGTCCCTGCCATCAAGAAGCCGGCCACCAGCATCCGGAGTTCGTCGAGGTCGAGACGGTCACCTTCGCTTTCCGCGCGGATGAGCTCGGAGAGCAGATCTTCGGTGAGATTGCCTCGGCGGGCGGCGACCATGTCGTCGACATACGCGTCGAGTTCGCGCCACGCGCCCATGATTGCCGCTTCGTCGAAGGTGACATCCGGCTGAAAGTTCAGCGCCTTGAAGATCTCTTCTGTCCAGTCGGCGAACAGTTGCCAGTCCTCGGGAGGCGCACCGAGCAGCGCGCACATCACCGGCGTGGGGTAGGGACGGGCGATATCGGTCACGACGTCGCAACGTCCTGCGTCTTCCACGCGATCGATCAGCGTATTCACCACCGCGCGGATCGTCTCATCCAGACGTGATGTCGCACGTGGGGTGAACGCCTTGGAAACCAGTTTGCGCAACCGGACGTGCGGTGGCCCATCGAGCCCCAAGAGGCTGTTGGCCATCTTGTCGTACAGCGGTCCCGACGTGATGCCTTGCGCCGCAAGCGTGATACCCGGCGGCAATCGGAACCTGTGGTCTCGCAGTATCTCGCGCACCATGTTGTAGGACAGGATTTCCGGGCCAAGGGGGCCGATGGCGATAGGCGCCTGCGATTGTGCCTGCCGGGCATCATCGACGACGTCGTGTGGCGTGGCAGCCAAGCTGTAGTCGAGCGTCGGCAGGCCGGCTTCAAAAACATTGGGGGCGGTGCTGTTCGCGGCCATCCTGGCCTCAACTTCCACTGGGACGGTAAGACGATTATGTATGAAACGTATGACCACAAGGACACTGCAGTCAATAGACAATGCAAAAATGCGGAAGAATTGCGTGCCCAGGACCGGTGATCATACGTTTGATACATAATCGTCTTACCAGGAGGAGGAGTCGCTCCGGAACGGCCTATGAGCCGCCACCCTTCCGAGCAACTCGGCATCCACACCACACCGTATTGACCAGGGCAGCCACACCGGCGTCGTCCAGCGGCGCCATCCCCAGCATCAGCCGGTAGTACGGCGGAGAGACGAGTGCATCCACCGCGACCTCCACGTCGGTGTGGGCGGGCAGTTCCCCGGCCGCCACGGCGTCGCGCAGCGTCACGGCGACCGCCGCGCGACGTGGGGTGATCCACTGATCCATCAGAGCGCGCTCGATCGACGGGTCGGATGCCGAGGCGGCGATGACGTTACGCAACAGCGGCCCCACCGCGGGATCGGCGACAAGGCCGAACAGCGCCCCGACGTGATGCTCCAACGCCTGCACCGTCGTGCTCCCGGGCGGGCGCACGATCGTGTCCCGCACCGAGTCCAACAGCCCTTCCAGCACGATCGCCGGTGCCGACGGCCACCACTTGTAGATCGTCGTGCGACTCACCTCGGCGCGTTTGGCGATGGCGTCGACCGTCGCCGCTCCGGGACCCCCGTCGAGCGCGAGGTCCGCCGCCGCGCGCACCACTTTCTCGCGGACGGCGGTGCTGCGGGGGCGACCGCGCCGGCTGACCATGCCGTCAGCTTATTGCCGCGGTTCGCCTGTTCCCGTAGGCCACCGCGGTGAGGCAGCCGACCGCCGCGCACCCGCCCACCACGAACATCGTCGGATAGGACAACCCATGGGTTCCCGACAGGAACGCCAGGGCCGCCGGCACACCGAAGCCCAGATAGCAGAGGCTGTAGAACACGGCCGTCAGTCCCGCCAGATCGTCGGGACCCGCCATGTGCTGGACCTGCTGCAACCCGGCCAGAAGCGCGAGCCCGTAGCCGGCGCCCAGCACGGCCGCCGCAGGCAGGGCCGCCCATACGGTCAGCACGGTGGCTGCCCAGGCGGCCATCGCCATCCCTGCGACCAGCAGCACCAAGGCCGCGACGACACCACCGATGCCGTCGCCGACGACCCGCCGGCCCGCGTGCTGCACCCCGAAGCCGACCCCGAGCGCGACCAGGCACATCAGCGCCGAGAACGCGATGGGCGCCTGCGTGACGTGCTGGGACATCAGCGCGGGGAGCACGGCGTAGGCCGTCGCCCCGGCGCCGAACACCCAGGGTGCGATGGGTACGACGACGGTCAGGAACCGGCGCCTGACAGGGGCCGGCACCGCGAGATCGGTCCACCAGGCGCGCCCGGACCGGGCGGGGGTTCGGGTCTCCGGCGCGGTTCCGAGCAGGACCGCGGCGGCGAGCGCCATCGCGATGTTGATCACGTAGGGCATCACCGCCGGCGCCGGTCCCCACTGGGCCAGGACACCCGCCGCCGCCGCACCGAGCCCGAACCCCGCGGTCAGGCTCATCGCGGCCCGGCGCGCACCCGATCCGCCCTCCCCGAAAGGCGGGCTCGACAGCTCCTTGAGCCAGCTGCCACCGACCGCCATCGCCAGGCCCAGCGCGAGACCGCTGAACACCCTGCCCACAGCCAGGACCAGGGCCGAGTGCGCGCCGAGCGCCAGGATCAGCGAGCCGACGGCCGCCAGCACCGGCGCCGGCATCATCAGCGGTCTGCGGCCCAGGCGATCCGACAGCGCACCACCGACGAGCAGTGCAGGGACGATGCCCAGCACGTAGGCGAACAGCAGCAGGTCGACGGTCAGCGGAGAGAAGCCTGTGGTGTCGCGGTACATCACCAGCAGCGGGGTCGACTCGTTTCCGCCCCACGCGATGGCGAAGGTGGCCGCGGCGACCGCCTGCCAGGGCCGGGGTCGCCGGTCGCCGTCCGCGGTGGTCGGCGACGGGACCGCTGCATTAGTGAACATAGTGTCCACTATATCGATCCGATCGGCGCGGGACACACGGGTGTCGACGGCGGGCCAGTGGGTACTCGGAGCCGAGAGGGTCTTTGGTCACTTTTTGCGCAGGTGAACGCCTATCGGATTGCGTCCGCGTAGCGGAAAACTGTAACGTGTTCTAGTTAGAAGCCAACAACGGGAGGCCCGAGGTGAGCACCGAGTCAACTGCGGGAGCCGCGACAATTCGCGAGATCGACACCGGCACGCTGCCCGACAGGTTCGCGCGGGGCTGGCATTGCCTGGGGCCGGTCAAGGACTTTCAGGACGGCAAGCCGCACGGCATCGAGATCTTCGGCACGATGCTGGTGGTCTTCGCCGACTCGAAAGGCGAGCTGAAGATCCTGGACGGTTACTGCCGGCACATGGGCGGCAATCTGGCCCAGGGGACCGTCAAGGGCGACGAGGTCGCCTGCCCGTTCCACGACTGGCGTTGGGGCGGGGACGGCAAGTGCAAGCTCGTGCCCTACGCCAAGCGCACGCCGCGCCTGGCCCGCACCCGCGCCTGGCACACCGATGTGCGCGGCGGACTGTTGTTCGTCTGGCACGACCACGAAGGCAACCCGCCCCAGGAGGAGGTCCGTATCCCGGACATTCCGGAGTGGGCCAGCGGTGAGTGGACCGACTGGAAGTGGAACACCATGCTGATCGAGGGCAGCAACTGCCGCGAGATCATCGACAACGTCACCGACATGGCGCACTTCTTCTACATCCACTTCGGGTTGCCGACCTACTTCAAGAACGTCTTCGAGGGCCACATCGCCAGCCAGTACCTGCACAACGTGGGTCGGCCCGACGTCAACGACATGGGCACCGCCTACGGAGAAGCGTCCCTGGACTCCGAGGCCAGCTACTTCGGCCCGTCGTTCATGATCAACTGGTTGCACAACCAGTACGGCGACTTCAAGGCCGAGTCGATCCTGATCAACTGCCACTACCCGGTGACCCAGGATTCGTTCGTGCTCCAGTGGGGCGTCATCGTCGAGAAGCCCAAGGGACTCGACGACAAAACCACCGAGAAATTGGCCACCGCCTTCACCGACGGCGTCAGCAAGGGCTTCCTGCAGGACGTGGAGATCTGGAAGCACAAGACACGCATCGACAATCCGCTGCTGGTCGAGGAAGACGGCGCGGTCTACCAGATGCGACGCTGGTATCAGCAGTTCTACGTCGACGCTGCCGACGTCACCCCCGAGATGACCGACCGCTTCGAGATGGAGGTCGACACCACCATCGCCAACGAGAAGTGGCAGGTGGAGGTCGAGGAGAACCTGAAGGCCCGCAACGACGCCGCCGAAGCCGAGCAACCCACCGAGGTCTCCTGATCATGGCTGCCGAGCAGCAACCGCCCGACGTCGACCGGCTGGCCCGGTCCATGTTGTTGCTGCACGGCGGCCACGACGACGACCACGAGCACGGTCACGGTCACGGTGGACACGACGGTGACACCGGTGGGTCATGGCGCAAGGCACCGGATTTCGCCTCTGACCCAGCGAGGGCGTCGGCGGTGGCCGAAAGCACGACGCGGGACCGCGAGCGCTACCTCAACTCCGGTCTCGCGGAGGTGGATTGCCGACACTGCCACGTCTCCGTGCGGGTGAAGAAGCTCGGGCCGGCGCACACGTCGGTGCAGTGGAGTTCCGCGGCCACGCAGCGCTGTGCCTACTTCACCGAGATCCGCGACTCCGGCGGCGATCCGGCCCGCGAGCGCGCGTGCCCCCGGTTGTCGGACAGCATCCGGCATGCCGTCTCTGAAGGCTGCCTGGAGGAGTACTCCAGCGCCCCCTCACCCGGCGACGGCTGACGTCAAAGCTCCCTGAAGCGTTCCTTGACCTGTTCCTCGGTCAACCCGTAGTCGGCAAGAGAGTAGGTGTGCTTCGGCGCCCGTGGCCCTTGCTTGCTGGCTTCGTGGCTGGCCTGCATGGCCCCTCGCGCCTCGTCGGTCAGGTCGATACCGAAGTGGCGGTAGATCGCTTCGACCGTCGCCACCGGATCGGCAATCAGGTCGAAGTAGTCCATGTCGTAGAACTGCGCCGGATCGTGCTGGGCGCGAACAGTGTTGAACCTCTCCAGTCCGCGCGACCACGTCTCCAGCGAGTCCGCACCGATGGTCTCCCCGACGAACTTCGTGGACCAGCCCTCCGTGGTGTGCTGGGCCAGCGAACACATCGACGCCATGATGGTCTCCGCGGGCCGGTGACACTGGATCACCAGTGCGTCCGGGTAGGTCGCCATCAGCGCGTCCAGCGCGAACAGGTGACTCGGGTTCTTGAGCACCCATCGCTTGTCGACGTCGTTGAGGCCGATCAACTGGAGATTGCGCCGATGCCGCTGATACGGCCGGCTCCAATCCTGCTTGGCCAGCCACTGCGCGTAGGTCGGCACATGCGCCAGCGTCTCGTAGGACACCGAGTGCAGCGACTGACGCAACAGCTGCCAGCACTCCTCGACCTCGTCGGCGGTCATGTAGTGCAGACCGGTGTAGTCCGGGTTCTCGTTGTGCGCCTTGGTGAACTGCGCATCGAGCTGGGCGAACACAGGGTTGTCCGCCCACGTTTCGCGCGGTGGACGCGGCTGGGGGAACTCCGCGAGCCACAGCTCAAGCCCTTGATGGCGGGGGTCGGCCGCCAGCAGCCGGTGCAACGCCGTGGTCCCCGTGCGAGGCAGTCCGGTGACGAAGATGGGCCGCACGATCGGAACGTCGGAGTGCTCCGGGTACTGCTTGAACGCCGCCTCGGAGACCAGCCGGGCTACGAGGGCGTTGCGGACGAAGAAGCGGTTCATCTTGCTGCCGAACTCGGTCAGCTCGGCATCGCGGGCGAACGAGTCCAGCAGCACCGCCAGGGCTTCGCGGTAGTTGTCGTCGTCGGAGCCGAAATCGTCCAGCCCGCAGGCTTTGGTCGCCGAGGCATGCAGATCCTCGACGGTCCCCACATCGGTGCGCGCCGTCATCAGGCCTTGTACTCCCCGCAGTTGACATCGAGAGCCTGGCCGGTGATTCCACTGGACAGGTCGCTGGCCATGAACAGGATCGCCGAGGCCACCTCGTTCTCGGTCGGCAATCGCTTCAGGTCCGACGCCGCCGCGGTGGCTTTGTAGATCTCGTCCACGGTGGTGCCGTACTTACCGGCCTGGTGATTGAAGTAACTTTCCAGGGTGCCACCCCAGATGTAGCCGGGCAGAACCGAGTTCACCCGGATTCCCTGCTCGCCGAGCTCGGTGGCCAGCGACTGCGACATGGCCAGCAACGCCGACTTCGCCATCTTGTAGGCCCCGTACTTGGCCTGGGAATGACGCACCACCATCGAATTGACGTTCACAACCGAGCCGTTGGCGTCGGCGAGGGCCGGCGTGAAGCCCTGGATCATCCGCAGCGCGCCGAACACCGTCAGTTCGATCGCCTCGCGCATGTGCTCGAACGTGGTGTTGGCCAGTGGCTTCATCGACGGCACCCGGAAGGCGTTGTTGATCAGCACGTCGACCTTGCCGTAGGCCTTGAGCGTCTCGGCGACCAGATTGTCCACCTGTGCGTCGTCGGTGATGTCCGTTCCCACCGACACCGCGCGCCGACCGAGATCGGTGATCTGTTTGGCGACGTCATCGAGACGCTCGACCGTGCGCGCCGCCAGCACCAGGTCGGCACCCGCCTCCGCGCACCGCCGCGCGAGCGTGGTGCCCAGCGCAGGTCCGACGCCGCTGATCACCACGACCTTGTCCTGCAGAAGCCCTTCTGATCCGGCCACGATCAACCCACCATTCTCTCACCGATCTGCTTCTGACGTAACGCAATCCGCGCCCGCCAGTCTTCTACTGAGATCTTGTTCGATTCGTAGTACGGCAGCGACTCCGCAACCTTGTCGACCGCGACCAGCTCCACCGTCGGTCCGTCCTCGGCGGTCATCTCACGAGACACCCGCTGCCAGCGGAACTGCAGAAAGCCCTTGCGATGCCCCAGCGTCTCCACCCAGTTCGTCACCCCGGGATTCCGCTCGGAGACCACGATCCGGATCTTGTCGTCCGGATCAGCTTGCGCCTGAGTGCCGTTCAGCGACGTCTGATGATTGATGTAGTCCAGTGAGATGTACCAGAGACTGCCCAGCTGGAAGCCGAGGTACGGCGCGTCGGTGACCGGCAGCGTGATCACCAGGGCCTGGTCGGGCGCCAGATCGAACTGGCCGGCCGACGAATACTGGGTGGCCAGACCCCCGGGAGTCAGGCGGGGAGCCACCATGGTGTTGGGCTCGCTGTCGTTGTAGAACCACTGCGGAAACTGCAGCCACGTCTTCACGCGCTGCACCAGCTGCTTGCCTGCGACCGCATAGCGCTTCTCGATGAGTTCGCGCGTCAACGGAGGCGGCGCCGTGCCCGCGGTGTCGGTCCGGGCGATGGCGAACGTCCCGCGCTGCGCGGACCAGTCGTTGTAGACCTCGCGGATGACCAGTTGAGACGGCACGTCGGGCGTGAAGCGCCATTCGAAGGTGCCGTCGGCTGCGATGTCGAGCTTGCGGTCGTCGAACGCGGTTTCGCTGTCGGGCACGACTTCGTCGGTGTACTCACCGCCGAGCAGCTGGAAACTCACGTCGGTGGTGGTGCCGCGCCGACCGGTGACCACGTACTCGTGGCCGGGCTGGACGCGGGTGCCGAAGTACATCGTGTCGGGGTTGTCCAGACCCATCTTGGTGAAGGGCCCGGTGCCGCTGTGCAGGAACGGGTGGTCCCGGTCGTAGTCGAAACCGACATGGGTACATGCGGCGATACAGCCCGCGAGGTACTGCAGCCCTTCGAGCAGGTCGGCTTCGGACTCGATGAACGGCGCGGCCGCCACGAGGCCCTCGGCCTCGGCGATGGCGTCGACCAGCGGCTGGGAATACATGCGGCAAGCGCCTCCACGGTTCAATATTGGACCGGACTGGTAGAGTTCTGATCCGAGATTAGAACGTGTTCTAGTTCGAGTCAATGTCGCTGGAGGGACGCATGAGCGGGCGAGCTTCGCCGCCGACGCAGCGCGTCGTCGACGTACTGGATTTCCTGGCCCGGCATCCACACGACAGGTTCGGCGTCTCCGACCTGGCCAGGCGCGTGGGCCAGAGCAAGCCGACCTGCCTGGGCATCGTCACCACGCTGGCCGAATCCGGCTACCTCGTGCGCGACCCCGCCGACAAGACCTATCGGCTGGGACCGTCGTTGATCTCGCTGGGGCACGTCGCACAGGAATCGATGCGAGTCGGACCGCCCGCCCGTGACCGGCTGCGCCGGCTGTCCTCGGAGTTCGGCACCACGGCCGCGCTGGCGGCTGTCGTCGACGACCGCATCACCCTGCTGGAGTTGGTCGGCCCACCGGGCGCCGACATCGGCGTGCAGGTGGGACAGAGTTATCCGTTCGCTCCCCCGGTCGGCCTGATGTTCGTGCTGTGGGACGACGACTCCTTGCGCGACTGGCTGGCCCGGGAGCCCACCATTCCGCTGCGCACCGACACCGAGCGCCGCGACCGGGTGGTTGCCGAGTGCCGACGCTCCGGCTATCTGGTGGAACGGCTCACGCCCGGTGGACGACGGTTGTACGCGTTGATGGCCGGGGTGTCGGCCACGCTGCCGGATGAACTGCGCGCCCTGCTCGGCGAACTCGTCTCGGACATCGGTGAGCGCGTCTACCTGCGAGACACCGATGACGACGAAACCCGCCACGACATCAGCGTGATCTCGGCGCCGGTGTTCGACCATTACCGGCGGCAAGTCATGGTGGTGTCGATGCAGGTCGGGAAAGCACTGAGTGACAACGAGATCCGCGAGCGTGCGCGGGCGGTGGTGATGACAGCCGACGCCGTCACCCAGCAGCTCGGCGGCACCAAACCCGACGAGTGACCCGCTCGCGGAGCCGCCGGCGGCTCACGTCCCTCTGCGCCGGTGCTCGCTGCCCCTGCTGCGCAGCGTGATCGGCAATCCGTCGGCGGGCGTCGGCCCGGTACCCCAGGTCATCATCGGACGGTATCCGGCGGGGACGTGCCAGTCGAAGTGGCGCAGCACCTGGTGCATCACGGCTTTGACGTTCATGTCGGCGAACTGCTGACCGAGACACTTGTGGACTCCGCCACCGAACGGAGCGAACGCGTAGCGATGCACCGGCCGGGCGTCCGCGCCACCGAGAAACCGACCGGGGTCGAACCGGTCCGGATCGGGCCACCAGTCGGCCAACCGCATCGAGGCGTAGACGTTGATCGCCACCTGGCTCTTGCGCGGGATGAAGTGTCCGGCAACCTCGGTGTCGGTGAGCGCCTGCCGGAACAGCGTTCCCGCCGGCGCGTACATCCGCAGGATCTCGTCGAATGCGGCGTCGAGCAGGGGGTATCCGCCGTCGAGATCGGCGAGGGTCAATTCGTCGTTGGCGTTGTGAAGTGCTTCGTCCCGCAGCCGGTCCTGCCAGTCCGTGTTCCGGCCCAGCTCGTAGACCAGCATCGAGATGGCAATCGCACTGGTGTCATGCGCCGCCATCAACAGAAAGATCATGTGGTTGACGATGTCGGTGTCGCTGAACCGTTCACCGTGCTCGCCTCGGCTATGGCACAGCATCGAGAACAGGTCGGTGCCGCAACCCGCGCGGCGGGCGGGGATCTGGGCGGCGAAGTACCGTTCGAGCCGTTCCCGGGCTCGTAAGCCCCGCGCCCACGTCCCACCCGGCACATCGGCGCGGATCATCGCCTGACCGCCGTGCACCGTGGCGTGGAAATCGGCGGCCAGCTCGTCGGCTTCCGGGCCGAGGGTGGTCCCGACGAACACCTCGGCGGCCTGGTCGAGCAGCAGTTGCTTGACGGACGAGTAGAACGGAAACCGGGGCGCCGCAGGCCAGCTGGTGACTGCACGTCGGATGCCCGGCCGCATCAGCGCGAGATAGCCGTCGAGAGCGCTGCGGGTGAACGCCTGCTGCATGATGCGGCGATGGTCTCGGTGTTCATCGAAGTCGAGCAGCATGATCCCGCGATGGAAGAACGGCCCGATGACAGGCGCCCATCCACGCGCGCTGGAAAACGCTTTGTCCTTGTTGATCCAAGCGGTTTCGAGCGCCTCCGGACCCATGAGCGACACGATGCGGAAACCCACGCCCCCGGCCCAGCTCACCGGACCGAAGCGGGCATAGCGACGACGAGCGAAGTCGAGCGGTTCGACGATCGAGCTCAGGAGATGTCCGATGAGTGGGAACCCGTAGTCACCCATCACCGGCGCCAGATCGGAGCCCGCGGGCGGATGGGCCAAGGGACGCTCGCGGCTGGGGTAACGCGCTGTCACGCCGGCCGCGAGGGACTGCATGCGCACCTTGGCCTGCATCGGGTCGCTCAGGGCGATCACTGGCCGATCCGGTCCAGATAACGTCGGCGCACCGACTCGTCGTAATGCCCCGGCGGCCGACGCAGCGTCGCCAGATGTTTGAGTCGCTGCAACAGGGGCTCCGGCGCCACTTCCTCGATCAATCCCATCGGTGACAGCCAACCGGGAACGGTGATCTCGCGGCGCGGATGACGAGCACTGTCGACGATCGCCCTGGCGATGTCCTCCGGCTGGCGGGTGGGCAGCAGATCGAGCGCCACTCCTGCGGTGAGCTCGGTGTGCACGGCAGTCGGGAACACGGTGCTCACTGTCACCGCACTGGAGGCGATCTCCGCGCGCACCGCCCGGGACAGCGCTGCCACCGCGAACTTGGTGGCGCAGTACACCGACATTCCCGGTGTCGTCACTTTGGCGGCCATGGACGCGACGTTGACGATGTGTCCGCGGTCGCGGTCGAGCATGCCGGGCAGAAAGGCATGGAGGCCATTGATGACGCCGAGCAGATTGATCGCGACCTCCCGGTGATACAGCTCCACCTTCTGGTCGACGAATGCACCCATGATCTGGATCCCGGCGTTGTTCACCACCATGTCCGGTGGCCCGTCGGTGCTGCTCGCGTCACGGAAAGCCGTCACACTTGCCGGATCAGTGACATCGAGCGGGAGTGCCCGCGCCCCTATCGCATTCGCAGTACGGTCCGCCTCCTCGATATCGATGTCCCCGATCCACACCCGGGCGCCACGGCGTGCCAGCGCGGTGGCGGTGGCCTTGCCGATGCCGCGGGCCCCGCCGGTCACGCACACCACGGCGCCGTCGAGTTCGATCATGCCTCACGCTCGTCGCTGAACTCGCGGAGCGCGAAGTAGGCGATCAGGCGGACCTCACCGTCGGGCATGGTGAGCAGAGCGCGACCGAGGTAGAGCCGGGGCACCAACTCGACGATCTCGTCGCGGGTGCGTTTGATGGGGAACGTCCGAACGCTCGGGTTGCGGTACTCCGCCGGTGAATAGTCCAGCGCGCGAACCTCGTTGAACGGTTCGGCGGCGGCGGTGTCGAGCTTGTGGGTGAATCCGTAACCCTGCACCTCTCGTCCGATCCGGCGCAGACCGCCGTAGAGCGGCGCCACCGCGCGCAGCGTGTACTTCCCCAGCGGGCTGAGCCGGTTGAACCCGGTTCCGCTGCGCTGGTCGAAGGTTTTTCCGCGCCACGTCGGGTCGATCTTCATCAACGGGTTGGCCAGATGCGCTTCGGGGATGCCGAAGAGCTTGCCCACGATCAGGCCTTCCATCTCACCGTGGGGACCGTCGGGCGCCGCGCCCCTGGCGAACAGTTCGGCCAGCTGGTCTCGACGGTTCCCGGCACCCAACTCGCGCAAGTAGTCCCAGCCGAGGCGACGCGCAAGCGCCGGCGATGTCGCTGCGAGCTCGCGCAGTTCGGCGAGCACCGATGCACCGCGGGCGACGAAGGAGGCAGCAGATTCAGGCGTTAGGCCGGCGATCGATGTGCTCAACGAAGATCCTCACATTTTGGTACGAGACTGTGCCAGATTATCTGGTACCCGAACGTGCCAGAATCGGACCGGTGTTGTCAAGACTCACCCGCGACCCCGGCGGTCGCGGGTGCGACGATCGTCGGGTGGCCGACACTTCGGGACGCACGTATGCGGGCCAGACCGCGGATGCGCGCCGGCTCCAGCGGCGGGCCCGACTGCTCGACGCCGCGATAGATGCCCTTGCCGGCAACGAGTGGCGAACCCTCACCGTCGACCGCCTGTGCGCCAGCGCCGGCCTCAACAAGCGGTACTTCTACGAGAACTTCGCCAGCCTCGACGAGGTGGCCACCGCCGTCGTCGACACGATCGCCGAGGAGGTCCGAACCGCGACGATGAGCGCCATCGCCGCCGCCGCGACCGCACCACTGGAGGATCAGGCCGCTGCCGCCGTCCTCGCCCTGGTCCACACCCTGGTCGACGACCCACGCCGGGGCCGGATTCTGCTCGGCGGCGTGGCGAGTTCCCCGGTGCTGCACGAGCACCGGGCATCCGTGATGCGGGGATTGACGGCCGTGCTGGTGGGACACGCCCGCACCATTCACGACGTCGAGCTGGAAAAGGACGCTCTCGCCAAGGTCGCGCCCGCATTCATCGTCGGGGGGACGGCCGACGCGATCCTCGCCTACCTGGACGGCCGGGCCGACGTCTCGGTGGCCGATCTCGTTGCCAGTCTCACCACCCTGTGGCTCATCACCGGCAACGGTGCTGCCGAGGTGGCACGCACGCGCAACTAGCTCACCGCTGCTAGCTCGTCGCCGCCAGCGCGAAGGGCAGGACGGCGGGGGCCCCGGCCGCGCGCACGGCCCGGGCCGCCATCGTGAACGTCCATCCCGTGTCGGCCAGATCGTCGACCAGCAGTACCGGCCCGTCGAACGGACAATCCGGCGTGGCCCAGGCCCCCTCGAGGGCGGCAACGCGATAGGCGGAGTTCATCGCGGTCACCGGCCGACGCTGCGGGCGGTAGTGCAGCGTGCCGAGATCCGTCAGCCGACCGAGCTCGGCGAGTCGACGGGCCAGCGACGTGATCAGCGTGGGATGGGTGTCGGAGTCCAGGGCCATCACCGCGGTCGGCCTGGTGTCCCAGTCCCAGGACGCCAGCACCTTGACCGCAGCCGCCACCACGTCGTCGGGCACCTCGGCGTCTTCGTCGGCGAGCAGCCGACGCAGCCGGGCACCCCAGCCCAGATCGGTGAGCCGGCCGATGGCGCGGCCCGGGGCGGGGCCGTCGGAGATCCGGCCGGACAGCTCGACGCCCAGCTTGGCCAGCCCGGTGGGCCACTGGCGGCGAGCGGCGATCTCCACGCCGGGACGCATCAGCCGCTCGCGGGCATCGTCGGCGGCAGTGCTGTCGACGGCGCCGTCGAACCGAGCCCCGGCGCAGTTGTCGCAACGTCCGCACCGCTCCTGCGCCCCGAGCTCTGGATCGTCGAGCTGACGCCGCAGGAAGGCCATCCGGCAACCGTCGGTGGACTGGTAGTCGAGCATCGCCTGCTGCTCGCGCCGGCGGGCCTCCTCCAGAGTCCGATACCGCCGTTCGTCGTAGTCCCACGGCGTCCCGGTGGCCACCCAGCCACCCTTCACCCGGCGCACGGCGCCGTCGACGTCGAGCACCTTGAGCACCATCTCCAGGCGGGACCGGTTCAGATCGACCAGGGGCTCCAGCGCGGGTGTCGACGTCGGACGATCCGGGTCGAGCGCGGCGATCACCGAGCGCACCATGGCTTCCGACGGGAACGCGACCGAGGAGAAGTACCGCCACACGTCCTGGTCTTCCCGCCCGGGCAGCAGCACCACCTCGGCGCTCGACGTCGACCTGCCCGCTCGTCCCACCTGCTGGTAGTACGCGATCGGCGAGGACGGCGCGCCGAGGTGGACGACGAACCCGAGATCGGGCTTGTCGAAGCCCATCCCCAGCGCTGACGTAGCGATCAGCGCCTTCACCCGGTTCTCGAGCAAGTCGGTCTCGAGCTGTTCACGCTCGGCCGCCTCGGTGGCGCCGGTGTAGGCCGCGACCTGGTAACCGTGCTCACGCAGCAGCGTCGCGACGTCATGCGCCTGAGCGACGGTCAGGGTGTAGACGATCCCCGACCCCGGCAGCGCGTCGAGGTGGGTGGCCAGCCAGGCTGCGCGCTGGGCGGGATTGCCCGCCTGCACCACCGACAACCGCAGCGACTCGCGGTCCAGGCCGCCACGCAACACCACCGTGTCGCGTCCCCCCACTCCGAGCTGCGCGGCGACGTCGGCCACGACCCGGTCGTTGGCGGTGGCAGTGGTGGCCAGCACGGGGATGTCGGCACCCAGTTCGGCGACCAGAGTGCGGATGCGCCGGTAATCGGGCCGAAAGTCGTGTCCCCAGTCCGAGACGCAGTGGGCCTCGTCGACGACGACCAGCCCGGCATCGCGGGCCAGCGCCGGTAGCACCTCGTCGCGGAAATCGGGGTTGTTCAGCCGTTCCGGACTGACCAGAAGTACATCGAGGTCACCGCCGCGCACCCGGGCGTGGATGTCCGACCAGTCCGCGACATTGCTGGAGTTGATGGTGGCGGCGTGGACGCCGGCCCGGTCAGCGGCGGCGACCTGGTTACGCATCAGCGCCAGCAGAGGTGACACGATGACGGTCGCACCGAGGCCCGCCGCGCGCAGCAGCTTCGCGGCGATGAAGTAGACGGCCGATTTGCCCCAGCCGGTGCGCTGTACGACCAACGCACGGCGCCGCTGCACCACCAGCGCTTCGATGGCCGTCCACTGGTCGTCCCGCAGGACGGCCGCGGGGCCGGCCAGTTGTTCCAGGATCGCCTGCGCTTCGGCTCGTGTCGCCATGAAGCCCATCGTGCCGGGTGGCACCGACGAGAAAGTGCCGGGTGGCACCGACGAGTTGCGCACTCCCCTGCCTAACGAACGACGAGCCAGATCGCTACGAAGTGACAGATCGCCGCTGCGGCGGTGAAGGCGTGAAAGAACTCATGGTGGCCGAAGGTCGACGGCCAGGGGTCGGGCCATCGTGCGCCATAGAGCAGGGCGCCGACGTTGTACAGGACGCCCCCGGCGACGAGCAGCGCGACGACGGTGGCGCCCGCGCCCACCAAGAGTGTCTCGGCGAACCAGACCGCCACATAACCCAACACCAGGTAGCAGCACACGCCTGCCCACCGGGGAGCAGAGGGCCAGCACATTTTGAGGATCACACCTACGCCGGCACCGATCCAGACGATCGTCAGCACGTCCGCGCCGATGTCCGGCGGCATCGCAAGAATCGCCAGCGGTGTGTAGCTCGCCGCGATGAAGACAAAGATCGCGGAGTGGTCCAGCCGCATCATCCACTTCTCGGCGACCACGGATCCCCATCGGACACGGTGGTAGGTGGCGCTGATGCCGAACATGGCAACAATTCCGACGACATAAACCAACACAGCGCCGACCGCGCGCGGGGTCGAGGACACCCACGCGTTCATCAGCAACCCCACGCCGGCCACCGCAGCTGCGACCGCACTCACCAGGTGGATCCAGCCGCGCGCACGCGGTGCAACGAGAAGGACGGTCAGTAGGTCTCCCGATGCAGTGGGTGCGCCGTCACCGGCCGCCGCAGAACCGCGGCACATCGCGACCTTACCGCCGTGTATAGCCCAACCGGTCGCTGGCTAATTCACGGCGAGTCAGTTCGTGTCGGTCTGTCCGCTCACACTGGTGGTGTACACGTAGGCGGGCGCCGGCTCGAAATTGGCCACCGGCGCCACGATCGCTGCTGACCCGAAGGCAAGCAGGCCACCGGCAAAAACGCCGAAGAGACTACGTCGCACGGTCCTGACAGACGCGGTCATGGAAGATCACTCCTCACGATGTGCGAACAACAAGCTCGTACACCGTGCCTAGCCGATTCGGCTGCGCGCCAAACTCCGCCCAGGTCAGCGGGGCCGATGGCGATCTCCTCGGCCGACTGCAGCATCCCTGTCGCGATGGACGACCCGCGCCGTCCGCCGGTGTCTAGGAGGGTGGTTCGACTCCGGCCGGAGTACCTTCCTGGTTCTGGTTCAGGTTCGGGGTGTCGACGCCCGCCGCCGTCTGAGGCTGGGTCTGCCACACCGCGGCGGCCACCAGCGTCGGCGACACGTCGAAGCCGCACTGCTCGCTCAACGCGTTCACCGGCTGGTGGATCGCCGCCAAGTCATCTCTGACCTGGGGGTTCTGCTCGAAATATGCGTTGTAGGCGTCCTGGGCCTGCTCCGGCGGTTGCGACGAGATACTCGACAGCTGCGAGTTGGTCGGCGGGTTGGCCACCAGGTAGTCTCCTTCGGCCGCGGTGGCGGCACTGACGGTGCGGGCCACATTCGCTGCCGAGCAGTCGGGCGCGGGGTCGGGCTGCGCGGTGGCCACCGGGGCCAGGAGCGCCGGGCCGAGCACGAGCGCCCCGCCGGCGAGGACGCTGTAGAGGCCACGGCGAATGGTCATCACAGTCGTGGTCATGAAAATCCCCCACTATCGACGACGTTGTCGACGACCGGTCGGTCGCACGCGTCAGCGTATCCGCTCAGCTGGAACACCAGTCGGGAATCGTCACACCGGGCGAACGAGCCGCTGCGGCTGGAGGGTTAGCGTGGCCGGTCAGGCCGACGCCGAGTCCATCTCACGTTTGATCTCCAGTGCGATGTCGATCAGCTGGTCTTCCTGGCCGCCGATGAGTTTGCGCTGCCCCGCACGGTGCAGCAGCTGGTGGGCGGGCACCCCGTAGCGCTCCGACTGGCGGATGGCGTGCTTGAGGAAGCTCGAGTACACCCCCGAATACCCCATGATCAGCGCGTTGCGGTCCAGCAGGCACTCGGCGGGCATCGCCGGAGCGACGACCTCCTCGGCGGCATCGGCGATGTCGAAGAAGTCGATACCGGTCTTGACACCGATCTTGTCGAACACCCCGATCAACGCCTCGACAGGGGCGTTACCGGCGCCGGCACCGAACCGGCGGCATGAACCGTCGATCTGCTTGGCGCCGGCACGCACCGCCTCGATCGAGTTCGCCACCCCGAGACCGAGATTCTCGTGGCCATGGAAACCGACCTGGGCGTCGTCGCCGAGCTCGGCCACCAGCGCGGCCACCCGGTCGCGGACCCCCTCGAGCACCAGCGCGCCCGCCGAATCGACGACATAGACGCACTGGCACCCCGCATCGGCCATGATGCGGGCCTGGGCCGCCAGCTTCTCCGGGGGGATGGTGTGGCTCATCATCAGAAAGCCGACCGTCTCCAGGCCGAGCTCGCGGGCGAGCCCGAAATGCTGGATCGACACGTCAGCCTCGGTGCAGTGGGTCGCGATGCGACAGATCGACCCGCCGTTGTTCTGGGCTTCCTTGATGTCCTCCTTGGTGCCCACCCCGGGCAGCATCAAGAAGGCGATCTTCGATTCCTTGGCCGTCTCTGCGGCCAGCTTGATCAGCTCCTGCTCCGGGGTCTTGGAGAACCCGTAGTTGAAGCTCGACCCGCCCAAACCGTCACCGTGGGTGACCTCGATGACGGGGACGCCCGCGGCGTCGAGGGCGGCGACGATCGCACCGACCTCGTCCTTGGTGAACTGGTGGCGCTTGTGATGGGACCCGTCGCGCAGCGACGTGTCGGTCATCCGGATGTCCCACATGGGATCGAAGTAGATGTCCTGCGTGCTCACGCGTGACCTCCCGTCGTCGCGGCGAGGACCTCTTTGGCGACCTCCTCGCCCACTTTGGTGGCGGCCGCGGTCATGATGTCCAGGTTTCCAGCGTAGGGCGGCAGATAGTCGCCCGCACCCTCCACTTCGATGAATGTGGTGACCACCGCCTGGCCACCGGAGTTCATCGACGGATCGTCGAACTGCGGATCGTTGAGCAGGCGGTAACCGGGCACGTAGGTCTGCACCTCGGCGACGACGTCGCGGATGGATTGGGCGATCGCGTCGCGGTCGGCGTCCTCGGGGATCGCGCAAAAGATGGTGTCGCGCATGATCATCGGAGGATCGGCCGGGTTGAGGATGATGATGGCCTTGCCCCGCCTGGCGCCGCCGATGTTCTGCACCCCCGCACTGGTCGTCTTTGTGAACTCGTCAATGTTGGCGCGGGTGCCGGGACCGGCCGAGGCCGAGGACACCGACGCGACGATCTCGCCGTAGGGCACCTCCACCACACGGCTCACGGCGTGCACGATCGGGATCGTGGCCTGCCCGCCGCAGGTGACCATGTTGACGTTGGGCGCATCCAGGTGCTGGCGCAGATTCGCCGGTGGGATCACCCCCGGACCCACCGCCGCGGGGGTCAGATCGATCGCCCGGATCCCGGCCTCGGCGTAGCGCGGCGCCGCGGCACGATGGACGTAGGCGCTGGTGGCCTCGAACACCATGTCGGGCATCTCGTCGCGGGCCAGCAGCCAGTCGACGCCCTCGTGCGAGGTCTCCAGTCCCAGCTTGCGGGCCCGGGCCAGACCCTCGCTCTCCGGATCGATGCCGATCATCCAGCGCGGCTCCAACCACTCCGAACGCAGCAGCTTGTACAGCAGGTCGGTGCTGATGTTGCCCGACCCCACGATCGCCACAGACTTCTTGTCAGCCATGAGCGGCTCCTTATTCGAAACTCAGTTGTACTGAACCCAACCCGCTGAACTCAGCCACGAAGTGGCTGCCCGGCGGGGCATCTATCGCACGGGTGCACGAACCCGGCAACACGATGTCGCCGGCCCGTAACCGCACCCCGAAGCTCTCCACCTTGCGGGCCAACCAGGCCACCGCGGTGACCGGATTGCCCAGCACCGCGTCACTGCGCCCCTCAGCGACGACCTCCCCGTCATTCGTCAGAACCGCGTCGATGGCCTTGATGTCGACATCCTTGGGTGAGACCCGGGCCTCACCGAGCACCCAGCCGGCCGACGAGGCGTTGTCGGCGATGGTGTCGCACAGTTTGATCTGCCAATTCGTGATACGCGTGTCGATCAGCTCGATCGCCGGGGCGAAAGCCGCCGTGGCAGCCAGCACGTCATCCTCAGTACACCCGGCTCCAGGCAGATCGTCGGCCAGGATGAATCCCACCTCGACCTCCACCCGCGGATACAGGTAGTTGGCACTCTTCACCGGCCGGTCCTCGAAGACCTGCATGTCGTCGAGCAGATGCCCGTAATCAGGCTCGTCGACATTCATCATCTTCTGCATCGCCTCCGACGACAGGCCCACCTTGTGCCCGATCACCCGAGCCCCCTCAGCCACCCGCTGCCGGATGTTGATCAACTGGATCTCGTAGGCATCCACCACATCGATATCGGGCTGACCATCGGTCAACGGCGAGATCGGAACCCTGCTGCGTTCCGCCTGCGCGAGATCGGCGGCGAGTCGTTCCCGAACCTCGTCACGGAGCATCAGATGAATTCCCCTCGTTTTTCTGACCGGGCCAGTTGTTAGCTGGCCGGGCAATTCTATAACGTGTTCTACATGACCGAACAGGTGTATGACGTCGTCGTGGTCGGGAGCGGCGCCGCCGGCATGGTCGCCGCACTCACCGCCGCCCACCAGGGACTCTCGACAGTAGTCGTTGAGAAGGCCCCGCACTACGGTGGTTCCACTGCGCGGTCAGGCGGCGGCGTGTGGATCCCCAACAACGAGGTCCTGCAGCGCGATGGCGTCAAGGACACCACCGAGGCGGCCCGCACCTACCTGCACACGATCATCGGAGACGTGGTGCCGGCCGACAAGATCGACACCTACCTCAAGCGCGGGCCGGAGATGCTGTCGTTCGTCCTGCGGCACTCCCCGCTGAAGCTGTGCTGGGTTCCCAACTACTCCGACTACTACCCCGAAACTCCGGGAGGCAAGGCCTCCGGGCGGTCGGTCGAACCCAAGCCGTTCGACGCCAAGAAGCTCGGCCCGGACCTCAAGGGCCTCGAACCCCCGTACGGCAAGGTGCCACTCAACGTGGTGGTGATGCAGCAGGACTATGTCCGGCTGAACCAGCTCAAGCGCCACCCCCGCGGCGTGTTGCGCAGTCTCAAGGTGGGCGCCCGCACGATGTGGGCCCAGGCCACGGGCAAGAACCTCGTCGGGATGGGCCGTGCCCTCATCGCCCCGCTGCGCATCGGGTTGCGTGACGCGGGAGTGCCGGTGCTGCTGAACACCGCAATGACCGACCTGTATATCGAAGACGGTGTCGTCGCCGGCATTCTGGTGCGCGACACCCAGGGGCCCGAAACAGCGGACCCACAACTCATCCGGGCGCGGCGCGGCGTGATCCTGGGCAGCGGCGGGTTCGAACACAACGAGCAGATGCGGGTCAAGTACCAGCGCGCCCCGATCACCACCGAGTGGACGGTCGGAGCGGTGGCCAATACCGGCGATGGAATCCTGGCGGCCGAAAAGCTCGGTGCCGCACTGGATGTGATGGAGGACGCCTGGTGGGGCCCTACGGTGCCCCTGGTCGGTGCACCCTGGTTCGCGTTGTCCGAACGCAACTCGCCGGGATCGATCATCGTCAACATGGCCGGTAAGCGCTTCATGAACGAGTCGATGCCCTATGTCGAGGCGTGCCACCACATGTACGGCGGGCAGTACGGACAGGGCCCCGGGCCCGGAGAGAACATCCCGGCTTGGCTGGTGTTCGACCAGCGGTATCGCGACCGATACATCTTCGCCGGTCTTCAGCCGGGACAGCGGATCCCGTCGAAGTGGATGGAATCCGGCGTCATCGTCAAGGCCGACACCCTGGATGACCTCGCCGCCAAGACCGGCCTGCCTGCCGCCCAACTCACCGCCACGGTGGAGCGTTTCAACGGCTTCGCCCGCGACGGCGTCGATCGGGACTTCAAGCGGGGCGAAAGCGCCTACGACCGATACTACGGTGACCCGACGAACAAGCCGAACCCCAATCTCGGCGAGATCAGCCAAGGCCCGTTCTACGCGGCGAAGATGGTCCCCGGTGACCTCGGCACCAAGGGCGGGGTGGTCACCGACAACGACGGCCGGGCACTGCGCGACGACGGCTCGGTGATCGAGGGCCTCTATGCTGCGGGCAACGTCAGCGCGCCGGTGATGGGCCACACCTACCCCGGACCGGGCGGAACCATCGGGCCGGCCATGACGTTCGGCTATCTCGCGGCGCTGCACATCGCCGCGACCGGGCACCGGAAGGACTGAGCAATGCCCATCAACCTCGACGAGGCGATCGGCGCCGAGCTCGAACCGGTCGAATTCTCGTGGAACAGTAGCGATATCCAGCTCTATCACCTGGGTCTGGGCGCCGGCGCCGACCCGATGGACAAGCAGGAGCTGCGCTATCTGACCGACGACACACCGCAGGTGCTACCCACGTTCGGCAACGTCGCCCAGAGCTTCCACATGACCGAGCCGCCTGCGGTGAAGTTTCCCGGCATCGACATCGAGCTGTCGAAGGTGCTGCACGCCAGTGAGGCGGTCGAGGTACCCGGCCCGATACCGCCGGCCGGCACCGGAGTCGCCGTCACCCGTTTCACCGAGATCTGGGACAAGGCCAAGGCGGCGGTGATCTGGTCCGAAACGACCGTCAACGATCCGACCGGCACACTGCTGTGGAAGCAGAAACGGTCCATCTTCGCCCGCGGTGAGGGCGGGTTCGGCGGCGACCGCGGACCGTCCACAAGCCAGGCCGCCCCGGACCGAGCCCCCGACTTCGAGCTGTCGGTACCGACTTCGCCGTCACAGGCTCTGCTCTACCGGATGTGCGGGGACCGCAACCCGCTGCACTCCGACCCGGACTTCGCCGCCGCTGCCGGGTTTCCCCGCCCCATCCTGCACGGCCTGTGCACCTACGGCATGACGTGCAAAGCCTTGGTGGACAACCTGCTCGACGGAGATGTCAGCCGACTGAAATCCTTCGGCGCCAGGATGGCCGGGGTCGTTTTCCCCGGCGAGACACTGAAGGTGCGTGTGTGGAAGTCCGACGACTCCTACGCGGCGGTGGTGACTGCGCCGGACCGTGACGACGCGGTCGCGTTGGCGGGCGTGGAGTTCGTACCCGCCTGACCCCTCACTGCTGACACAGTTCGGAGATGCGCGCCGCGTCGTCCTGAGCGGCGTTGAGGCGTTCGACCTGAGCGGGGTCATTGGCCGGCGAGCCGGCCAATTGGCCGATACCGATGTTCTGCAAGGTGTTCGCGAACGAACGCACGGATTCGGACAGATCGCTCGGCGTCGCATCGCTCAGCTGCGTCAACAGATACTGCCCGCCGCCGAGGGTTGCCAGTCGGGCGTTCGCCGCGACCGCCTGCACGGCTACCGGGTCCGCGCCGAGATCAGCGTTGGTTTGCAGGGATACCGCGTTGCGCACGGTGTCGAAGGCGCCGCAGACGCGGGCGCCGGCCTCTTCGGAGGAGTCCTCGCCACCGGACGAGGCCTCGTCGCCGCTCGCGGAGGTCGCCTCGCCCGCGGGCGGGGTGCTGAGCAGCGCCCAGATCGCCACGGCCAGTGCGCCGACCGCGACGACGAGGGCCACCACGACGAGCCGATCGGGGCGGAGTGCAGAGGTTTCCGACATTGGGCGATCATAGCCTCACGTGAGTAGCGTCAAAGTCCGGTGCCAACAACGTCTTTGACAGCGGAGAGAGCGCCGGCCACAGCTGTGGCCGGCGCTCTTCCTGTCGTCGTCAGTGCCGCTGGTGGTCAGGCGCTGTCGCCGCCGTCACCGTCACTGTCGCTGTCGCTGTCGCCGGTCTCCCCCGACTCACCGTCTTCGCCGCCGACGCCGCCCGCGCCCCCGGAGCCAGGGGTAGCGGTGCCGTTGGTCGAGTCGGCGTTGCCGCCGTCGCCACCGTCACCGGGGTAGCCGAAGAGTCCGCCGTTGCCGCCGTCACCGCCGTCGCCGCCGGTGGCGTCGTCCTCGGCCTCGGCGTTGCCGCCGTTGCCACCGTCGCCGCCGCCTTCACCGAACACCCAGGTGTGTCCGCCGTCGCCGCCACGCCCGCCGGTCGCTTCGCCGTCGGTGCTGAGCGCGTCACCGCCGTTGCCGCCCTCACCCGCGTTGCCGACGCGGGATCCGCCGCCCTCGCCGCCGTCACCGCCGACGGCGTCGGCGCCCCCGTTTCCGACCGCGTTACCGCCGTTGCCGCCGAGTCCGCCGTTACCGGTACCGGTCCATCCACCGGCACCGCCGGCGCCACCGGTCGCGGTCTCACCGTCGGCATTGGCCTCGGCGTCACCACCGTCGCCGCCGTTACCGCCGAGGCCGCCGGTCATGGTGCCGGTGCCACCGCCGTCACCACCCAGTCCTCCGACGGCACTGCCGTTCTCCGAGACGGCGTCACCGCCGGCGCCGCCGTGGCCGTCAGTGCCGACGAATCCGCCGGCCGCACCGCCGTCGCCGCCCGCGCCGCCGATCACATCGTTCTGCAGTGACTCGTCGATCTCGGTGTCCGGGTTGTCGGCGATGTCCCTGGTGTTGGTGTAACTGCCGCCGGCACCACCGTTACCACCGGTTCCGAAGCCGGCGCCGCCGCGACCACCGTCACCACCGGAGTACCCGACGTACACGCCGGACGAGGACTTGACAGCACCGTCACCGGCGTCACCTCCGTCACCGCCGAAGCCGAAGAAGTAGCCGCCGCTGCCGCCGTCGCCACCAGCAGAGGCCGCATAGCCCTCGCTCGCGAAGCCGTCACCGCCGTGGCCACCGTTGCCGAACCACCACCCGGCGTCACCGCCCTTGCCGCCGTGCAGGCCGTTACCGCCGTCGCCGCCGAGCAGGCCGCCGTTGCCGCCGTTGCAGGCCGCGCCTTCGCAGCCTTCCACCGCGTCCAGACCGTTGCCGATGAGCCAGCCGCCGTCGCCGAACATCGGTCGCAGCGCCGGGTTCGCGTCGGTCACCTCCTGGGCCGCGAGCGCACGCTGCTCGCGATCGCGGCGATCACTGCCGCCGTTGAGCGAGAGGAAGAGCGTGTCTTCCTCGTTCGACACCAGCTTGATGTCGTACTGCGTCGTCGCCGGAGTGGCGTCCTGAACCGCGAGGAACGCGCCGAGGCCCGCGAACGCGGCACCGGTGACTCCGGCGGTCAGGTAGGCGCGGATCGCGGCCGGACGCGCACGGTTTTTGGCATGCTTGGCCATGGAAACCCCCTATACAAGTTTCGAGGTGCTGCCCGTCTCCCCATTTCGGCGGCAGCACCTGCATCTTTACAAAGATGTGATCAGAATTTATGGCTTTGCTGATATCCGTGTCAAGCGTTTCCCAATCTTTGCCTAGTCAAGGCTTTCGGCCGGTCCGGGCGCGAAGAGAGTGCGCACGTCAACGCAGGTTTCTGACGCGCGGGCATCCGGTAAGTGAACTCACGGTTCAGACAACTCGCTGATGAACCGGGGTAATGCCCCTGCATCCGCCTGACCCGAAGGCGGGAACGCTGACGACCAGGGCAACTCGGCACCAGGGGTCGAGAAAAATACCCCCGTGGATATTTCCGCCGGCAGGATTTGCATCCAAAGCCATTTTCATTTGCTGTCTGGGGCGCGGCCCGCCACGTGTGGTTATTCACCACTGCAGAAGCTGTCGGCAAACAAAACGGAATTGGCGCGGATCATGCCTGAAAAGCATCATCGACCTCAAGTGCGACCGCCGTCCGCGTTTCCGGCTATTTCTCAGCGGCATGCACGTTGTGCGCGGGAAGGGGCAGAGGCGTGCTTGCTCAGCGTGAGCGCCTGCTACCTTGCTCGCGGGGGGACCACCTCGCTGCTCGATGTCACGAAAACAGGAGGACATGACGTGAAGATCAAGCCCGTGCTGGCGGCAATCACCACCGCAACCGCCGCGACTGTCGGTCTTGCGGGCGCGCCGATCGCCGCCGCTGACGCAGACATGCAATATCTCGGCGAGCAGGGCGAACTGGTCAACGGTGACGTCGTGCAGGGCTGGACGGTCTCCGGCCTGAAGCCCAGCACCGACACGATCCCCTACCCCGTTGCCGGGACGCTGTGGGAGGCCACCGCCACCGACGAGGCCATCTCGGGCAACGTCATCCCGATCGTGGCGAACCTGAACGCGCGCGCCGAGAGCGGACAGACCTATCGGGTGCTGTTCGGTGTCGCCACCGCGCAGGGAGTCAACCCCGCAACGTTGGCTGAAGGCGAATCCACAACAGGCAAGGTCTATTTCGACGTCACGGGCGATGCGCCCGACAGCGTTGTCTACAACGCCGGCGGCACCGACATGCTGGTGTGGGTCGAGGCGCCGCCCGCCCCGCCCGCGACCGGCTCCACCGGTGGAACCTCGGCCCCGACAGGTACCTACACCGCACCCGCCGAACCTGCCGCCACGGAAAGCCCGGCCACCGAAGGCGACACCGCCGACGCTGCACCGGAGGCCGCGGAGGCGACGATGACGCCGGCACCGGCGGGCAGCTCCGGCACCCCGCTGCCCGAAGGAAGTTCAGGAACCCCGCTGCCCGAAGGCAGTTCGGGTACTCCGCTACCCGGCGAAGCCACTCCGGCGCCGGTTCCGGCCGCTGCCGATCCGGCGGCACCGGCCGGCAGCGCAGGAACGCCGCTGCCCGAAGGCGCCTCTGCCGCGCAGGCACCGTCCGGTAGTTCGGGGACGCCCCTGCCCGAAGGCGAGCAGACCGCCCCCGCAGCCCCGGTCACCACAACGGTCGTGGCGCCGCCCCCGGCCTGACGGTTTCCCTGCGCCCTGCGGCCGAGTCAGGAGTGCGACGACCACCACGCGTAGAGCTGCACCATGTTCGGACCCTGCGGGCCCGACTGGATCTCGCTCAGCAAGAGCTGAGAGTCGGTCGTCCAGGCCACCGTGGAGGTGTTCTCGTCGAAGCCGCACACCAGGGTGCCCGCCACCTGTTGCGGGGTCGCGTTGCGTCGCCACGGACCCGGTGTTCACTCACCCTTTCGACAGTTGTCGACAAACCTGGTTGGACGTGGTGCAATTGCCTCCATTTGCTCCCCGCGGGG
>CAXEZH010000096.1:0-3731 GCA_964000695.1 uncultured Mycolicibacterium sp. | reverse complement strand
GGGGGCTCGTCCGTCAACTCGACGACGCACCGAACCGGTAGATGGCGAACAGCGACCCGTCGGCGTCGCGGAGGTAGGCGCTGCGCACGCCACCCGGGTTGTCCGTTGGCGCGACGACCGAGGTGGCGCCCTTGTCCAGCGCCCGCGCGTAGGTGTCGTCGACCTCGTCGACCTCAACCCCGAACGTCGCGTAGGTGCCCACGTCGGGCGTGGCGGGAATGATGCCGCCGGCGATTCCACCCGCAACCGGTGATGCCGCGAGGTAGATGTCGGCGTCACCGTTGAACTCCCAGCCGAACAATTCGCCGTAGAACTCGGCCGCGCGGGCAACATCGCTGCTCGCCAATTCGAACCACGTCACTTTGCCGCGAGCCGGACTTGCCATGTGCGTCTCCTCTGTGAACGCTGGAACCGTGTGCGAAGGATAGGACGAAAATATCTTGATGGCCAAGAGTTCTGCCGATGGCGGCCCGGTCGTCGATCCGTTCATGGTCGCAGTGCGCCACCTCGGCGCCGCCCTCGACCGTTACGACGAGGCGGCCAGTCGCGCGCTCGGCATCGGCCGATCGGATCTGCGAGCGCTCAACCTCCTCGAACATGGGCCGCTTACCGCAGGTGAGATCGGCGACCGACTCGACCTGACCTCCGGTTCCGTAACCGCGCTGATCAACCGCTTGGAAACAGGCGGAATGGTGCGGCGCGTAAAGGACGGCAATGACCGGCGAGTGGTCCGGGTGCAGCTAGAGGACGCGGTGTACGCGTCATTCGCCCGTATCTATGCGCCCTGCGGGCGCGCAGTGGCATCGGTGTCGGCGACGTTACCGCCGGCGACGCGCGACGCGGCAGTCCAGGCTGTCGTGGACGCCGCGACCGCCATCGAACGCACCCGCGACGCGCTCACGGACGGCGCGTACGAGTTGCGCTGAGTGAGCGGCATCCGTGGGTCATGGATGCCAGCGGCGGCGAAGCGACGGCGGGACAACGAACTCTTGGTCGCTCCGGTTGGTCGCGGTGACGGCCTGCGCTTCGGACTCAGAGGATGCGGGCCTTGACAATACGGATTCTGGTCAACAGTCCTGGCGGTGAATCCGGTGGTGGGAAGTGTTCACTGGATCCAAGCATGACTTCGGCGAGATCGGTCAAGAGTTCCGGAGCGCCGCCGTCGACGATGCGCGCCTCGCCGGTCACGCTCAGATACGGCGTCGGAATGTCGGGGTGTGCTTGCTTGGACAGGATCGTCACCGCCACGCGCGGGTCGCGTCGGATATTGCGCGTCTTCTGGTATTCGGCCAGGTGCGCGCTGACCAGTTCGTCCCCGTCAGGCGTGGACTGCAGCGCTATCCACACGACCGACACCTGGGGGCTGCCGTCGGGGTTGAGCGTGACCAGTGTGGCATCGGCGCCGTCGCCGATGAGGGCGCGGGCGTCGTCGTCGAGTTTCATGGGTTCCCTTCGTGTCGATCGTCGCCACAACCCGTTCACGACGAGCGCCGTCTTGACGGGGCGTGTTTCGCACTCCACCCCACTAAGCAGCTTTCTGACTGCTGTTGTTCCGAGACCAGGGTTTTCGCTGATCGCAAGTATGCCGAGCAGTCTCACCTGATCGCTTCAACGGGCAATCGGTTACCGCCGCAAGCTCGGCCAGCAGGGCGCTCAGTACATCGGACGCCACCTCGAGTTCTGCGCGAAATTCCGAGAACCGGGATCGTGTTGGTAATGCTCGTCGGCAGGAGACTGCGCCGCCAGCCTTCGCACCCTGGCTTGCCACCCTCAGCAGCGCGGCTCCTCACCGTCGACGCAGGGTCAGCGCCAGGTGTGTGCCCTCGGGCAGATGCCCGGACGGGAGCAGCGCGATCCAGCCGCCGCGGCTGAGGACGATCTCGATCAGTTCATCGACGACGTCGTCGATGACATCGGGATGGTCGACGTCATCGGCCGGTATCAGGTTGTCACCGTCGGGCGCCAGCCGCGCCGGGTAGAAGAAATCCTCTTCGACCGCGAGCATCTCGGGTCTCTCCCAGCGCGCCGCCATCCACGCGGTGTCGACGTCACGCAACACGCGGTCCTCGCCGGCGCGCCGGTCGATCAGCTCAAGGGCCTCGGCGGCCCGTGAGCGCAGATACTCGTCGAGCACTGGCCGCACCAAATCGCTGAGCGCATCGGTCGGCGTCTTGAGATGGTTGCCGGGGACCAGGCCCGCCAGGCGGGACATGTTGCGAGACAGCCGGCGGAACTTCGACCCGGTGGGCTCAGCGGCTACGACGACCAGGGGCATGGGGTTGAGCCGAAGCGCAGCGCCGAGGGCTCGATCGACCCGACGCAGGAAGTCGTGGTAGCGCTCCGCATCCCGGCCGCCGTTTCTGCCGTAGGTGCGACGGTGGGCAGGAAAAGCGTTCCCCGGCGCGGGTGACAGCACCGTCCCGTGGCCGTGCAGAAGCCGCGCCTCGTCCAACGACAGCAGCAACACGGTGTGTCGTGGGGAATGCTGAAGGCTGCGGACCAGGTCACGGGTCGCGAAAGTCGGATCGATCACGCACCGATCGACAACGGGGACCGGGAGGGTGACCCGGCATTGGTGCGATCGGCTGAGGAAGAAGGCCACCGCGCGGTCGGTCGGCTCGTGGACGGCGCGGGAGATCATGTCCGAGAGCATGTCCAACAGTGGTCCGCGATCATCGATCGCCTCGTCGCGAAGCCGTGCATCCGCCTCGGCGGCCAGTTTGAGAAGCCTTGTCGCATCGGCTTTGTCCAGCAATCGCCCGGGGGCAGTGTTCGCGAGCAGCGAGATACTGGGGTAGGCCCGCATTGACTGCAGGACGGTCACCGTGTCGGCGTTCAGCGGAGTGGTCGCACCGCCTCGGTAGGTACGAAATGCTGCCGTCGGATCAGCCAGGTTGGCGGCATTGACAGTGTCATCGGTCAGACTCACAACACGTCCTATCTGATCGCCGCGACCAGTTCGGGGCGGCGTTTCACGTGATGCGGTCTTCCTCACCCGCAGTGCTGCGGGCTCCTCCACCGGACCGGGATCTGCCCGGATCGTGCTGACGATGGCGGACGTCGAAGAGGTACTCCCCTACACAGCAGAATGCCGAATTGTGTTTCGCGTGTCAAGGTTCACTTGTCATCCTGGCCCCCAGTTGGCGGAGGCCTCATCAAACGTGACTGCAGATCCTCACCGGGACGTCGTCGCGGTGCTTCGGTGGACGATCACGGTCACTTTGCTTCTGAACCAGGCAGGCAGTGACTACGCTGTCGACCAAGCACGCGGTAGCTGGCCGGTCAGTGAGGGGAAGATTCTGACCAGAAGAATTCGGGTCGCCCAGTCGTTCACGGCGGCCATCGTCATGGCGCTCATGGCGGTCAACCAGGGGGCTCCCAGCGCATCCGCTCAGCCGTGCCCAGACATCGGGGTGGCGTTCGCGCGCGGAACCTCGGAGCCTGTGGGCGTTGGCACCGTCGGACAGGCATTCGTCGACTCGGTGCGGGCACAGGCGTTTCCACGCACCGTCGGGGTACACGGCGTCAACTATCCCGCCAGCAGCGACTTCTTCGGCCCGGGCTTCACCCAGAACGTGGCCACCGGGGCCCGCGATGTTCTCGACCACGTCCGCGGAGTGGTCTCGGTGTGCCCGCAGACCCAGATGATCCTCGGCGGATATTCACAGGGCGCCATGGTCAGCGCGTTCGCTACCTCCGACGTGTTGCCTGCCGGTCTCCCGCCCGAGGCC
>CAXEZH010000095.1:0-6379 GCA_964000695.1 uncultured Mycolicibacterium sp. | reverse complement strand
GGCGTCGTCGAATGTGTCGTCCAGGACGACGCGACGGCGTCGTTCGGGGTGCTGCCGCCGTTCCTGCTGCAGCACGCCTCAGGGCATTACACGAACATCCGGATCGAGACGGCGGGCAACCAGATCCGGGACGCGCAGGGCATGAAGGTCGACCTCGACATCAACGACGTCCGGCTGGAGGACTCGGCGACCTCGAGCGGGTCCATCGGCTCGCTGGTCGCGAACATCACCTGGAGCGCCGAGGGCATCAAGGAGACGATCCAGGGCGCCATCCCGCTGGTCGGCAGCTTCGTCACCGGAGTGACGACGAACGCCGGGGCCGGCACCATCGAGCTGGAGGGCGCGCTGGGCAGCATCACCGCCCGCCCGGAGGTCGTCGACGGCGGCATCTCGCTGCAGGTGGAGAACGTGACGGGGCTCGGGTTCACGCTGCCGCGCGAGGCGGTGCAGCCCGCGCTGGACGCGTTCACCTCACGGCTCACCCAGGACTATCCGATGAACATCCGCGCCGATTCGGTGCAGGTCACCGACAGCGGTGTGATCAGCCGGTTCTCCACGCAGAACGCCTCGATCCCGAAGCAGACCGACGACCCCTGCTTCTCCGGCCTGTGAGCGGGTCTCGCTTCTGCGGCCGGTAGGCGGGTCTCAGCCCAGGCCGTCGAGCACGGCCCGACTGGCGGACAACCCCAGCCGGGTGGCGCCCGCATCCAGCATCTCGATCGCGGTCTGCGCTGTGCGGATCCCCCCGGAAGCCTTGACCCCGAGGCGGCCGCCGACGACGCCGGTCATCACCTCGACCGCCCGCACACTGGCTCCACCGCTGGGATGGAAGCCGGTGGAGGTCTTCACGAAGTCCGCGCCGGCGTCCTCGCAGACCCGGCAGATGTCGGCGAGCAGTGGCTCACCGCCGCGTTCCAGCAGGACCGCCGACTCGACGATCACCTTCAGCACCGCGTTCGGTACGGCGCTGCGGACCGCGGCGACCTCGGCGCGCACCACGTCGAGTTCACCGCTGCACGCGGCGCCGACGTCGATGACCATGTCGACCTCGCGGGCGCCGTCGGCGACGGCGTCGGCCGCCTCCTCGGCCTTGATCGCCGGCAGGTGCTTGCCCGACGGGAACCCGGCCACCGCGGCGACGACGGGTCCGCCCGGAACCTGGGTGGCGGCCGACACCATCGGCGGGGACACGCACACCGCGTAGACGCCGAGGTCGGCCGCCTCGGTGAGCAGCGCGACGACGTCGGCCTCGGTGGCCTCGGGCTTGAGCAGGGTGTGGTCGATCAGCGCAGCGACCTGGGCGCGGGTGTAGCCCATGTCAGAAGGGTTCTTCGGTGCCGCCCGGATTGCACCCGGCAGCGACCATGTCCTGGTAGCTCACCTCCGGGCGCCACGGCTCGAGGTTCCAGCTGACCTTGCCGGGCTCGAAGAGTTCGGCGAACTGCCAGTGGCAGGCGAACTGCTCGTACATGCCGGGAATGTCGGCGTCCGGGGCCAGCGCGAGCACCTCGTTCCACACCTGGCCGGCCTGCGCCGAGGCTCCCGGGCGGGCCGAGGCGTCCCGGCCGGCCGGCGTCGGGTAGACGCGCAGGCTGGAGAGGTCACCCCACTTGGCCCATTCGACGTGGTCGACGGCGGGTGCCCCAAGTGGTGACGCCGCCGCGATCGGCGCGGACATACCGGCCAGCACGGCGCCCGCCACGGCGACCCCAGCGAGCCGGGCGAGCCGCACTACCGCGACTTCCCTTGGATCTCCAGCAGTTTGGGCCGGACGTCGACCAGGTAGATGCCCGCGGCGACCGCTCCGATCGCGGTGCCCATGATGCCGAGTACCAGCACCAGCAGCCCGGCCACGCCGAGGATCACCAGCCACACCGGCTTGGTCAGCTTATCGACCGCGGGGTAGGCGTCGGGACGCTGCATCGCGGCGTGCACGAACGCATAGACGACCGCGACGAGCACGGCGATCTGCAACGCGAGGAGGACGTAACCCACGAGGCCTTGGAGCATCACGCTCCACAGCCTATGCGGGTTACGCCCTCCGGTCGACTTCCGTCGTCTACTTCTGGGTGACCTTCTTGGCCGGGGCCTTCTTGGCCGGAGCCTTCTTCGCGGGGGTCTTCTTGGCCGGGGCCTTCTTGGCCGGAGCCTTCTCGGCGGTCTTCTTCACCGGCTCGGCGGCGTCCTCGGCCTTCTTCGGCAGCTCGACGCCCACCAGCTTGGCGGCGCGCTCACCCACGGCGCGGGTCTGAGTGGCGACGTTGCCCAGCGCTTCCTGGGTGAGCTCGACGGCCTGGTCGGTGTAACCCTCGACCCGGCTCGCGGCTTCTTCGAGGCCCGGCTGGCTGCGCAGGCGCTCCAGCGCGGCCTCGCCACGCTCGATCAGCTTGGTGTAGGTGGTCTGCGCGGCCTCGGCGTAGCTGTCGGCGAACTTGCGCAGCTCTTCCGAGCTCAGCCGCTCGCGGATGTCGTCGAACTGCGACGGCAGCTCTTCCTGGAGGCGGGTGATGCGGGCGCGGCTGTCCTCGACGCGGGTCTCGGCGTCGGTGCGGGCCTCGCCGGCACGCTCACGCAGCGCGGCGACGATCTCGTTGACACGCTCGAGCGCCAGGTCGGCGGCACCGACCGCGGCCAGCAGCGGGGCCTTCAGATCGTCGATGTCGAACTGGTTCTGGGGCTTCTCAGCCATGGTGGCTTCCTTTCAGGTCAGGATTGCGAATGAGTTGATGCGATCTGCGGGATTTCCAGAGGGCTCTTGTGTTCAGTACTCGGCTCCTCGTCTGTCTCGCCGAAGGTGTCCGACTTATCGGCTTCGCCGAAGGCCATCCCCACTGCCGCCTCGGTCAGAGCGGCCTCGTTCTGCGCGCAGAACGACGTGTAGATGTCGAGCAGCACCTGCTTCTGCCGCTCGTTGATCGCCGTGTCGGTGACGATCGCGTCGCGTACCTCGTTCGTCTCGCTCGGCTCGAGGATTCCGGCCTGGATGTAGAGCACCTCGGCCGATACCCGCAGCGCCTTGGCGATCTGGTTCAAGACGTCCGCAGAAGGCTTACGCAATCCCCGTTCGATCTGGCTGAGGTAGGGATTGCTGACGCCGGCCTTCTCGGCCAGCTGCCGTACCGACACCTGCGCGGCCTCGCGCTGGCTGCGGATGAAGCTGCCGATGTCCTGCGCAGCGCTGGACACGACAGCGGCAAGATTTTCGTCCTGCGGCATGCGTGCCTCCTCGTTGCGGTGGGTAACCGATATCGACATCCCCTACCGTACGACGGAGTGCTAACTTTTGCAAGCACTAGTTAGCGCAGGTCAGAACAACAAGTGCGCGACGGTATAGATCACCAGGCCGGCCAGCGAGCCCACCACGGTGCCGTTGATCCGGATGAACTGCAGGTCACGTCCGACATGCAACTCGATGCGCCGCGAGGCTTCGTCGGCGTCCCAGCGCTCGATCGTGTCGGTGATGATCGTGGTGATCTCCGCCCCGTACTCCGACACCAGATGCTGGGCCCCGCGCACGATCCAGTTGTCCACCTTGGCCCGCAGGTCGGCGTCGTCCCGCAGCGACTCCCCGATCCGCACCACGGTGTCGGCGATCCGCACCCGCAACGCCGAGGACGGGTCGTCCACCGATTCCAGGATCAGCCGCTTGGCGGTGGCCCAGGCCGTCTCGGCCGCGCGCGCCACCTCGTCGCGTCCCATGATCTGTTCCTTGACGTTCTCGGCCTTCTGGATCGTCACCGCGTCGTTCTGCAGGTCATCGGCGAACTCGAACAGGAACTTCGTCGCCGACCGGCGCAGCTCGTGGTCGGGGTTGCGACGCACCTTGTCGGTGAAGTCCATCAGCTCACGGTGAATGCGGTCGCCGACCAGGTGATCCACCCACCGCGGCGACCAGGTCGGTGAATCGCGCTCGATCACCCGCTCGATGACCTCATCGGCGTTCAGGGTCCACTGGAACGCCCGGTCGGCGAGCAGCTGCAACAGAGCCTCCTGGCGGCCCTCCTCCAACAGTGAGGACAACACCCGCCCGATCGGAGGCCCCCACTGCGGCTCGGCGATCCGCTTGACGATCATCCGGTCGAGCACTTGCTGGACGTCCTCGTCGCGCAACATCTCCACCAGTGCCCGCAGCACCGTCGACGCCTCGGCGGCCACCCGGTCGGCGTTGACCGGCTCGGCGAGCCACTTGCCTGTCCGGCTCGCGACGTCGGCGCTGCGCAGCTTCGTCTCGACGTTGTCGGCGGACAGGAAGTTCTCCCGTACGAACGTGCTGAGCCCCTCGCCCAGCTGGTCTTTCTTGCGCTTGATGATCGCGGTGTGCGGGATGGGGATGCCCAGCGGATGCTTGAACAGCGCAGTCACCGCGAACCAATCCGCGAGCGCACCGACCATGCCCGCCTCCGCGGCGGCCCGCACGTACCCGACCCACGGGCCCGCGTCGCCGCGCGACTGCAGCCACGAGCAGAGCAGAAAGATCACCGCGGCACCGAGCAGGAAGCTCAGCGCGACGATCTTCATCCGCCGCAGGGCGCGCCTGCGTTCGGCGTCCGCCGCGGAATCGACGCCCGTCAGCGCCTCGGCAAAACTGGGTCGCGGACCGGCAGAGACGGACGTCGCCGCCGGTCGGCCACCCTCGGGTCGGTGTGCCACCCCTCCATGATCCGCTACCCCGGCAACTACCCGGGGGAGGCGCCCCTCTCCCGGGAGCCGGCCGCGAGGCGTCCCCGTACTATTGACGAGGACTGAAGGGGAACGGATCACCGCGAACGTGGCACAACAACACCCGCCGGTGGCGGTCAAAACCGATGGCCGAAAGCGACGCTGGCACAAGCACAAGGTCGAGCGCCGCAACGAACTCGTCGACGGCACGCTGGAGGCCATCCGCCGCCTCGGCAGCAATGTCAGCATGGACGAGATCGCCGCCGAGATCGGTGTGTCCAAGACCGTGCTCTACCGCTACTTCGTCGACAAGAACGACCTCACCACCGCGGTGATGATGCGTTTCGCGCAGACCACGCTGATCCCCAACATGGCCGCCGCGTTGTCGTCGAACCTCGACGGCTACGACCTCACCCGAGAGATCATCCGGGTGTACGTCGAGACCGTGGCCGCCGAGCCCGAGCCCTACCGGTTCGTGATGGCCAACAACTCGGCCAGCAAGAGCAAGGCCGTCGCCGATTCCGAGCAGATCATCGCCCGCATGCTCGCGGTGATGCTGCGGCGGCGGATGGTGTCGGTCGGAATGGACACCGGTGGCGCCGAACCGTGGGCCTTCCACATCGTCGGGGGCGTGCAGCTGGCCACCCACTCGTGGATGTCGCATCCCCGGATGAGCGCCGATGAGCTGATCGACTACCTGACCATGCTGTCGTGGAGTGCCTTGCGTGGAATCGTCGAGGTCGGCGGATCGCTGGACAGTTTCCGGCAGGCTCCGCATCCTCCCCCGGTTCTGCCCGCCCGGCTGCTTGACTAGGGGCATGAACGACGCGGACGACCCGGAAGACCTGCCCTCGCTGTGGTCGCACGAACCCCACGCACATCTGATGTTCCGCCCCGGCGACCGCGTCGCCGACATCGACCCCGACGCCACCCCCGGCTTCCGCGGCGACAAGTCCGACGCCCCGACGCTGCAGGAGGAGCGCAACGTGCGCTTCGCCGAGCTCCAGGAGATGCTCTACGCCAACAGCCGCGCCGGTGACCACCGCTCGGTGCTGCTGGTGCTGCAGGGCATGGACACCGCGGGCAAGGGCGGCATCGTCAAACACGTTGTCGGCGGGGCGAATCCGCAGGGTATCGACTACAAGAGCTTCGGCAAGCCCACCCCCGAGGAGCTGTCCCACCACTACCTCTGGCGGATTCGCAACGCGCTGCCCGCGGCGGGACACATCGGCGTGTTCGACCGCTCACACTACGAGGACGTGCTGATCGTGCGGGTGCACAACCTGGTGCCCCGCGAGGTGTGGGAGCCGCGCTACGACGAGATCAACGCGTTCGAACGCGAACTCGTCGACGGCGGGACGGCGATCGTGAAGGTCGCGATGTTCGTCTCGCTCGACGAGCAGAAGCGGCGGCTGGCGTCGCGGCTGGAGCGGCCGGACAAGTACTGGAAGTACAACCCCGGCGACATCGACGAACGTCAGAAATGGCCGCTGTACCAGCAGGCCTATCAGGCGATGCTGGACCGCACCTCGACCGACTACGCACCCTGGCACATCATCCCGTGCGACAAGAAGTGGTACAGCCGGTTGGCCGTCACCGAACTGCTCATCGAGACGTTGAAGCGGCTCAACATGTCCTGGCCGCCACCGGATTTCGACGTCGAGGCGGAGAAGAAACGCCTGGAGTCGGTGTAGAGGCTTGGGGCTGCCGCGGCGCCCTC
>CAXEZH010000094.1:0-5994 GCA_964000695.1 uncultured Mycolicibacterium sp. | reverse complement strand
GCCCGGAGCGTCGTAGCTCTGGTTCGGCCCGGCGATGAAGCCATCAAGAGAGATGCTGCAGTGCACGGTGGTGAAGGTCAGTTGATGCATGCCATACCGACCCGGCCCCAGCGACGAACTCATCGCGACCGGTGACCTAGTTTCTCGGTGGCGGTTGGGGTTGGTAAGGGGGTGTACCACCACCAGTCGGCGCGTTCGCCGGTCGGTCCCTCCACCGCGCTCCGGGTGGTTGCCAGGCGCCCGTGCCCGAACACGAACCGGCTCGGATCGGCGGCGGACACAGAGAGCGAACACTGCCGTGAAACTGATGGACATCAGACGCGCGGAAGAAGTAATTCGTCTGGAGCCGGAGCGGTCCGCGAGTCACTTCCGTCCCACAGGTACCAATGTGCGTACGCTGGGGTGATGCAGGCTCGGTCGGTCGTCGCCGTGGTACTCGGCGTGTGCGCGATGCTGACCGGGTGCTCGTCGAACATCGAGGGCACCGCGACCCGCAGCCCCGACTCCTTCGCCGAGCCGGAGTTTCCTACACCACGTCCGACCCGACCCGATCCCTCTCCTCCACCGACCACCGCGAATCCGAGACCGGCGCCCTCCCCGACCCCGGCACCCGGCGGGGAGGTGTTGAGTCCGCAGAACGGTTACGTCTTCATCGAGACCAAGTCGGGCAAGACCCGCTGCCAGCTCGACACCCGAGAAGTCGGCTGCGAGTCCTCGTTCGTCAACGCCCCCGAGATCGACGGCATGCCCGCCAACGGCGTCCGTCTCAGCGCCGATGGCGACATCAGTTGGGTGCTGGGCAATCTCGGCGCCATTCCGGCGGTCACCCTGGACTACCGCACCTACTCGGCGGTGGGCTGGACCATCGATGCCGACGTCAACGGCACCCGGTTCACCAACGACAGCACCGGCCACGGCATGGTCATCAGTGTCGAGGGTGTCGAGGGCTTCTGAACGCCCAGTGAGTTCGAGGTCACCGTTCGGTCATCGTGGCGGGGTTTGACCGCGACCCCGGCCCGGGAACAGCACAGACGTGCGCACCCACGATCTCATCGTCATCGGCGCAGGCTCGGGCAACATGGTCGTGGACGACCGGTTCGAGCACCTGCGCGTGGCTATGGTCGAGGACCGCAAGTTCGGTGGGACGTGCGTGAACTACGGGTGCATCCCGTCGAAGATGCTGTCCTACACCGCCGAGCTGACCGACAGCATCGAAGTCGCGAACACCTTCGGCATCGACGCTGAGCTGCACGAACTGCGCTGGCCACAGGTACGTGACCGCGTCTTCGGCCGCACCGACGCGGTCTCCGCCGACGGTGAGCGGGGTCGCCGTACCGCCGACTTCATCGACGTGTACTCCGGGCATGCCCGCTTCACCGGGGACCGGGAAATCGCGGTCTCCACGGCCGAGGGCATCGAGCATCTCAGCGCCGACCGTATCGTCGTCGCAGCCGGTAGCCGCCCTGCGGTGCCGCCGCCAGTCGCCGAGTCGGGCCTACGGTACGAGACGTCCGACACCGTGATGCGGATGGATACCGCGCCGCGGCACCTGGCAGTGCTCGGCGGGGGGTACATCGCCGCCGAACTCGCCCACGTGTTCTTCAGCGCCGGCAGTGAGATCACGATCATCGAGAAGGCGGGTCGACTTCTCGGCGGCCCGCAGGACGAGGCGTTGCGAGATACGTACACCGAGATGATGCGCGGCCGCTACGATCTGCGCTGCGGTACCGAGCTGACCGGAATGTCCGGCGCGCCAGACGATCTGGTTCTCCACCTGGACGACGGGACAGACGTGCGGGCCGACACGTTGCTGGTGGCGATCGGACGGACGTCCAACAGCGACCACCTCGACGTGCAGCGCGGTGGCATCGACACCCACGACGACGGCCGCGTCGTCGTCGACGAGTACTGCCGCACGACCACGCCGGGCGTGTTCGCGCTCGGCGACATCTGCACCGCGATCCCCCTCAAACACGTTGCCAACCGGGAAGCCGCGGTGGTCCAGCACAATCTGCTCAACCCCGATGACCTGCACCAGGTCGACCACAGCCTGGTGCCGTCGGCGGTGTTCACCAACCCGCAGATGGCCTCCGTGGGCGCTACCGAACAGAGTTGTCGCGACGACGGCCGCGACTACCGGGTGGGCGTGGCGCGATACGAGGACGTCGCCTACGGGTGGGCGATGCAGGACCACACCGGGCTGTGCAAGGTCCTCACCGAGGCCGAGTCCGGCCGCATCCTGGGCGCGCATGTGATCGGCAGCCAGGCCGCATCGTTGATCCAGATCTTCGTGGTGGCCATGAACTTCGGCATCCCCGCCGGCGACCTGGCGCGGCGCCCGTACTGGATCCACCCCGCGCTCAGCGAGGTCGTGGAGAACGCACTGCTCAATGTGAGGAGACCCAGCACATGACCGAATCCGACCGCGGAGAACCACTCGTGCTCGTCCTGTTCGGGGCCCGTGGCGATCTGGCACGGCGGATGCTGTTCCCCAGCCTTTACCGCCTCGCCGCGGCGGGACGGCTGCCCGACAAGTTCGCCGTCATCGGATCCGGGCGCACCGCCCCCGACAGTGACGATGAATTCCGTGACGAGATCAGCCACGCGATCGCCGAGGACATCGACGAACCGGACCACGAGGTTCTCGATGATCTGATGTCCCGGTTGAGCTTTCAGGCCGCCGGCGACGATGACGGCTCCGAGCTGGCCGAGGCTGTCCGCTCCGAGGCGGCACGACTCGGCGACGGCGCGCGCACGCTGATCTACCTGTCGGTGCCGCCGACAGCCATGCAATCGTTGATCGGCATGCTCGGCCGGCAAGGCTTGGCCGAGGAAGCGCGGTTCATCGTCGAGAAGCCGTTCGGCACGGATCTGGAGTCGTCCCGCGAGCTCGATCAGGCCCTCAAGGCGGTGACCGACGAGGATCACGTCTACCGGATCGACCACTTCCTCGGCAAAGAGGCGGTGCGCACCCTGATGGCGCTCCGGTTCGCCAACGGCGTCATCGAATCATTGTGGAACCGTGAGCATGTCGCCTCCGTGCAGATCGATGTGCCCGAGCAGCTCGGCATGGAGGGCCGGGGCAGCTTCTACGAGAAGACCGGATGTTTCCGCGACATGGTGAGCACCCACCTGTGTCAGGTGCTCGGCGTCGTCGCGATGGAGCCGCCGTCCGGCGCGGACGCCCGTTCGCTGCGCGACGCCAAGTCGGCGGTGTTCGAGGCGATGCGACCGCTCGATCCCGCGCGGGTGGTCTTCGGCCAGTACGACGGATACCGCGACGAGGACGACGTCGCCGACGACTCCGGCGTCGAAACGTATGTCGCACTGGAAGCGTTCGTGGACACACCCCGCTGGCAGGGGGTGCCGTTCTATCTGCGCACCGGCAAGGCGATGCCGGTCGACCGCAGGGCCGTCACGCTGACCTTCCGCGACCCCGCACCTGCCACGTTCTCCGGTCCGCGGCCCAACCGGCTGGTGCTCGATCTGACCGACTCCCCCAACGCCGCCTTCGACGTGACCGGCATGCGTCCGGGTCCCGGTCTGACGCCGCAACAACTCACCGTGACAACCGGATTGGCTGACCCGAACCTCGAGTCCGACGCCATGGACGCCTACGAGCGCCTGCTGCTCGACGCGATGCGCGGGGACCAGACCCTGTTCGCCCGCGCCGACGAGGTCGACCGACTCTGGCAGATCTGCGCACCGGTGCTGGACAACCCCCCGACCGCGCTGAGCTACGAGCGCTGTTCATGGGGTCCCGAGCCCGCGCTGCAGCTGCCGGGACCGGCGGGCTGGCGGCTGGCCGATGACTGACTTCCCCTCGGTCGCCGAGCACGGCCTCATCGGTGACCTGCGCACCTGCGCACTGGTCGGAAGCGACGGCAGCATCAACTGGTTCTGCGCGCCGCGGTTCGACTCCCCCAGTGTGTTCGGCGCGATCCTGGACCCGGAACGTGGCGGCAGCTGGACGATATCCACCGCGCGCAAGGACAGTCGTACCCACCAGTTCTACTTTCCGCAGTCCGCGGCGTTGATCACCCGCTTCCTGACCGCCGACGGTGTGATCGAGGTCCACGACTTCATGCCGGTGCTGCAGCCGAAGGACGACACCCATGTCCAGCGGCTGGTGCGTCGCGTCGTCGCGGTGCGCGGCACGACCACCGTCAACATGGTGCTCGACGCCCGCCCCGATTACGGACGCCGCCGTTTCGATGTGCAGTCAGGTCACGGGACTGCGCGCTTCCGCCTCGACGAGTTGGCGATGCAGTTGCGTTCGTCGGTGGACCTCACTGTCGACGACACCGTGGTCGCGGCCGAGTTCGAGCTGAAGCCGGGTCAGACCGCCGAGTTTGTCCTCGAGGTCGGTGAGACGACGGGCCGCGATTCCACCGGGCACGGCCCGAGCGTCGACGAGCTGTTCGACGGGACAATCCACTTCTGGCGGTCCTGGCTGAAAAACTCGCGATACCAGGGACGTTGGCGGGAGATGGTGGAGCGCTCGGCGATCACGCTGAAACTGCTCACCCATGAACCGAGCGGGGCGATCATCGCGGCACCGACCACCAGCCTGCCCGAGGACATCGGCGGCGAACGCAACTGGGATTACCGCTACGTGTGGATGCGCGACGCCGGCTTCAGCCTGTACGCGCTACTGGCGCTGGGCTTCCACGACGAGGCGCACTCGTTCATCGCGTGGCTGTCACGTCGGCTGGGCTGCGGCGACCGGGAAGCAGACGGTCTCGGCCCGCTGCGGGTGCTCTACGACATCGACGGCAACGAGCCACCGCCGGAAGCCGAACTCGATCACCTGCGCGGCCATCTGGACTCGCGGCCGGTGCGGGTCGGCAACGCGGCGGTCGGCCAACTGCAGCTCGACATCTACGGCGACCTGATCGATTCGGTGTACCTGTTCAACAAGTACGGCCCCGGCATCAGCTACGACGCCTGGTCCGATGTCGTCTTCGTCATCGACTGGCTGATCGACAACTGGGAACGCGCCGACGCCGGCATGTGGGAGATCCGCGATGAGCAAAAGGCGCACACCACGTCGCGGCTGATGTGCTGGGTCGCGGTGGAGCGCGCGATCCGCATCGCCCGCCACCGCGGTCTGCCCGCCGATCTGGTGACGTGGTCCTCGGCGCGCGACGCCATGTACCACCGGATCATGACGAAGTCGTGGAACAGCGACCTGGAAGCCTTCACCCAGGTGGAGGGCGGTGACCGCCTCGACGCCGGCGTGCTGCTGATGCCGATGGTCAAGTTCATCTCGCCTGCTGATCCGCGCTTCCTGTCGACCCTGGCGGCCATCGAGCGTGAGCTGGTCACCGACAGCCTGGTGTTCCGGTACCAGCCGGCGACCGACGGTCTCGACGGCGACGAGGGCACGTTCTCGTTGTGCACGTTCTGGTACGTCGAAGCGCTGACCCGGTGCGGTCGCCTGGCCGATGCCCAACTGGCGCTGGAGAAGATGTTCACCTACGCCAACCACGTGGGCCTCTACGCTGAACAGGTCAGCGCCACCGGTGACCAGGTCGGCAACTTTCCGCAGGCCTTCACCCATCTGTCGTTGATCAGCGCGGCGATCAACCTGGACCGCGCGCTCGGTTGACGTGTTTCGCAGGACCGCACGAGGGAAAGTAGGACTCCCATGACGATTGCACAGCGCGAGCGGGCGGCCCTGGTGGCGACGCTCAGGGAACAGACCCCCGACGCTCCCACCCTGTGTGACGGGTGGGACGCGCGGGACCTGGCCGCACACCTGGTGGTGCGGGAACGGCGGCTGGATGCCGCGCCCGGCATCCTGATCCCGGCGTTCGCCGATTACACCGAGCGGGTGCAGAAGGGTGTGGCGTCCTCGACCGACTGGGACGAGCTGGTCGGACAGGTAGCCTCCGGCCCGCCGCTGTATTCGCCGTTCAAACTGCTGGACCCGATCGCCAACGTCGCCGAGATGTTCATCCATCACGAGGACGTCCGGCGCGCCCGCCCCGG
>CAXEZH010000093.1:0-7135 GCA_964000695.1 uncultured Mycolicibacterium sp. | reverse complement strand
CTGAAGACGTGGACGGTCATGGAGACGACCTTGGGTCTGTCGGCGTTCGTGCTTGCGCTGGCCATGTGGATGGTGGCTTGACCGGAACGCAGCGACCACTCAACGGCGGCCGCGCCACTTGTCCAGTGCGCGGCGGTCGCGTTTGGTCGGGCGGCCCGCCCCGCGCTCGCGCACCCCGATCGGCGGCGCGCTGACGGGAGGCGGCGGGGGAGTCCGGTCGAGGTAGCACGTCACAGCGTCGGCGGCGCCCACCCGCTTCTGGATCACCCGCACCACTTCGACGATGCGGGTGCGCTCGCCGACCAGCGCGCGCACCGTGTCGCCGGGTGAGACGGCCGTCGAGGGCTTGGCGGGCTTGTCGTTGATGCGCACATGGCCCCCGCGGCAGGCGGCGGCGGCGTCGGGACGGGTCTTGGTCAGCCGGACCGCCCACAGCCAGCGGTCCACCCGGGTCGACTCCATGGCCACCATTGTCACCGCCGGCGAGCAGAATCGAGGCATGCACGGCGCGCGCTGTTCGCTTCTCGAGAGGGTGACGTGAATTCGTCGCCGCGCCGAGAACCCTCGGCGCGGTGGAACCACAACATCCATTACCACCGTGTCGTTCTCGACGCGGTGCCCGACCGTGCGGGTACCGCCCTCGATGTTGGGACAGGCGACGGGTTGCTGGCCACCGAATTGCGCGAGAAGGGCTACACCGTGACAGCCATCGACACCGACGGTCCGGTGTTGGAGCGGGCCCGCCGTCTCAGCGGCGACGTCGACTGGGTTCTCGGGGACGCGATGACGTATCAGTTCGGGCGCACGTTCGACGTGGTCGCGTCGATCGCGACGCTGCATCATCTGCCGGACCTGCCCGCCGCCTGTGCGCGCCTCGCGGCGTTGACGGCACCGGGCGGTGTGCTCGTCATCGTGGGCCTGGCCCGATCGAGCCGTCCGGCTGATCTCGCGTTCGACGCCTGGGGTGCGCTGCAGCACCGTCGGCTGTCGTCGCGCAACCGCTACTGGGACCACACCGCACCGACCGTGCGACCGGCGCACACCTACGCCCAGGTTCGCCGATGCGCGGTCGAGCATCTTCCCGGCGCGCGATGGCGACGTCTGCCCCTGTTCCGGTACGCCCTGGTGTGGCGTCGACCCCACTAGCGCTCCGCCGGTTGCCGCTCGCCGATACTTCCTGCGCCGCCCCATAACGCGATCGCGCAGGGCAAGCACCGACGCGACCACCGCATGCCGCCCGAACAATCTGGGGACAAGGGGCTGGACGACGACGTTGTGATCCTGTTGATGGCGCAGTCAGCCGGCCGCCTGCACCGTGATGTCGGAGATCTCGGTGCGGCTCTGCCCGTCGATCGTGCCCAGTGTCGAGATCCACACCAGGAGGTGTTCCGTGCGGGTGTCGTTGTCGACGGGGATGCGGTTCTCGCCGGGCTGCAGCGGCACGTCGCCGGTCAACTCGGTGGTGTCGGAGAGGCTGGCCGGATCGGTGCTGTCGGCGGCACGGATCTGTACCTCGGTACCGGTGCTGGCGACGTCGAGGGTCACCGCCCCGATCGCGGTGGGTTCAGGGAGCTGCAGCATCAATCCGATGCCCTGCTTGAAGACGGGGAACGGTTTGGGGTCGACATAGGTGTCGCTGCGCCAAGCCGTGTCGGGATTGCCGTCGATCGCCAGATCGGCCTCGTCGGGATGGTCCGGCGCGCCGCCGGGGGAGAAGACGGTGGCCTGGGTGGGCTGAATGACCGGACCCGGGCCGCGCTGCGGTGACCACAGCCCGAACCCGTGGGTCAGCACGGCGGTCAGCACCAGTGCTGCCACGGCGACCACTGCGACCGCGGCGACGGCGGCGCGCCCGCGCCGCCGTGTCGGGGGCGGCGTCGGTTCGGGTTTGTTCGAGCGCACCGCGAAGGGCCCTGGGGCGCGTCGCCGGCCGGACGGCGCGGAATGGTTGAGCACCGATTCGCCGAGCAGCATGTTGCCGTCCCACATGCCCTGCACCTCGACCACGTCGCCGTCGGCCAGCCGTCCGACGATCGACGTGCCCCGCAGTTCCACCAGGACGCGGGCACCGAGCTGATTGGTCTGCCCGTGCTGGTGCACTGTGAAGGTCCAGACCTCCTCGTCGTGCGGGGCCCGGGCGGGCTGTTTGCGGACGTCGGCGGCGGTTCCCTGCACGGTCGTCGCGGTCAGCCGCATGGTGTGGTTCGCCGGGTTGCGCGCCAGGTCGGCGGCGACGTCGAACGCCGACGTGCTCATCAACGGGTCCTGAGGGCCTGGCGCGGGCCGGCTGGGCGACGGAGACGGAGCGGGAGCCGGCGAGTCGCCGGTTCCGTGACCCGCCAGCGCCTGGGCGAATGCCTCGCAGGTGGGGAAGCGGTTGCGGGGATCCTTGTCCAGCGCTCTCGCCATGACCGCGTCGAGGTGCGCGAGATCGGGCCGGCGAGCCGACAGCGGCGGCGGGGGAGTCTTGAGGTGATTGCCCACCACGACCACCCGGTTGGAATGGTCGAACAGCGGCACGCCGGTGAGCAGGTGGTAGGCGGTCGCGGCGAGCGCATATTGGTCGGCGCGGCCGTCGATGACGTTGCTGACCAGCTGTTCGGGCGCCGCGTAGGACACGGTGCCCAGCGCGATGTCGACATCGGTGAGGCCGTCGACATCGTCTGCTTCGCGCCCGATGCCGAAATCGGTGAGCAGGATCCGGCGACGGGCACCCTCGGCGGGGTCGGTCACCAGGATGTTGGCGGGTTTGACGTCGCGGTGCAGCAGTCGACGTTCGTGCGCGAAGTCGAGGGCCTCAGCGACGGCCCCGACGATCTCGATGACGTCGTCGTACGGCATGCCCGCCGGGTATTGGCCGGTGAGCAGCTCGCGGGCGTCGGTGCCGTCCACGTAGTCCATCGAGATCCACAACCGACCGTCGTACTCACCGCGGTCGTGCACACCGACGATGTGCGGATGCCAGAGTGTCGCGGCCAGGTCGGCCTCACGCACGAAGCGGGCGCGGAAGCTCTCGTCGTCCGTGGCGTCCAGCGACAGGATCTTCAAGGCGTCGAGTCGCGGGAGCCGGGGATGCCGGGCCAGGTAGACCTCGCCCATGCCACCGGCCCCGAGCAGCCGCTGAATGGTGTAACCAGCGAAAACATCGCCGTCCTCATACGGCATGCCCACGAGCCTACAAAAGGCCACGCAGGTTGAGCCGTGACAGCGTCACTCGGCGGGGGTGTCGTCGCGCAGCGCCTGCAGTCGCCGCACCCGGTTGTCGACCGCGTGTCGAGACACCGCCGCCGCGGGGGCCAGCAATTCGAATCCGTGCGGGCACCCGGGATACACGTGAAGTTCGGTGGGCACGCCGGCCGCCGCCAGCCGCGCGGCGTGCCCGACGATCTCAGCCCGGAAGATGTCCAGGTCGCCGGTATCGAGGTAGGTGGCCGGGAGCCCGCTCAGATCCGTCTCCCGCGCCGGCGCCGCGTAGGACGGCACGTCCGGGCCGCCCGCACGATCACCGAGCAGGGCGCCCCACCCGGTGAGGTTGTCGTCGTAGGTCCACACCATGCCCTCGACGGGGATCTGCGGGTCGACAACCGTGGTGCGGTCGTCGAGCATCGGATAGACCAACAATTGCAGCGCCAGCGACGGCCCTCCGCGGTCACGGGCCATCAGGGCGACCGCGGCCGCCAGCGCCCCGCCGGCACTGTCACCGACCACCGCCAGTCGAGCCGGATCGACGCCGAGTTGCGCCGCCTGCGCGGCCAGCCACTGCAGCGCCGCGTAGCAGTCCTCGGCCGGGGTGGGATGGGGATGTTCGGGGGCGGCCCGGTAGTCCACCATCAGCATCGGCACCCCGCTGTGCGCCACGTAGGACCGCACGACCGCGTCGTATCCGCGGCCGGTGTGTCCGAGGTCGAGGATCATGCCGCCGCCGTGCAGATACAGCGCCGCACCACCGGCTGGCCCCGTCACGTCGGGCTGGTACCACAGCAGCGCGAGCTGAGCGCCCTCGTCGGTGACGAGGACATCGCGCTCGACGGTGACACCGGCGACGGCAGGGTAGGTGGCGCCGATCATGTCGAAGTTCGCGGTCGCGTTGCGCCGCCGCGTCGTGATGTCGCCGACCGGTGGCGGGGTCGGATCCGGCGGCGGTGGGGCGGCCAGTATGGCGGCCAGGACCTCGGGATCGTGGAGGAGCGGCATCGGCTACGCCGTGGCGTCGAGGATCTTGATCGCGAAGACGAGCGAGTCACCCGGGGCGATGCCCGCCGCGGGCTGACCCTGCGGATAGCCGTCGGCGGGGTTCATGGCGACCGCGACCGTCGAGCCCACGGTCTGCCCGGCGATCGCTTTCTGGAATCCGGGCACGACACCGTCGAGTGGGAAGTCGACCGGGGCGCCGCGCTGGTAGCTGCTGTCGAACACGGAACCGTCGCGGCCGTTGACGCCCATGTAGCAGACCAGCACCGTCGCGGTGTCGGAGACGACGGGCCCGTCGCCGGCCTGCAGCGTGTGCACCTGAGTTTCGGTCACGCTGAACGGGGATTCGACCGTGACCTGCGGCGCCGCCTCGTCGGTCGACCCGGTGACCGACACACTGCCGGTCGCACCGGGCAGCGTCCATTCCGGGGCGACATCCGTCGCCGGCGCGGCGGTGGGACAGCCGGCCGCAGGCGCTGTCACCGACGAGGTCGCCACGTCGGTCACCGACGGCGCGCCGGCCGACGTGGTCTCAGTGTCGGAACCACAAGCCGCGAGGAGGGTCACCAGCGAGGTGGCGCAGGCGGCGAAGGCGACAGACGACGGCACACGAGAGATTTTCACGCTGGCCACGTTACCTGCGGGCTCGTCGGTCGCCGGCTCGGCGGTTCGGGGCACCACAGCGCCTCGAGATTGTGCTGAGGGTGGTGACGGCTCACATCGAGCAGCCCTGACGGCAATCTCGGCGCACGGTTCTGCGCGACTTCCCACTCTCACTGTAAGCGATACCCCGGGTCTTGCGGCAAGGCCCCGGTCAGGGCGCACAATCATCCGGCTTCTCGGTGCGACAACCGAATTCGCAGAACAGGGGTAAGACACGTGACTGCAGCGAAACCGTTCGAGGCGCACCCGAGCGGTGCACTTCTACACGGGACGAAAGCCGATCTCGCCGTGGGCGACCTGCTGGTGCCGGGGCGGCCGATGAATCACGACACCAGGCGTATCGCCAACCACGTGTACGTCACCTACACCGTCGACGCCGCGGTGTGGGGGGCCGAATTGGCGGTCGGAGACGGTCCGGGCCGCATTTACCTCGTGGAGGCGCGGGGGGAACTCGAGGACGACCCCAACGTCACCGACAAGCGCTTCCCCGGCAACCCGACCCGCTCGTATCGCACCCGCGAACCGGTGAAGATCATCGGCGAATTGACGGACTGGGTCGGCCATACCCCCGAGCAGCTGCGGGCCATGCGCGAGTCGTTGGCCGAGCTGGCGCGTCAGGGCCTCGACGTGGTCTACGACTGAGCGGGGGCCGCTCACTGCCGTGGTTCGGTCGCCGCCTGCGCTGCGTCCTCGGTGTTTTCCTGCGCGACTTGGGGAATGAGCCCGCCCGCAAGGATGTACTCGGCCTGGCGCGGCGACAGCCGATGCCGCACTTCGAAGCTGGTCTTCTGGCTGAGGTTCTCGACGGTGAGCGGGTCCGAGCCGTCCAACGCCTGGTGCAGATCGACCAATTTCAGGGTGTCACCCTGCTCCACACGGTCGTAGTCGCCGACGTCGATGAACTCCAGCGCCAGCACCCCGAAGTTGGCCAGATTCTGCCAGTGGATGCGGGCGAAGGACTTGGCGATCACCACGCGTAGTCCCAGGTAGCGCAGCGCGATCGCGGCGTGTTCACGTGACGAGCCCTGTCCGTAGTTCCGTCCGCCGACGATGATGTGGCCGGTGGACCGCTCCTCCTCAGCCCGGCGCGGATAGGACTCGTCGACCTGGGTGAAGCTGAACTCGGCGAGTTTCGGGATGTTGGAACGGTACGGCAGGGCCCGCGCGCCGGCGGGGGAGATCTCGTCGGTCGAGATGTTGTCCTCGACCTTGAGCAACACCGGCGCCTCCAGTTGGTCGAGCAGCGGCTCGGGGTCAGGCAGACGGGAGATGTTGGGACCCTTGACGGGTTGTATCCGCTGCGCCTGTTCTGGTGGTAGCGGCGGCACCAGCATCGCGGTGTTGACGCTGCTGTGCTCGGGCAGTTGCAGGCTCGGATAACTCATGCCGGCGTCCTCTGCCCATTGACGGGGGTCGGTGATCGTGCCGGTCAGCGCCGATGCGGCCGCCGTCTCGGGGGAGCACAACCAGACCCGGTCTTCCTTGGTCCCGGAGCGGCCGGGAAAGTTGCGCGGCATGGTCCGCAGCGAATTGTGTCCAGTGGCCGGCGCCTGCCCCATCCCGATGCATCCCATGCAGCCGGCCTGGTGCAACCGCGCACCGCTGCTGATCAACGACGTGGTGGCGCCCATCCGGGTCAGGTCCTCGAGGATTTCCCGCGAGGTGGGATTCACGTCGAAGCTGACCTCGGGGGAGGTTTGTCGTCCGTCGACCATCGCTGCGGCGATGGCGAAGTCGCGCAGCCCGGGGTTGGCGCTCGATCCGATGACCACTTGGGCGATCGGCTCACCGGCGACCTCCCGCACCGGTACGACGTTGCCGGGCGATGACGGTCGAGCGATCAGCGGCTCGATCTCGGCCAGGTCGATCGTCTCGTCGATGTCGTAGTCGGCGCCGTCGTCGGCCAGCAGTTCCACCCAGTCGTCTTCGCGGCCTTCGGCGCGCAGGAAGGTCCGTACAGCATCGTCAGCGGGAAACACGGTGGTGGTCGCACCGAGCTCGGCACCCATGTTGGCGATGACGTGCCGGTCCATGGCTGTGAGGCTCGACAGTCCGGGACCGTGGTATTCGATGATGCGGTTCACGCCGCCGTCGACGTCATGGCGGCGCAGCATCTCCAGGATGATGTCCTTGGCCGAACACCATTCCGGCAGTTCGCCTTCCAGTCGAACGCCCCAGACTTCGGGCATCCGTAGGTGTAAGGGGCGGCCCGCCATCGCCATGGCGACCTCGAGCCCGCCGACACCGATCGCCAGCATGCCCAACGACCCGGCGGCAGGTG
>CAXEZH010000092.1:0-15175 GCA_964000695.1 uncultured Mycolicibacterium sp. | reverse complement strand
CCAGGAAGAACCAGAACGCCACCCACAACCCCTGATCGACGGTGTCGCCGCCGATGATGCTGGCGCCGACCACGCTGATCGGGGTTTCGGGATCGCGTTCGCCACCGCCGATGGAATCGACGAGCGCGCCGACCTTGGTGGGGATCTTGGCCAGCGCCTTGCCCAGTTCGACGGCGAGATCGCCGGTGAATGCGAAGGTGGCGGGCACCGCGGCCAGCGGGTTGTACTGGGTGGGCCCGAAAATTGCGGCCGTCACCCCGATCGTGCCGACGTCGGTGGGTACCGGCGCGGCGTCGGCCGCGTCTGCAGCCACGTAACGCTGGCTCGGGGTGACGTCGACGGTCGTCGTGAACTCCTCGGTGCGGCCGTCCTGGTCGCGCTGCACGGTGAATTCGGTGGGCCCGTTCAGCGGCCGGACCGCCGCCACCAACTCGTCGAAGTTCGCCACCGGGGTGTCACCGACCGCGACCACGACGTCACCGGCTCGGATGCCGGCGGCAGCGGCCGGGCTCGACACCAGGCAGTCCCCCAGCTCACCCTGGCTGACCTCGGACTTCACGCACGAGGTCTCGCCCACCATGGCGGTGGTCGGCTGATTCAGGTTCGGCAGCCCCCAGATGATGGCGATGGCGTAGATCAGCACGAACCCGATGACGAAGTTCATCCCGGGGCCGGCGGCGAGCACGGCGACGCGCTTCCAGGTCTTCTGCCGGTACATCGCGTAGGGGCGCTCGTCGGGTGCCAGTTCCTCGACCGACGTCATGCCGGCGATGTCGCAGAAACCGCCGAGCGGAACCGCCTTGAGGCCGTACTCGGTCTCGCCGAGCTTGTTGGGCCGGCGGGTGGACCACAGGGTGGGGCCGAAACCGACGAAGTAGCGGCGCACCTTCATCCCGGTGGCGCGGGCCACCCACATGTGGCCGCATTCGTGCAGCGCCACCGACAGCAGGATGGCGAGTGCGAAGAGCACGACGCCGATCGCGAACATCATGAGGCGGCCAGTTCCCTATCTCCTTGCAGTACCCGCGTGGTCGTGCTCGACGACGCGCCGCGCCCGGTCGCGGGCCCAGTCCTGCGCGTCGAGCACCTCATCCACGGTAGCTGGTTCGGCCGCCCACTGGTCGGCAGCGCGCACGACCTGCGCCACCGTGCCCACGATCGCGGGGAACGGGATCCGTCCGGCGAGGAAGGCCGCCGCAGCCTCTTCGTTGGCTGCGTTGTAGACCGCAGGCAGGCAGCCGCCACCTCTCCCGGCCGCCCGAGCGAGCTCCACGGCGGGGAAAACTGCGTCGTCGAGCGGCTCGAAGTCCCAGCGCGCTGCGGTGCTGAAGTCGCAGGCCGGCGCGGCTGCGGCGACCCGGGACGGCCAGCCGAGCGCCAACGCGATCGGCAACCTCATGTCGGGCGGGCTGGCCTGTGCCAGTGTCGAACCGTCGGTGAACGTCACCATCGAATGCACGATGGACTGCGGATGCACGACGACCTCGATGCGGTCGTAATCGACGCCGAACAGCAGGTGCGTCTCGATCAGCTCGAGGCCCTTGTTCACCAGGGACGCGGAGTTGAGAGTGTTCATCGGCCCCATCGACCAGGTGGGATGGCTGCCGGCCTGCTCGGGGGTGACGTCGCGGAGCTGGTCGGCGCTCCAGCCGCGGAACGGACCGCCGGAGGCGGTCAGGACCAGCTTGGCGACCTCGTCGGCGGCACCTCCGCGCAGGCACTGCGCCAACGCGGAATGTTCGGAATCGACGGGCACGATCTGACCCGGACGGGCCGCCTTGAGCACCAGCGGTCCGCCGGCCACCAGAGACTCCTTGTTGGCCAGCGCCAGGCGTGCTCCGGTGGCCAGCGCCGCGAGCGTCGGTTCCAGACCGAGCGCCCCGACGAGCGCGTTGAGCACCACGTCGACGCCGGGCCCTGCGGCGGTCTCCTCGATCAGCCGGGTCACTGCGCGCGGCCCGCTGTGCGGCACACCTCCGAGGCGCTGCGCGGCGGCCGGATCGGCCACCGCGATGTTCGTCACCCCGGTCTCAGCCCGCTGCCTGGCGAGCAGCTCGGCGTTGCCACCCCCTGCGGCCAGCCCGACGACCTCGAACCGGTCCGGGTTGGCGGCGATCACGTCGAGCGCCTGGGTGCCGATCGAGCCGGTGCTGCCCAGCAGCAGCACCCGGATCCTGTCCCTCGGGGAATCACCGGTCACCGTCACGGCTTCATTGTGCCGTGTCGGCGGCGGTGGTCACTCCCCCGCTCACCCGCGACGGCCGACGCGCATTTGTGACGTGAATCTGACGTCTCGGATCACGACCCATCCAATCGGCGACCGGCGATGAATCACCCGTGTCAGCACAGCGCGGGCAGAGAGTCCGTCAATGACGACGTGAAGGGAAGAAAGTGATGATCACCGTGAACCGTAAGTCGGTTGCCGCCGTGGGCGTTGCCGCCGCCGCGATGCTCGGGGTGGCCGCCTGTTCGAGCGACAGCTCGACCGAAGCGACCGACGCGACCACCACGACGACGTCGGCTGCGACGGAGACGACCACATCGATGGCCCCGACCACCAGCGCGATGGCCGATCCGGCGGCGAATCTCATCGGCAGCGGCTGCGCGGCCTACGCGGAGCAGGTGCCCACCGGCCCGGGTTCGGTGACGGGGATGGCCTCCGCGCCGGTGACCGTGGCTGCGTCCAACAACCCGATGCTCACCACGCTGACCCAGGCGCTGTCGGGTCAGCTCAACCCTGATGTGAACCTGGTCGAGACGCTCGACGGTGGCGAGTTCACCGTGTTCGCGCCGACCGACGACGCCTTCGCCAAGCTCGATCCGGCGACCATCGAGACGCTCAAGACCGATTCCGATCTGCTGACGAGCATCCTGACCTACCACGTGGTGCCCGGCCAGGCCGCCCCGGATCAGGTGCCGGGCGAGCATGAGACCGTCCAGGGCGCGACGCTGAACGTGACCGGTGAGGGCGACGACCTCATGGTCAACGACGCCGGCCTGGTGTGCGGTGGCGTCAAGACCTCCAACGCCGTCGTCTACATGATCGACACTGTGCTGATGCCGCCGGCCAGCTGATCGGCCGACGAACCCCTCGGATCCCTCCGCCCGTGTCATCGGGCGGAGGGATTCGCGGTTTGAAGCGGGAAATTGCCTGAAATCTGTTGTCTTTCAACCCCATCCGCAGTCCCTCCGGCTCCGAAGAACAGGTGTACGACCATCCCCGGAAACAAGGAGATCGACATCATGAGGATCAACGGGAAGAACGTCGCCGCAACGGGATTGGCGGCTGCTGCCGCTATCGGCATGTCTTTGACGACGGCGACGACCGCCGGTGCACAACCGACGGGGCCGGGGTGCGCGGCCTATGTCGAGCAGGTTCCAGAGGGGCCGGGCTCGGTCCAGGGCATGGCTCCAGCGCCCCTCACGGTCGCGGCATCGAACAATCCGCTTCTCACCACACTGACCAAAGCTGTTTCCGGGCAGCTCAACCCGGAGGTGAATCTGGTCGAGACACTCGACGGTGGTGAGTTCACCGTGTTCGCACCGACGGACGCGGCGTTCGCCAAGATCGACCAGGCGACCATCGACAAGCTCGCCACCGACGCTCCGCTGCTGACCAATGTCTTGACCTACCACGTGGTGCCGGGTCGCGCCGCTCCGGATCAGGTCGTCGGCACCCACACCACCGTGCAGGGAAGCGACGTCACTGTCACCGGGCATCCGGATGAGCTCATGGTCAACGACGCGTCGGTGATCTGCGGCGGCGTGCAGACCGCGAACGCGACCGTCTACCTGATCGACACGGTGCTGATGCCACCCATGTGATGTGTGACCGAGCGGACCCCAGCGGTGCTCACGTCCTGGGCGGGAAGTGCTCGATCCAGTGCCGGGCGATGTCGATGCGGCGCGCGACCCACACGTCGTCGTGCGATTGCACGTGGTCGAGGAACCTTTCCAGGGCTGCGGTGCGGGCGGGTCGGCCGGCCAACCGGCAATGCAGCCCGACCGACAGCATCTTCGGCGAACCTGCCTGACCCTCGGCGTAGAGCACGTCGAACGCGTCGCGCAGGTGAGCGAAGAACTGGTCACCGCTGGGGAATCCGCCCGCGATCGCAAAGCGCATGTCGTTGGTGTCGAGGGCATACGGAACCACCAGGTGGTCCGCACCCGCGACGTGCGTCCAGTACGGCAGGTCGTCGGCGTAGGAGTCGGAGTCGTAGACGAAACCGCCGTGCTCGACGACCAGCCGACGGGTCTGCGGCGAGTCCCGTCCGGTGTACCAGCCCAGCGGGGCAGCGCCGGTGAGGTCGGTCATCAGGCGCACGGCTTCGCTCAGGTGCGCACGTTCCACATCCGGCTCGATCAGTTGGTAGCTGATCCAGCGCAGACCGTGGCAGGCGATCTCGTCACCGCGCGCACTGAACGCCGCCACGGCCTCGGGGTTACGGGCGAGCGCCAAGGCCACCCCGAAGACGGTGAGCGGAAGCGCGCGCCGGTCGAACGCGCGCAGCACCCGCCACAACCCGGCTCGGGAGCCGTACTCGTAGAGTGACTCCATACTCATGTGGCGGTTCGGAAAGGGCTGCGCAGCAATGATTTCGGAGAGGAACGTCTCCGAGGCCGGGTCACCGTGCAGGACGCTGTTCTCGGCGCCCTCTTCGTAGTTGAGTACGAACTGCACCGCGATCCTGGCGCCGCCGGGCCATTGCGGATCCGGTGGGCGCGGCCCGTACCCGATCATGTCGCGGGGATAGCGGTCGACGGGCCCGGCGGTCATGCAGGCATTGTGGCAGGCCGTGGGCGGGTCTGTCGGACGGCGAGCACCCGGGTATCCGACCGCGCCGGCACCGACCCCGGCGGTGTCTCGGTCGCCGAATCGGGGCAGCACACGACTGCAGGTGGCGCTCCTCGAGTTCTTACGGAGTCGTCGTACTTGGTTTCTCCGGCGGACATCGCGGGCAGCATCCATGTCATGCCCGCTGTGTTGTGGTTTCGCCGCGATCTGCGGCTGTCCGATCATCCGGCGTTGCTCGCTGCTGCCGACAGCGCCGACGACGTGCTCGCGTGCTACGTCCTGGATCCCGCGCTGAAGGCGTCTGCCGGGCCGCGCCGTATGCAGTACCTCTATGACGCGCTGCGCGATCTGCACGACCGGCTCGACGGACGGCTGCTGGTGACGCGGGGTGACCCGAAGACTCGCATCCCGGCGCTGGCCAAGAAGGTCGGCGCCGATTCGGTGCATGTGTCCGAGGACTTCTCCCCCTACGGCCGACGCCGCGACGAGCAGGTTCGGGAGGCGTTGGGTGACGTCGAACTGGTCGCCACCGGCTCGCCCTATCTGGTGTCCCCCGGGCGAGTGACCAAGGACGACGGCACGCCCTACAAGGTCTTCACTCCGTTCTATGAGGCGTGGCGTAGACATGGCTGGCGCGGGCCGGCGCAGTCGACGAAGTCGTCGGCGCGGTGGATCGACCCGGGCGAGGTGACCGGCAAGCCGGGACTGTCCGACATCCCTGACGACGGTGTCGAATTGGAGCTGCCGGCGGGCGAGACGGCCGCCGGGAAGCAATGGAAGACGTTCCTGCGCGACGGACTCGACGGTTACGCCGACGACCGTAACCGGCCGGATCTCGATGCGAGCAGCCGCATGTCGGCACACCTGAAGTTCGGCACGGTGCACCCCAGGACTCTGGCTGCCGACCTGGGCAGCGGTAAAGGTGCGCAGGCTTATCTCAGAGAGCTCGCGTTTCGCGACTTCTACGCGTCGGTGCTCTACGAGTGGCCGCGCAGCGTCTGGTGGAACTGGAACAAGGCCTTCGACGCGATCGAGGTCGATGAAGGCCGCGAGGCCACACAGGCCTACGAGGCGTGGAAAGAGGGCCGGACGGGTTTTCCGATCGTCGACGCCGGGATGCGGCAGTTGGCCCAGAGCGGTTTCATGCACAACCGCGTACGGATGATCGTGGCGTCGTTTCTGGTCAAGGACCTGCACCTGCCGTGGCAGTGGGGGGCGCGGTGGTTTCTCGAACAGCTGGTGGACGGCGACATGGCCAACAACCAGCACGGCTGGCAGTGGGCGGCGGGGTGCGGCACCGATGCGGCGCCCTATTTTCGTGTGTTCAACCCGACGACGCAGGGCAAGAAGTTCGACCCCGCCGGGGATTACATCCGCCGCTGGGTGTCCGAGCTGGCCGGGTTCGACGGGGACGTGCACAACCTCGACGGCGAGCGCCCCGACGGGTACCCGGAACCGATGGTGGACCACAAGCGGGAACGCGAGGAGGCCTTGCGGCGGTACGACGCAGTCAAGAAGTAACCCTCACTTCAGCGTCTGGCCGGCGTCCACCGGTAGCGCCACCCCGGTGAGGTAGCGACCTGCCGGCCCGCACAGATAGACCATGGCGTCGCTGATGTCGCCGGGTTCCATCATCGGTAACCGCAGCAGCGGCTGCTGCGCGTCGCTGAAAGACGGATGGTGCCCGACCCACTCGGCCATCGCCTCATTGAGGACCATCGGGGTAGCCACGCCGCCGGGATGCACGGAGTTGACCCGGATGTTCTTCTCCGCCAGCGAGCGGGCGAAGTGGCGCATCACCCCGATGACACCGTGCTTGGCGGCGGTGTACCCCGCCGCGCCGTGGCTCATCGTGCCGAATTCGGTGCTCACGGATGTGAAGCCCGCCGCTGAGCTGGTGATCACGACCGCACCGCCGTCGGCGTTGCTCAACAGCGCCGGCAGGGCGGCATCGATGGTGTAGTAGACGCCGGTGAGCATGACCGCGACCGCGTCGGTGAATGCGGTGATGGATGCCCCACCCGCGCCGGCCGCGGGCAGGATCCCGGCGTTGGCCAGCACGAAGTCCAGTCGGCCGAGCTCGTCCACACCGCGCTGCACCACCGCGGCCAACCCGTCGCGGTCGCGGACGTCGCACTGTTCGGCGACGATGCGGCGTCCGGTCTTCTCGACCAACCGCACCGTCTCCTCGAGGTCTTCCGGGGTGGACATGGGATAGGCAACGCTGTCGAGTTGGGCGCACAGGTCGACGGCGATGACGTCGGCGCCTTCCTCGGCGAAGCGGACCGCATGCGCCCGGCCCTGCCCGCGGGCGGCCCCGGTGATGAAGACGACCTTGTCCTCGAGCAGGCCGCGCGCCTGCCGGATACCCATGACCGGCGAGCCTACTGCGCGCGCCGTGTGCCGGCGGGCTACTACGGCGGGGCGTAGTAGAGCTGTGTCAGAATGGCCTTCACAGACATGCCGCCGACCGTGAGGAGCAGCCGTGGCAAGCACCGAGGTGGAGCGTCACACCGGCGTCGACGTCGAGGAAGTGCCGTCGGCCGAGTGGGGATGGTCGAAAGAGAACCCCCGCGTCATCCAGCTCGGCGGATTGATCGGCGCGGCGTTCCTGCTGCTCATGATGCACGGCAACCACGTCGGTCGCGTCGAGGACTGGTTCCTCGCCGGCTTCGCCGCGCTGGTGCTCGGTGTCGTGGCGCGCAGCTGGTACGTGGGCCGCAACCGCGAGACGCGGTAGTCCCGGCGCGTTTCAGGTGGCGGACGGCCGGCCGACAGGAGCGAGGTCGGTGCCGTCGGGGGGATACCAGAGCGCGACGCTGTGAAACTCTTCGACCGACAGGTCCGCCGATCCTCCGCAGGCCTGGACCGCGTGGGATTTGAAGGCTCGAGCGGCGGCGCTGAGACGGTGATGGACCCGGTGGAACTGCGGGCCCGCCTCGAGTGACGGCGATTCGCCCCAGACGGTGACCTCAGTGCGGGCACCGTCGAGAACCCCCAGCAGGTCACTGCGGGTGGACGCGCAACCGGCGAGCAATCGGGCGTCGACCGCCACCGCGGTGGGGTGGTGTCCGCCCGGCAGCTCGGTGAGAGTGGTTCCGGGTGCCCAGTCCACCCCGAGGATGGTCAGTGCGGTGGCGTGGACGGCATCCGGAGTCAGGACCGTGACACGCCAGCCGGCTCGAACCCGATCACAGAGCCAACCGCCGGCCGCCGTCACGACGGTGGCGACGTCGCCGGCGAGAACGGCAAGGTCGTAGGTGAGCAGCTTCTCCCCGGTCGTCCGCACGCCGGGCCCCTTGTGCACGTCGGTTCGGAGGTCGTCGACGTCGAAAGTGCGTGCGGTCACCGGTTGCCTCCCAGAGAGCCAGAGCCGAGGTCGTCCTCGCGCCACCGTCGGGCGCGCATCGCTCGGCGCCCAGGACAGAGTGACACTTTGAGCAAGATCTGTAAAGTACCTGCCGAGCATCCGAAGTGGGCGTGCCGACGCACCGGCACCGAAACGGTGCTCCCGCCAGCCGTTTTCCGCGAGAGCGCCCGCGCGCGAGAGCGTCAGCGGGCGGGCGCGACCGGCATGGCGGCCGCCACCGGCGTGAGGTCGGCGGACAGTCCGGCTGCCGCGCGGATTTCGGCGAAGGCGTTCATCAGCGCGTCGGTCGCTTCATGTGGGTCCCCGAGCGTGCGGTCGTCGGTCAGCACCGAGAGCGAGAGCTGGTCGACGTAGCTCCACACCGTGATGTTCATCCCGCTCCCGGCCACGATCGGACCGACGGAGTAGATCTCGTCGACGACGGCGCCCTCGATGAAGCCCCGTTCCCGCGGGCCGGGCACGTTGGAGATCGTCAGGTTCATCACCATCGCCGACTCCAGCCGGCGCGCCTGGGTGCGGAACACGCTCGGTGTCGTGGCGGGCGGCAGGTAGGTCAACCATGACGGCAGCAGCGTCGGTCCGAGCAGCCGGTGGTTCTCCTTGGCGATGGCCGTCGCGGTCGCGGTCAACCGCACCCGCTCGAGCGGGTCGGCGATGTGCACCGGCAACGACGGTGTCATGTACGTGAATTCGTTGCCCATCAAGCGATGCGGAGAGGGGTTGTAGCTCACCGGCACCCCGGCGATCAGCGGCGAGTCCGCTGCCCCGTCATAGCGCAGCTGCAGTTCCCGCAGCGCCCCGGCAGCCGTGGCCAGCACGATGTCGTTGAGAGTGACACCGAGGTGTTTGGCGGTCTGCTTGACGTCGTCGAGCGCGAGCGGCGCGGTCGCGAACCGCCGTCCCGGGGAGACGACGTGGTTGAGGAAGGTCTGCGGCGGCGCGAAGTTGCGCGCCAGGTCGGGTTGCACGCCGCGCTCTCGGGCCCGTCGGCGCACGCGCGCTATGCCGGCGACCGTCTCGCCGACCAGTCCAGGCAACCGGGCCAACTGGTGCAGGTGATCACGGCCGGCCGCGCGGAGCAGGTTGGCCGCCGAGCGGGAGTCGGGCGTCACCTCGCCGAGTCCCCCGCCGACCTCAGGCTGTTCCGACTGGATGGCCATCGCCATCTGATTGGCCGAGGCCATCCCGTCGGCCAAGACGTGATGCACCTTGTGGATGACCGCGATGCGGTTGTCCGCCAGCCCCTCCGCGACATACATGACCCACAGTGGATGGTCACGGTCCAGCGGGGTCCCGGCGATGTCACCGATCAGCTCATCGAGTTCGCGGCGCCCACCCGGAGCGGGGACGTGGGCGCGGCGGACGTGATAGTCCAGATCGATCTCGGCGTTCTGCACCCACATCGGGTGGTGGAACTTCATGGGGATGTCGACCAGTTGGCAGCGCAGTGGCGCCAGCGCGTGGAGGCGGGGCGCCGCCAGCCTGCGGAACATCTCGAAGTCGTAGCCGGGCAACGCCGACACATCGAGCACACCGATCTTGAGCGTGTGCATGTGAACTTCCGGCGTCTCGCCGTAGAGCATCATCGCGTCCACACCGTTGAGCCGCTTCACCCATCCCCCGTTCGTCGTGTCGATGCCGCCTCCGGGTACCCATTGCACCGTGTTTCGCTTCCCGGATGTGACGTTCCCGCCGATCCGTCACCGCGTGTCCGGGCATTCGACGTCGGCCCGCGCCCCGAGCCCCGGCGGGAGTCGTGACATTCGCTACCGCTTTTGTAAACTGGCGACATGTTCGTCGCGGATCGGGCAAGAAGGCGCCGGCCATGACCCATTGGACGAAACACCCTGGCCCGGGGTGTATCCCATGAGTCTCACCGCGGGAACCGGACCTCTGGGCGACGCCCGCGCAGGCGCCTTCAGCCCCAGCGTCGAGGGTGACCTCGTCTATGTCGAACCACACCCCCGCCGGATCCAGGCCCTGCTCGGAGACCGCACCGTGATCGACACCGAGGGCGCATTGATGGTGCACCGGCGCGGCCATCCGCTGAGCTATGCGTTCGCCGCCGAGGACGTCACCGAGCTGCCCACCAGCCCGGTTCCCGAGGCACCCGGCTTCGTGTCGGTGCCGTGGACGGCGGTGGACACCTGGCTCGAGGAGGGCCGCCTGTTGGTGCACTATCCGCCCAACCCGTACCACCGCGTCGATTGCCGGCCCACCCGCCGGCGCCTGCGGGTGGACATCCTCGGCGTCACCGTGGTTGACACCGCTGACACGACGATCGTGTTCGAGACGTCACTGACACCCCGGCTGTACGTCAGCGTCGACGCGGTGCGAGCCGACGTCCTCCGGCGCTCGGACACGTCGACATACTGCAACTACAAGGGGTGGGCGACCTATTGGAGCGCGGTGGTCGGTGACGTGGTCGTCCCCGACGTGGCGTGGAGCTACGAGGCTCCCCTGCCGGAGAGCTCGCCCATCGGATCGATGGTGAGCTTCGACCCCGATCGAGCCGCCGTGCAGGCCGAGCTGCCGCACGGGCGTGACCGGTATCACATGCCACGGTGACCTCACATCCTACGGTTGCGTCACCGTAGGTTTGCGCAGGTTACGGTTGCGTACGTCTTTGCTGGGCGCTCACACTCCGGCTATGACGCATGCGCCGAGCCACTACATCGCCAATGTGCGGGACATCGAGTTCAACCTTTTCGAGGTGCTGTCGCTGGGCGACGTCCTGGCCGGCGGCGGTTACGGGGACCTGGACACCGACACCGCGCGCACCATGCTCGACGAGGTGGCCCGCCTCGCACAGGGCCCGATCGCGGCGTCGTTCGCCGACGCCGACCGCAATCCGCCGACCTTCGACCCCACCACCCATGCAATCTTGGTGTCCGACGAGATCACGCGCACGGTGGCCGCGGTCAAGGAGTCCGACTGGTGGCGGGTCGGCATCGCCGAGGAGATCGGCGGGCTTCCGGCGCCTGCAGCCTTGGCCTGGGCCATCAACGAGATGCTGCTGTGCGCCAATCCGTCGGTGGGCTTCTTCTATGCGCTCGGCCCCGCGATGGCGCACGCGCTCGCCGCCGAGGGTAACGAGCAGCAGCGCCGGTGGGCGGCCGAAGGCCTGGAGCGGGGCTGGGCGGCCACCATGGTGCTGACCGAGCCGGACGCCGGTTCCGATGTCGGCGCCGGACGCGCCAAGGCGATCGCCCAACCCGACGGAACATGGCACATCGAGGGCGTCAAGCGCTTCATCTCGGGCGGCGACGTCGGTGACACCGCCGAGAACATCTTCCACCTCGTGCTGGCGCGCCCAGAGGGCGCCGGGCCGGGCACGAAGGGTTTGAGCCTGTTCTACGTACCCAAGTTCCTCTTCGATCCGCAGACCCTCGAGATCGGTGAGCGTAACGGGGTGTACGCGACGGGACTGGAGCACAAGATGGGCCTCAAGGCTTCGCCGACGTGTGAGCTCAGCTTCGGCGTGCACGACAGGCCCGCGGTCGGTTATCTGGTCGGCGACGTGCACCGCGGCATAGCGCAGATGTTCACCGTCATCGAGCACGCGCGCATGACGATCGGCGTCAAGGCCGCCGGCACGCTGTCCACCGGATACCTCAACGCGCTGGCGTACGCCAAGCAGCGGGTGCAGGGCGCCGATCTGACCCAGATGACCGACAAGACCGCGCCGAGGGTGCCCATCATCCGTCACCCCGATGTCCGCCGCTCGCTGATGACCCAGAAGGCGTACGCCGAGGGACTGCGAGCGTTGTACATGTACGCTGCCGCCCACCAGAACAACGATGTGGCGCAGCATGTTTCAGGTGCCGACGCGGACATGGCCCACCGGGTCGACGACTTGCTGCTCCCCATCGTCAAAGGGGTGGGTTCCGAACGGGCCTACGAGATGCTCACCGAATCGCTGCAGACACTGGGCGGATCCGGTTTCCTGCAGGATTACCCGATCGAGCAGTACATCCGCGATGCCAAGATCGATTCGCTCTACGAGGGCACCACGGCGATCCAGGCGATGGACTTCTTCTTCCGCAAGGTGGCCCGCGACCGCGGCGAGGCGCTGGCCCACGTCGCCGCCCAGATCGCCCACACGGTCCAGGCCTGCGACGGGCGCCTCAAGCCTCAGGCCGCCCTGCTGGCGACCGCGCTGCAGGACGTTCAGGCGATGATCGGCACCGTCACCGGCTACCTGCTGGGCGCCTCGGAGCAGCCGGGCGAGATCTACAAAGTGGGATTGGTCTCGGTGCGAATGCTTCTGGCCGTCGGTGACCTGTTGATCGGCTGGCGGTTGCTCGAGCAGGCGCGCGTCGCACACACCGCGCTCGAGGCCGATCCCGGCCGCGCCGACGCAGCGTTCTACGAGGGCAAGATCGCCACCGCGGCGTTCTTCACGGCGAACATGCTGCCGCCGCTGACCGCGCTGCGCACCATCGTCGACGCGGTCGACACCGAGCTGATGGACCTGCCCGAGGCCGCATTCTGATCGTGGGCGTGAACTCGCGGCCAGAAGCACTTCGTCGGTCGGCCGCGATGCCGTAGGTTCGGCTGGTGTCGACGCTGACGAATCGCCAGATCCTGTTGCGCCGCCGTCCCCGGGGCCTGGTCGAGCCCGGTGACACCGAGCTGGTGACCACGGCGGCACCTCGTCCGGCCGACGGTGAGGCGTTGGTACGCACCACCTACGTCGGGATCGACGCCGCCGCCCGGACGTGGCTGGATGATCAGCCCGGCTACCTGCCGCCGGTCGGGCTCGGCGAGGTCATCCGCGCTGCCGGTATCGGCGAAGTCATCGAAACACGCTGTGACGCCTACGCTGTCGGCGACATCGTGACGACACTGACCGGCTTCCAGGAGTACGCGATCGTGCGTGACGACCTGTTCACGACGCCCGTGCCCGGCCCGGGCGATCGGGTCGACCAGCGTGCGGTGATGTCGATCTACGGACCGACCGGCGCCACCGCGTACTTCGGCATGACGGGCATCGGACGCCCCGGCGCCGGGGAGACGGTCGTCGTCTCCGCGGCGGCCGGCGCCACCGGCTCGGTGGCCGGTCAGATCGCCAAGATCGCCGGAGCGCGGGTGGTGGGTATCGCCGGCGGTGCGCACAAGTGCCGCGCGGTGGTGCAGGATTTCGGGTTCGACGCGTGCATCGACTACCGCGAGGACGACCTGCCCTCGGCGCTGAAGACGCACTGCCCCAAGGGAGTCGACGTCTACTTCGACAACGTGGGCGGGCCCATTCTGGACGCCGTGCTCGGACGCCTGGCGCCCAAGGCCCGCGTCGTGTTGTGCGGAGTGATCTCCAGCTATCTGACCGGTGAGCACCCCGGACCGGCCAACTACGTCAACCTCCTCGCCAAGACGGCACTGATGCAGGGGTTCAATGCGCTCGACGAGTGGGGCCGCTTCGACGAGGCCTTCGCCGCGCTGCGCCGGTGGGAGGAGCAGGGGCTGTTGGTGCACCGCGAGCACATCTTCGAGGGCATCGGCTCCTGCGTCGACGCGCTCAACGGCTTGTTCACCGGGGTGAACATCGGCAAGACACTGGTCCGGCTCTCCGGTTCGTGAGCGGGAGGCAGGGTTCACCGGCGGGCGATGACGTCGGCGCCGAACTGGTCGATGGCCTCCAGGGCGTGCGCCAGGCTGTCTCCGGGCACAGCGACCTGGACCCACGTCACGCCGAGCTCGGTGAGCTGAGCGACCCCCTCGACGAACGCGTCGCCATCGAAATCGTCGGCACCGGGGGTGCCGCCCGCATGGTTGGTGAACGTGACGTCAACCGTCGACGGGTCGCGGCCCGCCTCCTCCAGCCGGCGTCGTAGGTCGCCGATGCCGGCGGCGAGGTCGGCCAGCGACTCCAGTGCAGCGGTACGCGCGGTCTGCGCCAGCGTCGCGGGCGCCCGGAACGGGCACCAGCCCTGTCCGTGCGCGACCACCCGGGTCCGCGCGGCCGCGGTATTGCCGCCGATCCAGATCGGCGGGTGCGGGACACTCACCGGCCGAGGGTGGGCGGTGATCCCTTTCGCCGTGAAGTGCTTCCCGTCGATGGTGACGTCGTCGGTGGTCCAGATGTCCCGGATCACCTGCAGGGATTGCTCGAACAGCGCGGCCCGGTCGTCGAAATCGACTCCGAGGGCGGCGAACTCCCGCTTGAGGTAGCCGACGCCGACTGCGAGGGTGAATCGACCGCCGGACACCAGGTCCAGCGTCGCGCCGGCCTTGGCCACGATGAACGGGTTGCGGTACGGCAGCACGACGATGTTGGGGATCAGGCGCAGCGCGGTGGTGTGCGCGGCCGCGAAACCCATCGCGACGAAGGGGTCGAGCGCGTCGTGCCCGCCGGACTCGAGCCACCGCTGACTGGGAGCGGGGTGATCGGTGAAGCCGAACCCGTCGAACCCGGCTGCCTCGGCGGCCGCGGCGACCCGGGCGATTCCCGCCCCGGTCACCAACTCCGGGTTGTACGGGTGGCTGTGCATCGGGTGGGTGATGGCGAACTTCACAGCCAGGCCTCCTCGGCGGTCATGCGGCCGAACTCAACAGCACTCATGGGATAACTTTCTTCTCCTTTGATGAGAATGTCGTTACCATCTACGCAGCGCGATGTACAGCGTCACGACCGACGAAAGGGGTGGGCGACACCGATGGCCAGGCCGGAGATCGGGATCTATCTGCCCCACATGGGCCTGCCCTACGAGGACGTCGAACGCCGTGCCCGCCGGTGCGAGGACTCCGGCATCGACTCGGTGTGGCTCTACGACCACCTTTTCGCTCCCGGTATGCCCGATTACCCATCACTGGAGGCGTGGACCCTGGCCACCGCGCTGCTCGCCCGCACCGACCGCCTCCGAATCGGACACATGGTGCTGTGCAACCAGTTTCGCCATCCGGTCATGCTGGCAAAGATGGTGACGACCCTCGACCACATCTCGGGCGGGCGCCTGTCGCTGGGCATCGGCAGCGGATCGATCGAAGACGAACACCGACGGGCCGGTCTG
>CAXEZH010000091.1:0-5595 GCA_964000695.1 uncultured Mycolicibacterium sp. | reverse complement strand
GCGCCGCCGCGAGGAGCTCGGAGAACTCGCGTTCCACGTGGTAGGTCTGCGCGACGCTGGTCAGCCGAGCCAGCAATTGGTCGGTCAGCGGAGGGCCGGCGCTGCGGGTCAGCGACTTCAGGGCCACCACCATCGCTTCGCTGTAGTCACCCACACCCAGGCGCACGAACGCGGTGTTGAGCTCGGGAATGCTCAGCGCGGCACGGCAGTGCTCAACCAAGTCCCAAGCCACATCGCTCAACTCGGAACTGCTCATAGATCATCTTCGGCCAAGAACGCCGGTCGCGCTCGTCGGAGAACCGTTGAGGCTGCGCTGACGGCGGAGTCCTCTCGCACTTTGTCGCCGTGGCTGCAGTCTCAACGTCAGGGGGTGACGGCGTTGAAGACGAGGTCGGCCACCGTGCGGCAGTAGTCGTCGTCGACCGGCTCACCGGTGTAGAGGGCGCGCATGTTGATCGGCGCGAACAGCAGCTCCAGGGCGGTGGTGTGCTCGACACCGGCGCGGAGCTCGCCGCGCTGCCGGGCCCGCTCGAAGACCACCGCGAGGCGCGCCGCACGGTGGCGCCACGCGGTCTGTCGCACCTCGAGGCTGGCCAGGAACTGGTCGGTGATGAGATGCCCGCCGTGCAGCTTGCGCCCGGCTTCCGAGGTGACCATCTCGGCCATCCGCACCGCCAGCTGGAACAGGTCCTCGCGCAGCGACCCCGTGTCGGGCAGCGGTGAGTCGTCACCGGGGCGACTGGCCAACGCGTCGAGTACCAGGCTCTCCGGATCGGGCCAGTGCCGTTGGATCTCCTCGGCGTCGAGCCCATGTCGGTGCGCCATCGCCCCCAGGTTGAACCGGTCGATGCCCCACCGCGCCAGCTCGTCGTGCACCGCCGCGACGATCGTGGCCCGTTGCGCCTCATCCAAGGGCTGCTCCACGGTCACGGCTTCCCCTCCCCGGTCGGCCTGCGGTCCGCACAATTTTCGGACGCGACGATTTCAGCAAACGTATCGACGTCCAGCGTACAGGCCCGAAAAGACCCGTCGGCGCGCCGATTACACGCCCGCGTGCGCCAACCAGACGCCCGCGCGCACCGATTACACGCCGGCGGGGACCCGGGCCGCGGTCACCGACATCTCCCGGCGCAGCTCACCGAACTCCGCGATCGACCGTGTCGCCACCGTGGCCACCGGACGCGCGTTGCGCCCGGTCGCCTCCGTCTTGGACACCATCACCACGCTGTCGATGTACGGCTGGATCGTCGTCGCGTTCTGCACCGTCGCCACGATCACCAACTGGAAGCCGAACTTGCGGAACGCCTGCAGCGCCTGTTGCGCGAACTGCGGATCCGACTTGGAGAACGCCTCGTCGAGCATCAGCTGCGCGAAAACCGGCGTGTTGTCCGAACTGTCAGGCGCCGCGAGGTTGAAACTCAACGCGCCGGCCAGACAGAACGCCATCAGCTTCTCCTGCTCGCCGCCCGAGTTGTCGCCGGCGTTGCTGTGGGTGCGGATCAACTCCTCGGACGCGATGTCCCACTCGGCGCAGTCGAAGGTGAACCGGTTGCGCACGTCCAGCGCATCGCGTGTCCAGGCCCGGTCCTCGGGTGCGGTGGACGCCAACCGATTTCGCAGCCGCAGAATGTCGGCGTACTGATCGAGGATGGCCTGCTTGTCGCCCAGCCCGACCTCGGCGATCCGCCGGGAGATCGCCCGCACGATCTCGGTCAGCTCCGACACCGCTGCCAGCGCCCGCGGGGTGGCCCGCAACGTCAACCGGGTGCCGCTGTTGAATTCCACCGCGCCCAAACCGGTGTTCACCCGGTCGATCTGGTCACTGATGCGCCGCGCCTCCTGTTCGGCCACCCGGTGCAGCGTCAGGATCGCGTCCGGCGCCTGCTCGGTGACCAGTCGCATCATCCGCTCGTAGGCCTCGGGCAGTTCACGCTCGTCGATGTGCCGGCACAGCGCGACATAGTCGTGGACGCGTTCGTCGAAGTTGCTGCTGTCGTTGGGAATTGCATCCGGGAACGTCGTGTCGAACGTGTTCAGGATGCGCGCGAGCTCGTCGTAGGACCGGCGCCGGCTTTCCCTGAGCTGCTCGCGCTCACGCTTGATCGCGGCGAACAGGGCCTCCCGGTGCGGCTCGGGCTCCAGCACTTCCAGCGGTACCGGGACCATCGCGGTGTAGCGGCGCAGCAGATCCGTCAGCGGCTCCGACACGAACGCCGGGGAGAGCCGCTCGGAGAGCTCCAGCAACCGTGTCCGCCGGGAGTCCAGATCTTCGCGGCGGGTCTGGATCGCCCCGCGGCGGGTCATCAGCTTCTGGATCTGCTCCCAGCATTCGTCGGCACGCGCGTTGAGTGCCTCGATGTCGGGATGCTCGGCCAACAGCAGCTCGTACTGCTCGCGCAGCCGGTCGGCGTGCCCGTCGGCGGTCTCGGAGTCGATCTGGCTCCACTGCGGATACTGGTCACAGATCGCCTTGGCCGCGGTCGCCCGGTCGCGCCACTGCTGACGCTGCGCGGCGATGTCGTCGGCGGCCCGCCGCGCGCTCTGGTAGGCGTCCTCGGCGGCCGCCAGGTCGACGGTCAGTGCGTTGATCTTGGCTGATACGTCGCCCTGGTACAGGTACTCCGACTGCTTGAGCGGCCGCCGGTCGTCCTTGACCGCCAACCGGTCAGAATCCTTGTACAGGCCGGTGTCGGTTACCGCGCGGCGGAACCGCGCGAACACGTCGGGGGTGTCGACACACACGTGATCGCCGGCCGCGGCGACGACATCGGCGGCCTCGGCCGCGCACGGATGGGCCGGGTCGACGACGAAAAGCTTGCCCGCCAACGTGTTCGGCTCCAGCGGCGCGGGCTCGGCACCCAGCGACCTGACCCGCACGTGATGCAGCGCCAGCCGTCCCCGCATGTTGGTCTCGTTGACGAACCGCAGCACCGCCGCCCAGTGCTCGTCGGGCACCAGCAGCCGCAGCCCCACGCCGCGCAGCACCTTTTCCACCGCGACCCGCCAGCGGGTCTGATCGGCGCGCAGGTCCATCAGCTCGGCCACATACGGCAGGGCCGACGCGTCGACCCCGAGGGCCGCGCAGACCTGGTCGCGCATCGTGAGGGCGAACTCGGGCAGCGCCGAACCGACCTGCTCGACGCGGCGCAGCTCCTTGGCGGCCTCGTCGCGGGCCATGCGGGCGGCCTTCTGGGCGTACTCGGCGTCGGTAGAGGCCTCCCGGTTGCGCTCCACCCGGGCCAGCAGCTCGGCAGCCTTGGTGAGCAACTCCTCGCGCAGGTTCCAGAACTCCTCCGCGCTGCCGGGCACCTCCAACCCCTGTCCGAGGACGAGATCCTCGTAGGCGCTGCGCCGCCGCGATACCTGCTCGGCCTCGGTCTCGGCGGCGGCCACCTGGGACTGCAGCGGTCCGATGCTCGCGCTCGAACCGCTGATCTGGGCGTTGATCGAATCCGCCTCGGCCTTGGCCAGATTCAGCGCGCGGGTGACGTCCTCGTCCTCGTTGTCGAGCTGGTCGATAGCCGTGTCGAGCTCGGCGATCTGGGCGGGGCACTGCGCCACGCGCACGTGGTCGGTGAACGCCCGCACCATCGGCGCGTCCACCAGGTCGATGATGCCCAGATCGGAGGACTCCGAGGCGTAGCGGTGCTGGATGGCCTCGATGTCGCCGAGGATCTTGCGTTTGCGCTGCGCGACGGCCAGCAGCTCGCGGGCCTCCACCAGCGGGTCGATCTGCTTGAGCGCCTCGGGCAGCCGGGCGAGGCTGTCGGGTTCGTCGAGCATGAACTCGCGGACGAATTGCTCCAGTCCGCCGACGCTCTTGAGGGATTTGGCCTTGCCGAGTAGCTGCTGGGCAGCGTCGGAGGCGCGGATGCCGATCGTGGCGTACAGCTGAGCCAGATACTGCGACTCCACCTTGGTGGTGAACCGCCAGCTGCCCTCCTTGAACACACTGGTGTCGAATCGACCTGCGGCCCAACGGTTGCAGATGTCCTCGATGTCGAGGTCGCCGTCACCGAGCACGAACCGGCTCGACGAGTCGTTGCGTGACTCGCCGGTCAGCCACTTCAGGACCAGCCCGGTCACCGAGCGTCCGGTGTCGCCGGTGTAGGTGACCGCAACCGCCGACCAGGCGGTGCCGTCGCCGCGCAGGTACATAACCCGGCTGGTGCCACCGTCGCTGCGCTGTCCCCACGCCCCGCGCACGTACTTGTCGACGGTGCGCCGGCCCGCGCTCGAGCCGGCGGCCGTGTTGTCGCCCGAAGCGTTGAAGTTGCGCCGGTTGAACGGCAGGAATCCCAGCGAAATAGCGTCCAGCAGAGAGGATTTACCGCTGCCCGAGGCGCCGGCGATGAGCGCACCGCCGCTGCTGAAGGGGATCGAGTGGTATCCGTCGAACACGCCCCAGTTGATGACCTGCAGCCGCGACAGATGGAATTGTTCAGTCATCGAGTTCGACCTCTTCGGTGTCGTCGGCCGGTGCGCCACCACGGGCGAGCAATTCGAACTGCTGCTGCAGCTCGGTGATGACCGAGGCCGTCATGATCGCGCTGATGACCGGGCTGATGGTGTAGCTGTCCTCGTCGTCGCGGCTGCGACGCAGGATCTCCAGCCCGGTCAGGCGTGCGATCGCGGCGTCGATGCGGGCGGTGAACGTGACTGCGTCGCGGTCGGTGTCGTTGAGCACGCCGGAGAACAGCCCGTGCATCTCCTCGCGGCTGATCAGCACCCGCTGCCCTCCGGCGGCGCGCATCATCTGCGCCAGGTGCAGCGCGAGGATCGAGTCGTAGGTCCCCAGCGGTTCGCGGCGTAACAGCTTGATGCCCTTGGCGGATTCGTAGCGGGCCTGTTCGACGAACGCGACGTCGGTGCCGTCGACCACCCGCAGCAGCAGGTCCAGTTCGGAGAGCCGCACGCTGAGCTGGTTGCGGTACTCCAACACCCAGGCATAGATGTCGGCATCGTTCTCGGCGCTGACGTAGCGCCGGGTCAGCAGGTGCTGCAGGGCCCAGCAGGCCCGGTCCGGAAGTTCGGAGACGTCGCCGTCGAACCGTGGCCGCCGCTGGGCAGGTGGGCGGGCGTTCTGATCGACCTGCGGCAGGTCGGAAAAGCCCCTGTAGTCAATGGACTCGGCGTCAACGGACTCGGTGTCGACGGACTGATCGGTGCTCATGCACTGGCTCCCACGAGGGCGGTGATCGGTTCGGTGAATATCAGCTGCGGCACGGCGATCTCGCGGTCGCGCCCGTCGAGGGACCGGAACCGCACCGTGGCGGACTCCCGAACCGATTCGGCGGCAGGCTGTTTGAGTGCCCACGACCACAACACGATGACGTGCCCGAGGTAGGCGGACTCCAGCAGCGACACCGCGTCGGGCAACGACACCGGCCCGTCGCGCAGGGCCGCGTTGAGCATCTGCGACATCGCGGGCGCGTCGACCTGCGTGGTCAGCGCCGCGCAACTGGCCAGGTCGACCTGCCCGTCGGCGGGCCGCGCCGGCTTGGGCTCGAGGGGCGAGTACTTGGGCCGCGGCGACTTCTTGGGCCGCGGCGGCGTCTTCGGGCGCGCGGGCGTCGCTTTGACTTGCGCCGGGAG
>CAXEZH010000090.1:0-22599 GCA_964000695.1 uncultured Mycolicibacterium sp. | reverse complement strand
TCGAATCCCGTAGGGGGTACGCGTGGCGACCGTCTCGACGGGAGTTGCACAGTAAGGCCCTGTGGCGCAGTTGGTTAGCGCGCCGCCCTGTCACGGCGGAGGTCGCGGGTTCGAGTCCCGTCAGGGTCGCCATTACGGCGAGGCACTCGGTAGCGAGTGATCGGTGCCGTCCGGCCAGGTAGCTCAGTTGGTACGAGCGTCCGCCTGAAAAGCGGAAGGTCGCCGGTTCGATCCCGGCCCTGGCCACTCGATGACTCCTCGGATCGTCTCCACCCTCGGCAGCCTGGCCCTCGGCCTGGCACTGCTGATTGCCCCGGTCGCGGCCGCCCAACCGCCGAATCCGTTGCTGCCCCTGGTGGACGCTGCCGCCGAACGCCTGCAGATCGCCGATCCCGTCGCCGCCGCCAAGCTGCACGACGGCGGACTGATCCAGGACCCGGTGCGCGAGCAGCAGGTGCTCGACACCGTCGCCGAGGAGGCGCGCACGTACCGGATCGACCCGGCCTACGTCACCACCGCGTTCCGCAACCAGATCGACGCCACCGTCGCCGTGGAATACGCGCGGCTCGCGGGCTGGAAGCTTGACCCAGCCACGGCTCCGGCCGACGCGCCCGACCTGGCGGCCTCGCGGGCCACGATCGACGCGCTGAATCGCGAGATGGTCGCCGAGATGGCCGGGCAGTGGCCCGCCCTGCATGCGCCGTCGTGCCGCACTGATCTGAGCGCCGCCACCGACGCGGTCGCCCAGGCCCGCGGCCTGGACGACCTCTACCGGCAGGCCCTCGGCTTCGCCACCCGCAGCTACTGCCCCTAGGCGTGGGATCATGGGCCTGCCATGAACGACTTCCGCCAGCGCCTGCTCGATGCCCTGGAGGCGTCCATCGCCGACGACGGCTATGCCAAGACCACCGTCGCCGACATCGTGCGCCGGGCCAGAACCTCGCGCCGCACCTTCTACGAACATTTCGACAGCAAGGAAGCGTGTTTCGTCGCGTTGCTCTCCGAGGCCAACGCCGATCAGATCAACCAGATCTCGCGCGCGGTCGATCCGAGCGCGCCTTGGCAGAAGCAGGTCCGTCAGGCCGTCGAGGCATGGATCTCGTCCGCCGAGGCGCGTTCGGCGCTGATGCTGAGCTGGATCCGTGACGTGCCGGCGTTGGGTGCGGCAGCACGCGGACTGCAACGCGACGCGATGGACCACTTCATCGACATGGTGGGCGCACTCGGCGCCACCGACGAGTTCCGCGCCGCGGGCATCGGGCCGGTGTCGCGGCGGCGCAGCATCATGCTGCTGGGAGGTCTGCGGGAGCTGACCGCCATCACCGTCGAGGAAGGCGGGCGGATGGGCGACGTCACCGAGGAGGCCGTCGACGCCTCCATCGCGCTGCTGAGCCCGCATCCCCACTGAGGCGCGGTACTTTACGCAGCATGGTCCGGCCTGCCCAGACGGCGCGCAGCGAGCGCACGCGTGAGGCGCTGCGACGGGCCGCGGTGGTGCGGTTCCTGGCCCAAGGCGTCGAGGACACCTCTGCCGAGCAGATCGCCGCCGATGCCGGCGTGTCACTGCGCACGTTCTACCGGCACTTCGCGTCCAAGCATGATCTCCTGTTCGCCGACTACGACGCGGGCCTGCACTGGTTCCGGGCCGCGCTGGCGGCGCGGGCGCCCGAGGAGTCGATCATCGAATCGGTGCAGTCGGCGATCATGGCGTCGCCCTACGACGGCTGGGCGGTCACCGAGATCGCCGCGATGCGCGCGCGGGAACTCGACGCCGGACGCATCGTCCGCCACATCCGCCAGGTCGAGGCGGATTTCGCCGAGGCGATCGAAGAACACCTGGCCGGAGCCGACCCGCCCGCGCCCGGCACCGGGGCGCGCATGCACATCACGGTGACCGCGCGCTGCATCGCGGCCGCGGTGTTCGGGGCGATGGAGGTGTGGATGCTGGGTGAGGATCGTTCGCTGCCCGAACTGGACCGGTTGTGCCGCCTGGCGCTGGAACACCTGCGCACCGGCATCGACGAGCACCTGTAGTAGGCCCCGCGCCGGTTTTCACCAAGTTTCGTCAATATTGACAAAACATGCGTCACCGTGTCAGCCTCAGGCGATGACGGACTTCGACGCCATCGTCGTGGGTGCCGGCCACAACGGCTTGACCGCCGCAGCGTTGCTGCAGCAGGCCGGGCTGCGGACGCTGTGTCTCGACGCCAAGCTCTACGCCGGCGGAATGGCCTCCACCGTCGAGCTGTTCGACGGTTTCCGCTTCGAGATCGCCGGCTCGGTCCAGGTGCCCACCTCGGCCGTCGTCAGCGACGCGCTGGGACTGGGGGAGCTGCCCACCGTCGACCTCGAGGTGATGTCGGTGCAGTTGCGGGGTGTCGGCGACGACCCGGTGATCTACTACACCGACCCGATGAAGCTGCTCAACCATCTCAACGAGGTGCACGGCGCCGACGCCGTCAACGGCATGGCCGGGCTGATGGCCTGGTGTCAGGCGCCGACGCGGGCCCTGGGCCGGTTCGATGCCGCGCAGCCACCGAAGTCACTCGACGAGATGTATGCCTGCGCGACAAACGAATTCGAACGCCAGGCCATCACCGACATGCTGTTCGGATCGGTCACCGACGTCCTCGACCGGTACCTGCCCGACAAGGAGAAGCACGGGGCGCTGCGCGGCATGCTGGCATTCCTGGCGGTCAACACCACCTACCGCGGACCGGCCACCCCCGGCAGCGCTGCGGCGCTGGCGTTCGGGCTCGCCGTTCCGGACGAGAACGCGACCCTGATCAAGAAGTTCCACGGCGGCATGGGCGCGGTGACCGACCACCTGCTGCAGATGTTCACCGCGGCCGGCGGTGAGCTACGCCTGCGCACCAAAGTGGAGGAGATCCTGGTCGCCGACGGCCGAGTCGCCGGGGTGCGCACCGAGGACGGCTCGACGGTGAGCGCTCCCGTCGTGGTCTCCACCGTCGCCCCGGACCTCACCGTCAACGGGCTGATCGATGCCAACGCCGTGCCCGGCGAGATCCGGGAACGCTTCTCCCACATCGATCATCGCGGCAGCTATCTGCAGATGCACTTCGCCCTCGACGGACCCCCGACCTTCGCCGAGCCCTACGAGGTGCTCAACGACCCCGACTACCAGTCGGCGATCGGCATCTTCACCACACCCGAGGATCTTCAGAAGCAGTGGGAGGACTCTTCCCGCGGCGTGGTGCCCGCCGATCCGGCGATTGCGCTGCAAATCCCCTCGGCCAACGACCCCGAACTCGCGCCCGCGGGAAAGCATGCGGTGTCGGCGTTTTCGCTGTGGTTTCCGATCGGCACGGACCTGAACTACGGCGAGATGAAGTCCGAGATGGGGCGGCGCGTCATCGAGAAGATCACCCGGCTCGCACCGGACTTCGAGAGCCTGATCCTGCGGCACACCACCTTCACGCCCAAGCACATGGGAACCATGTTCGGGGCACCCGGCGGCGACTACTGCCACGGTCTGATCCATCCCGAGCAGATGGGGCCGAACCGGCCCGGGCCGAGGGGTTATGTCGATCAGCCGATTCCCACGCAGGGACTGTATCTGGGCAGCGCGGGATGCCACGGTGGTCCGGGGATCACGTTCATTCCCGGTTACAACGCCGCCCAGCAGGTGCTGGCCGATCGCGGCTGAGCGCCTGGGTGACCCCTAGCGCTGGATTGCGGAGATCATCAGCTACATCGGTAACGAAAGCCCTCTGCTGACCGGTGAAGTATCTGGTGCACCCACAGGTCCGTGACGCACGGGCTACAGCAAACCTCTTGCTTGTTTCGGTGGGCGTTTGCCGTGGACCGGCTGCTCGGCGCTGAGCGCAAAGCGCCCTGCGTGCGCGCCACCGCCCAATGGCAAAGATCGACAAAGTTGAATTCAAAGCTGTGCGCTCGACAAAGTGGCAGCATGCGCCATGTTTCAGCGAAGTTAATCCGCGACGCTAGCTGGGTCGCGAATGCCCACGGAGAAGCCGTCCAAGCGAACTTGCCACCGCCCATAAATGAACCTAACCGAAAGTTCAGTTCAGCAAATTAGCTCGGCATATGAGCGCCTCTGAACAGGCATTTGTTTGATTCAGGCGCCGCGAAAACAAATTGACGTTCTCGATACAAACGCCCTTACTCGCGAGTAGGTTCAGCCGTGGCACAGATCACGTTCGGGTAAAGGAGACAAGATGAACCGTGCTGCGAAGTCCTACCTCACCGCGGGTGTTGCCCTGGCAGGCGCAAGCGTCATCGCCGTATCGCCGGTGGTGGCCACGCCGCTGAGCCCTCCCGGCGTCAACACCCACCCAGCGTTCTCTGTGTCTACCGCCGACCTGCAACTCGCTACCACGGTGAACCCCATCGCCGCGTGGGCAGAGGTGGTCTCCGCTGCGTATGGCAACGTGGCTGCCCTGGGCGAGGAGGTGTTGTCAGACCCGGCGCCTATCCTCCGCCAATTCATCCTGAACCAGCTCAGCAACGGTGAAGCCGTGGTTTCCGCGGCGACAGGGGCCATCGGCGGATTTCTTGAATACATCTCGCCGGACAATGCCTTCGGGTTGGGAGCTCAGCTGCGGACTGCCGCCGAACAACTGAGCTCGGGCAACATCGCGGGTGCCATCGAAACCGCGACGCAGGCGCTGTTCCTAGCGCCGGTGATCAGCGTCGCCTTCCCGGTCCTGTCAAGTGGTTTGCTGGAGATCCCCGGCACCATCGCGCAGAACTTCGCGAACGTCGTCAAGACGGTCACCGATCCAAATACCGTGCTGCCCATCGCCCTCGGCGCGCTCGGTACGGTGTTGGCACCGGTCAACGCATTCGGCGACAGCCTCCAGGAGACCTTCGATGCGCTTGGTGACGGGGACCTCGGCGCGGCGCTCAACGCCATCATCAACATCCCTGCCGCCGTCGTCGGTGCGGTGCTCAATGGCTACACCAACTTGGCGGGAAGTGTGTTTCCCGGATTGTTCTCGGAAGACGGTCTGGTCCATGCCCTTGTCGTGACGCTGCCCAGGGCCATCGCCGCGGCAATCGCCCCGGAAGAGGAGGGCGCAGGAGCGGCGGCCAACGGGCCGGCGGATGTTCCCACGGCGGTGTTGGCCAGCGTGCAGTCAGACGACGAGCAGGCATCTGATTCAGGTGCCGCCTCGCAGGACGCCGACGGAGGCGGCGCCGTGGACGCGGTCGACGCCTCGGTCACCGAGGAGACCGGAGAGGCGACCGCGACACCCGCCGAAGAGGTGGCCGACGCTCAGGTCGACGTCGCGGACGAAGCTCCAGCGATCGACACCGAGGAGGTGTCGGACGACGGTGGCGCCGAGCCGTCCGAAAGCTCCGAGGAGTCCTCGGGGGCCGAGCAGGGCCCCGCCGGCGAGACCGAGAACTCCGAGGACGCTGCAGCATTGGAGGAGGCCCTGGACGCTGACGCGGAGGCTTCCGAGGACGGCTCCGGCGACAGCGACGCCAGCGGCGACGAGGGTGGCAGTGGAGCCGGCGACGATGAATCCGGCTCGGAGAACAGTGAGTCGGCGGATACCGATGCGAGCTCGACTGATTCGGACTCGGGCGGATCTGATACCGGCAGCGGTTCGGAGTCCGACGGAGGTTCAGGCGACTCCGACTAGTCCACGCAGACCGCTCGGCCCCCTCGTCCGGCGAGGGGGCCGAGCGCTGCTGACGTCAGGTCGCCGGACCGCTGGGGGTGGCGCCACCCTCGTCGGCCCAGTCGGCGCCTTCCTCAGCACCCTTCGAGGGGTCGCTGATCACGTCGTCGTCGGCCTCATCGGCGCCGGCGTCCGTCTCAGTGGTCTGGGGCTTGTCTTTGGTCACGACGCAGGATTACCCCGGTGGGCCGCCGTTCATTCAGCCGCGTCGCCGTTGCAACTGCGTCATCCAGTCCTTCGGCACCCGCTCCCGCGGCCCCGGCACGGACTGTCCGGCCGGGCGACTCAGTGGGGCCGCCAGGTCTGCGCTGCCGTCGGGGCGGACGTAGTACTCGTCGCGGTCGTAATCCCAGTACCAGTCCTCGCCCGGTTCGAAGGACCGAATCACCGGATGCCCCGTACTGCGCCAATGCGCGGACGCGTGCCGCGAGGGCGAGTCGTCGCAACAGCCGATGTGACCGCACCCGGCGCAGCGCCGCAGGTGCACCCACCACCCGCCGGCTGCCTCGCATTCGACACAGCCCGTGCCGCTCGGGGGGATCGTGGGATCAACCGCGCCGCTCACGATTCGAAGCGTAATCGCCGCAACGGCGCCCAGTCGGGTGAACTCGAACCACACCGATGTCGCCGTGGTCTATGGTCGCGCCATGGCAACCAAGGATTCTCGTGAGGTCGTGATCGAAGCGTCACCGGAGCAGATTCTCGATGTCATCGCCGACGTCGAGGCCACCCCGACCTGGTCGCCCCAGTACCAGAAGGCGGAGATCCTCGAGAGCTACGACAACGGCAGGCCCAAGCGGGTGAAGATGACCGTCAAGGCGGCCGGGCTGACCGACGAACAGGTGATCGAGTACACCTGGGGCGACAACGAGGTCACCTGGACGCTCGTGTCCGCCAGTCAGCTCAAGGCCCAGGACGCCGGGTACACGTTGACCCCGGAGGGCGACAAGACCCGCGTGCGCTTCGACATCGCGATCGACCTGTCGGTGCCGATGCCCGGGTTCATCCTGAAACGCACGATGAAGGGTGGCGTGGAGACCGCCACCGAGGGACTTCGCAAGCAGGTCCTCAAGGTCGCCAAGGGGTGAACCGGGGTCCGCTGGCGGACGTCCGGGTCATCGAGCTCGGCGGCATCGGGCCGGGACCCCACACCGGCATGATCCTGGCCGATCTGGGCGCCGACGTCGTGCGGGTCCGTCGCCCGGGCGGGCTGCAGATGCCCGCCGAGGACGCGGATCTGCTGCACCGCGGCAAACGCGTCGTCGACCTCGACCTCAAGACCGACGCCGCCACGCTGCTCGACCTGATCGGCAAGGCCGACGTCCTGATCGACGGTTTCCGCCCCGGCACCTGCGAGCGGCTGGGCATCGGGCCCGACGACTGCGCGACGGTCAACCCCAGGCTGATCTTTGCCCGCATCACCGGCTGGGGACAGCACGGCCCGCTCGCGCGCTCGGCCGGCCACGACATCAACTACCTGTCGATGACCGGGGCACTGTCGGCCATCGGTTACCGCGACCGCCCCCCGGTTCCCCCGCTGAACCTGGTCGCCGACTTCGGAGGCGGCTCGATGCTTGCGCTGGTCGGCATCACGACCGCGCTCTACGAGCGCGAACGCTCCGGTCGGGGGCAGGTCGTCGACGCCGCCATGGTCGACGGTGTCAGCATCCTTTCGCAGATCGCGTGGACGATGAAGGCTCTCGGCAGGCTGGCCGACGAACGCGAGTCGTTTCTGCTCGACGGAGCGGCACCGTTCTACCGCACCTACGAGACCGCCGACGGCCGGTATGTCGCGGTCGGCGCCATCGAACCGCAGTTCTACGCCGAGCTGGTCGACGGCCTCGGACTGGCCGACGCCGGACTTCCGCCGCAGATGGACCGCTCGTCGTGGCCGGCGCTGCACGAGGAGTTCGAGCGTCGCATCGCGACCCGAACGCGCGACGAATGGGTCGCGATCTTCGCCGGCACCGATGCCTGCGTCACGCCGGTACTCACCTGGACCGAGGCTGCCGCCGGGGACCATCTGCGCGCACGAGGCACCATCGTGACCCACGGCGGCGTCGACCAGGCAGCTCCCGCTCCCCGCTTCGGCCGGACCCCGGCCCCTTCGGTAGGGGCTCCGCCGACACAGGCCACCCCCGTAGACGACATCGGGTGGTGAGCGGCGCGCTGGGTTAGCTGGACAAACCGGTGCGCGAGGCTGCCGCGATGGCTAGGATTTGCCGGTATGGCGGTTCGGGCATCCAGGGAAGTGGTGATCGAGGCCCCGCCTGAGGCGATTCTGGATGCGCTCGCCGACATCGATGCGGTGTCCTCCTGGTCGACGCTGCACAAGGACGCCGAGGTGCTCGATCGCCACCCCGACGGCAGACCGCATCATGTCCGGGCGACGTTGAAGATCATGGGCGTCACCGACAAGGAAGTTCTCGAATACCACTGGGGTGAGCGGTGGGTGGTGTGGGATGCCGAACAAACCTTCCAGCAGCGTGGTCAGCACGGCGAGTACAACCTGACCCCGGAGGGGGAGGACCGCACGCGCGTGCGGTTCGACCTCATTCTCGACCTGGCCGCGCCGATTCCGCATTTCCTGGTCAAGAAGGCCAAGAAGATGGTGCTCGACGTCGCACTCGAGGAACTGCGCCGACGAGTGCTCAGCGGTACTGCCTAACCCGCGGGGCGCAGGGTCTGCAGGCGTCGGATCGCTTCGTCGAGGGTGTCGTCGCGCTTGCAGAATGCGAAGCGCACCAAGTGCTTCCACTGCTCGGCATGGGCCGCGGCCGGATCGCAGAACGCCGTCATCGGGATCGCGGCGACTCCGACGCGCTGCGGAAGGTCGGCGCAGAACGCGGTGCTGTCGTGGTAGCCCAGCGGGCGAGGGTCGGCACACAGGAAGTAGGTGCCGGAGCTGTTGTGCACGTCGAACCCGATGTCGGTGAGTGCGGCGGAGAGCCTGTCTCGCCGAGTCTGCAGCGATGCGCACAGTGCCTGGACCCACGTGTCCTCGATGGACAGCGCCAACGCCACAGCCGGCTGGAACGGCGCTCCGCCCACATAACTCAGGTACTGCTTGGCCGCGCGCACCCCGGCGATGAGATCAGCTGGGCCGCAAGCCCACCCGATCTTCCAGCCGGTCACGTTGAACATCTTCGCCGCGCTGGAGATCGTGATGGTGCGCTCGGCCATGCCGGGGTAGTTCGCCAACGGCAGATGCTGTCGTCCGTCGAAGACGAGGTGCTCGTACACCTCGTCGGCGATCACCAACAGGTCGGCCTCGACGGCGAGGGCGGTCAGCGCGCGCAGTTCGTCGTCGCCGGCGACCATGCCGGTGGGATTGTGCGGCGAGTTGACGATCAACGCCCGGGTCTTGGGGCCGATCGCCGCCCGCAGGCCCTCGACGTCGATGGCGAAGCCGTCCCCGTCCTGCCGCATGGGCACGGCACGCCGGTGGCATCCGGCCATGGCGATCACCGGGGAGTACGAGTCGTAGAACGGCTCGACGAGCAACACCTCGGAGCCGGGTTCCACCAGGCCGAGCACCGATGCCGCAATCGCCTCGGTGGCGCCGACCGTGACGAGGACCTCGGTGTCCGGGTCGTACTCCGTCCCGTAGCGCCGGCTGCGCTGTTCGGCGATGGCCTCGCGCAGTTCGGGGATGCCCAGGCCGGGCGGGTACTGGTTCACACCGTCGGCGATAGCTTGCTTCGCCGCGGCGAGCATGGCCGCCGGACCGTCTTCGTCGGGGAAGCCCTGGCCGAGATTCACCGCTCCTATCCGAGCCGCCAGTGCCGACATCTCGGCGAAAATGGTCACCGCGTAGGGCTTCAGGCGTTCGACCGTCATGGATGGAGCGTATCGCCGTGCCAGGTGGCCGAACCTAGGAGGCGAATTGCCGCATAGTCCGCGTCTCGTGGCACATGCCGCCGATCTCGAGGGCGGGCGCGGTACTCCACACGTCGTGCGGACTGCGTCGGCAGGCGTCGTGCGCGAGTTCGACGACGGTGGGTGCCAGCCGGGCCTGGACCTGCTGGCTGCGCATCGGGCCCAGGCGACCCAGCCGCACGGCGGAGCTGAGCATCGAGGCCAGCATCGATCGGATCGACCCGGCCACCGCGGTGTGCACCGGGATACCGAGCCGGCCCTGCACGGCGCCCTCCACGACCGCGCAGTGTCCAGCGTGGTTTCCAGCCAGGACTCCGTCGAGATAGTGGCAGGGAAGGACCATCCCGCTCTGCGACGCCACGGTCGCCAGCTGGGCGCCGGTGGACTGAGACGCAGCGCGCGCATTGTCGAAGAGCTTGTAGGAGCCGATCAGGTCATCGAGGTCGCACAGCACGTCGGGTGCGTCGGCTGCACGGCAGGCCGCAGCGGTGATGGTCGCGTCCAGCGGCGCGAAGCTGTGGACGAGATAGTCGATCACCGCGGCGCTCACCTCGTCGGGGTCTGCGTCAGGGCGTTGAGCAAGCCATTCTTCGAGTCCGTGGCTGTGTACCAGTCTGCCGGCGGGAAATGCGCTGTCGTGCAGTTGCATCCACGCCATCAGCGCGACACCGTGGTCAATGATGGTGCTCATCGTGGCTTCCGGACGTGCGTGACCACCCTTTGCCCGCCATCGCCACGGACGCGACATCCCCGACCACACCGAGGTCGGCCAGCATCCGCCGTGCCGCCTCGGAGCTGGTCAGCAGCGGAGCGTACACGGCGGATCCCTCGGCGTCGATGGGCGCGTGCTGGTTGCCCAGGAGATAGCCCAACAACATCATCCGCCGCGCCCCGTCGGTGCCGGCGTTGTCATCGAAATGCACCACGATCGCCGGTTCCGCCGGTCGTCGCACCACGACGATTCCGTCGGCCGACTCGGCGAGCACCGCGCCTTCGCGCAAGAATCCGCCGCGCGGCAGCATGATCTGCACCTCGATTCCGGTGTCTGTCGTAACCAGCTGGCGGTGCTTGGCGGCGTCACCCCAGCCGATATCCACGTAGTGGCGTGGGCGCCCGTCGAAGCGGCACTCGGCGACGTCACCGATGATCGCCTGACTTTTCACAAAGCGGTCCTTTCCTCGCCCTCGCGACTGGTCTCGTCGCGTGCCGCATCGAACAGCGCCTGGCGCAACCCGCTCAGGTCGGTCGCATCGCGCGGTGTGGCGCGCACGATGACTCCTGCGCTTCGTGGCAGCTGCCCGGCACCGCCGCGGCAACTGACGCGCGCGGCGAGAATTCGCCGGATCCGGTGCACCATCCGGTCGGAGTCGAGCCCCGGAGTCACTGCGACGAAGGTCGCCAGATAGTCCCCGTCGATCAGGCCTGCGGGCGCCGGAAATCCCGAGGGACGGAGCATCTGGCGGTCTCGGGCCACCATCTCGTCACCGATGCGGATGGTGAATGCGCTGTCGTAGCGGGCGTAGGCGAACCGTTCACCGTGGGCGATACGGCCCGACGCCAGCGCTTCCCAGCCCAGATAGACACCGCCCGACTCGACCTGGATGTCGATCTGCTGCTCGAAGACGGAGTCGGCGTGGGGAATGACGGTGCCGGGGCAGTACTCCAGCACCGCACCGGACCTGACCGTGAAGTGCAGTCGGTGCTGCGCCCCCGGACCGGCACCGGCGAACACCTGGGTCGCCGCTTGGGTGGTGAGATGCAGATAGGTCCCGGTGCTGCACCGAACCGTTGTACGAAGGTCGTCGTCGGGAAACGCTCCACCACTGGGGCTCTGGACACACAGGGTGACGGCGCCGGGACGAACCGCGTCGTAGTGCAGAGGTGTCGTGACGCGCTGCGGGTAGCGTTGCCGCAACCCGGCGGCTCGGGTCCGTCCGGCGGCGTCGGCGACGACGTCGATGCCGAGTTCACCCGGACGGATCGGCGCCAGCGTGCTCACGCGTGGCTCACCGTCAGCATCGCGCCGTCGACCAGCAGGGTGGTGAGTTCGTCGAGGCCGCGGCCCGACTTGAGGTCGGTGAAGACGGTGGGCTTCACCGGCCGCGCCGCGCGGCAGTCCCGGCGCATCGCCCCGAGGTCAGCGCCTACAAGCGGGGCCAGGTCGATCTTGTTCACCACCAACAGATCAGCCTGCAGTAAGCCGATGCCGTTCTTACGCGGAATGTCGTCGCCGGCGGCGGTGTCGATGACGAACACCCAGTAGTCGACAAGGTCAGAGGTGAACGTCGCGGCCAGATTATCGCCGCCGGATTCGATCAGGATCACGTCGAGGTCCTCGAACTGCCGCACCAACCGGTTCGCGGCGGCGAGATTCGCCGACGGGTCCTCACGGATCGCAGTGTGCGGGCAGGCGCCGGTCTCCACGGCCAGAACTCTGGCGGGGTCGATGACCCCACTGCGCCGCACACGATGTGCGTCCTCCTCGGTGACCAGGTCGTTGGTGATCACCGCGACGCTCAGTCCCGCGTGCGTGAGTCGCGGAACAAGCGTCTCGACCAGCTTCGTCTTTCCCGACCCCACCGGGCCGCCGATACCGATCCGGACGACGCGGTCGTCGTTGTCGACCATGCTCGACTCCTGTCTATTTGAGGGTGTACCGGCGACCGAGCGGCACATGCGTCATCGGCGTGCTGACACACGGTTGGCCGTCCACCACGACTCGGTAGGTGTCGGGTTCGATGGTGATATCGGGCAGGTAGTCGTTGTGGAGCAGGTTCGCCTTGCTCAATCGGCGGGCTCCGCGGCAACCCACCAGCGGGGTGCCGAGCCCCAATCGGTCGCCCAGTCGCGCGTCGGCTGCCGCAGCCGCCACGAAGTTGACCGACACGTCCGCCGGTGTGCGGCCGTATGCTGCCCACTGCGGCCGGTAGCGCAACGGTTCGCACGTCATCAGCGAGGCATTGGATTCCCCCATGACCGACCACGCCGGGAAGCCGCCCTTGAACACGACTTCGGGTCGGATCCCGAAGAACTTCGGTTCCCACAGCACGATGTCGGCGAGCTTGCCGGGTTCCAATGAGCCGACCTCGTGGTCGATGCCGAACAGCCGGGCCGGGTTGACGGTGAGTTTGGCGATATAGCGCAGGATGCGGGCGTTGTCGGCGCCGCTTCCGGCATCGCCGGGCAGCGGTCCGCGAGTGCTGCGCATGTGCGAGGCCAACTGCCATGTCCGCGCGATCGTTTCACCGATCCGACCCATACCCTGGGAGTCCGATCCCATCGCGGAGATCGCACCCAGGTCGTGCAGGACGTCCTCGGCGGCGATGGTCTCGCGGCGAATCCTGGACTCGGCGAACGCGACATCTTCCGGAATGCGGGGATTGAGATGGTGGCACACCATGACCATGTCGAGATGCTCGTCGAAGGTGTTGAGCGTGTATGGATTCGTCGGATTGGTCGAGGACGGCAGGCAGTACGACTCACCCACGACACGCATGATGTCGGGGGCGTGTCCGCCTCCTGCGCCCTCGGCATGGTAGGTGTGGATCGGGCGACCGTCGATTGCCGCCATCGTGTCCTCGAAGAACCCTGATTCGTTGAGCGTGTCGGTGTGGATCTGCACCTGGAGGTCGAGTTCGTCACCGGCATCGAGTGACGCGCGAATCGCTGCCGGTGTCGCCCCCCAGTCCTCGTGGATCTTGAAGCCGATCGCGCCTGCGAGTCCCTGCTCGAGCAGCGGGGCGACACTCGATGCGCTGCCGTTTCCGATGAATCCAAAATTCATCGGAAATGCCTCGGCCGCACGCAACATCCTCGCCAGGTTGTTCGGTCCCGACGAGGTGATCCCGACCGTGACGGGGCCCAGGCCACCGCCGATCATCGTGGTGATTCCGCTGGACATGGCTTCGTCGACCAGTCCGGCGCTGTCGAAGTGAACGTGAACGTCGATGGCCCCGGCGGTGGCGATCATGCCCTCGCCGGCCCGGATATCGGTTCCCGCGCCGATGATCAGGTCGGGGTCGACGCCGGACATCGTCCTTGGGTTCCCCGACTTGCCGATGCCGGCAATGCGTCCGTCCCGGATGCCGATGTCGGCCTTGCGGATTCCCAGAACGGCATCGATGATCACGACGTTGGTGATGACGAAGTCCAGCGCGCCGTCGGCATTGGTGAGGTCGCCGTGCACCCCCATGCCTTCGCGCATGGTCTTGCCGCCCCCGAACACCGACTCGTCGCCGTAGACGGTGGCGTCGTGTTCGACCTGCGCCAGCAGCTCGGTGTCTCCCAGCCGGACACGGTCCCCGGTGGTGGGCCCGTACAGTTCGGCGTAGTGACTGCGCGCGATGCGGTACGCCACGTCACTCCTCCCTCGACGAGTCTTGGAAACCCTGTGCGACAAGATCTTCGACTAAACCAGATGCGGGACCATCGGCCGTCGAGGCGTTCGTCACATCGTTCTGTCCGATGACGACCCGCTCCCCGCCGTACTGGGTCAGCGTGACGTCCTGAGCTTCGCCGGGCTCGAACCGCACCGCCGTGCCGGACGGGATGTCCAGACGCATCCCGAAGCTGGCTGCACGGTCGAACCGCAACGCGCGGTTGACCTCGAAGAAGTGAAAATGTGAGCCGACCTGGATGGGCCGATCGCCGGTGTTGTGAACTCGTACGGAGGCGGTCGACCGATCGGCGTTGAGTATCAGCTCGCCCGAAGCAGCGAGGATCTCACCCGGTATGACCTCTGGGGCCGCACCGTTCTGTCCGGGTGCGACGGCGTCGTGGACGGTGACCAGCTTCTGGCCGTCGTCGAAGAACGCTTCCACCTGTACCGAGCCCATCAGTTCCCGGACGCCTGGCATCACATCGTCGTCGGTCAACACCGTCGCGCCGAAGGCCGCCGCTTCGGCGACGCTCGCGCCTGCACGAGCTACCTCGGCCACCTCGTCGGCGATCAGCGCGCGCGCCTCCGCGTACGTCAACGCCAACCCCGCCGCTCGACGTTTCCGTGCGAGTTCAGCGGCCAGGAACAACAACAACCGGTCTTCGTCCTTCGGTGTCAGATGCATGTCGTCAGCCCGTGATCCCCTCGGCCCACGGATAACCCTCGAGGAAGGGGTCGGGCTCGATAGGCTCGGGCGACTGCCAGATCTGGTAGATCAAACCGTCCTCGGCGACCCGACCGATCCTTGCGGTCTTGGTCACGTGGTGGTTCTCACCGTCGATTGTCACCGTGCCTTCCGGGGCGTCGACCGTGACCCCGCCCGCCGCCTGCTGGATGTCAGACACGGCGAACGAATCAGCTTTCTCGACTGTGGCTTTCCACAGCATCACCGCGGTGTAGGCCGACTCCATCGGGTCAGACGTCACCCGGTCGGCGCCGAATCGTTGCTTGAAGTCCGCGACGAAACTGTCGTTGGCGGGCGAGTCCAGCGTCTGGTAGTAGTTCCACGAGCTCAGTTGGCCGGCGACGGTGTCGGCCCCGATGCTGCGCACCTCCTCCTCGCCGACGCACATGGACATCACCGGCATGGTGTCCGCGCTCAGGTTCGCATTGCGGTACTCGCGGAAGAAGGCGACCAACGAGTCCCCGACAACCACGTTGAACACCGCATCCGCGTCGGCCGAGCGGATCTTGTTGACGATGGTCGAGAAGTCGGTACTGCCGAGCGGCGTGTAGTCCTCGCCTTTGATCTCGATGCCGTTGGCCTGTGCGTACGCCTTCACGATCGCATTCGAGGTGCGTGGAAAGACATAGTCGCTGCCCACCAGATACAGCGACGTGACGCCCTGTTCCTTGAGGTAGTCCAGCGCCGGGATGATCTGTTGGTTGGTGGTGGCACCGGTGTAGAAGATGTTCTCCGAACTCTCCAGGCCTTCGTACTGCTGGCCGTAATACAGCAGGGCGTTGGAGTCCTCGAAGATGGGCAGCATGGCTTTACGGCTCGCCGAGGTGTATCCACCGAATACTACTGCCACACAGTCTGATTGGACCAGCTTCTGCGCCTTCTCGGCGAAGATGGTCGGATCGGACGCGCCGTCCTCGCCGATCAGATCGAGCTGCTTGCCCAGCACGCCGCCCGAGGCGTTGATCTCCTCGACCGCCAGCATGATGGCGTCGCGGATGACGGTTTCGCTGACCGCCAGGCCACCCGACAGTGAATTGATCGAGCCGACCTTCACCGTCTCGCCGGACGTGTCGGCGCAGCCCTCACCCGCCGCGGAAGGCTCGTCGCCCGCCCGGGCTCCACACCCTGCGGCGAACAGCGTCGCCGTCGCGATCGCGGTCACGGTGAATCGGCGCCTCACGCCGCGCGAAGGTGTCCATGTCCTGACCATGCGTTGTTGACCTCTGTTCGTGTTGCAGGTCGGGCACCGCATTGTGCCGTTGCCGGGAATCCTCGTCAGCGTAGGAATCTCGCGTGTCGCCGCACCATGGGAGGAATCTCCCATTTGCCGTCGCCGTAGCCTGGCCGCCCCGTCGGTGAAACATTTTCGAAACGTGTGCTGTCGATGATGTGGCGCATAGGCGAACGCACGGCCGAGGTATCGGACATGGATGGCACGTACGGACAGGTACTGGGCAGCAGTGCCGGCATCGAGACCCGCGCGCACGAGATGCTCGACGCGCTGGGCTCGCGTGCCGCGTCCTCGGCGTCGGCGATCTGTTTGTGGGATCCGATCGCGCGCAGCCACGTCGCGGTAGCCAACCGGGCATATCCGGACGATGTCATCACGCATCTGAACACGTGGTTCATCGACCACGATCCGCTGTTCGACTCGATGCGCCAGCGCGACTGCGGTGCGCTGCGCTGGCGGGACTTTCCCGACTACCGCGACACCTTCTCGGTTCGACACGTCTTCACCCCTGCCGGTTTCGACGAAGGGCTCTCGGCCCGACTGGTCACCGCGGACGGCACGTATGCGGGGACCATCCACGTCAACTGTGACGACCCCCGCTACCCCAGCGATGACGACGTGCGCGAGATCAACGCGCTGCGCCATCAGATGGCCACCTACCTGGATTTTTCCCTGCGTCCCCGCATGGTGGCCGAGTTGCTGTCTCCGCGCGCCCAGGCATGGGCGGTCGACGCAGCGGGCCGGGCCCACCTCCTGCGGTTGGGAGAAGATTTCGACGCGGCGCTCGACGCCAGCTTGATCGCCGACATGACCACGGTGAGCCGGCGGTACGGCGCGACTCTGCGGTCAGAGGTGACGCGGTGGCGCGACGGTGCGGACTGGCTGCATGTCCGACACATCTGCACGTCCCCCCGTTACCGCGGCGACAGCCTGGCCGCGGTGATCCTGGTCGACAAGGCCGAGTTGCCGTTCGCGATCACGCCGCGGGAGCTGGATGCACTGACCCTCGCGGCGTACGGACTGACCAACAACCAGATCGCCGCTCACCTTTTCATCAGCGCACGCACCGCCGGCCATCATGTCGAGAACGCGATGGGGAAGCTGGGGGCGCAGAACCGTGCGTCGTGCACATCGCTGGCCATCTCGTGGGGGCTCGTATCGGGGTCCGTGCTCGCCGACCTCGCGTCGACCCGTCGCGCACTCGCCTGACACCCGGGAATGAATTCATGCCCGAGCGCACTTGAGGGGGTCATGACGTTTCAACTCGGCGAGAACTCAGCACTGCTCAAACCCGTTCAGGTCGGAGATACCGTCGCCGCGAACCGGATCTTCATGGCGCCGTTGACCAGAACGCGTGCCGAGGCCGACGCGACCCCGTCCGAGCTCGCCGCGACCTACTACGCGCAGCGCGCCTCGGCCGGTCTGATCATCAGTGAGGCGACGGCTGTCTCGCGCGGGGCCAACGGTGCATACGGCAACACGCCCGGTATGTACACCGATCGCCACCAGCAGCGCTGGGCCGAGATCGCCGATGCCGTGCACGCTGAAGGCGGCCGCATGTTCGTGCAGTTGTGGCACGTCGGCCGGATGGCGCACCCGGACATCAGCGGTGTCGAAACGGTGGGCCCGTCGCCGGTCGCGGCCCAACTGTCCGCTCATACCCCAGAGGGCAAGAAACCGCTGCCGGTCCCGCGTGTGCTCACCACCGAGGAGATCGCCGCCATCGTCGACGACTTCCGCGCCGCGGCACGCCGCGCGATCGACGCGGGAATGGATGGCGTGGAGATCCACTCGGCCAACGGGTACCTGCTGCACGAATTCCTGTCCGACGTCGTCAATCAGCGCACCGACGTGTACGGCGGCTCTGCGCAGAACCGAGCCAGGTTCACCGCCGAAGTCGTCGAGGCGGTTGCCGCGGAGATCGGCCCGCAGCGGGTCGGGCTGCGAATCTCACCCGGCAACGGAGCCGGCGACATGCGCGAGATCGACGACGTCAGCGCCTACGACGCGCTGCTGTGCCGGATCGCGTCGCTCGACATCGCCTACCTGCACCTGCTCATCCAGCCTTCCCAGCCGGCTTTCGCCGCATTGCGCACCCAGTGGACCGGGACGCTGCTGCTGAACACGCCGCGCGACGTGGACAGCGATTTCGCTGAGCTGGCGAACCTGGCCGACTGGGGTGTCATCAGCGCCGCGGTGGTGGGGCGGGCGTTCCTGGCCAATCCGGATCTGGTGCTCAGGCTGTGTGCCGGCGCCCAGCTCAATGAACCGGACGCCTCGACGTTCTATGCTGCCGGGCCGCGGGGGTACATCGATTACCCCACGCTCACCGAATCGGTGACATCACCGTCAGCATGACCGATGACAGGTGTGCGGGAGCGCGCGCGTGGGAACACGGCTGCCATGGCTACCTACCGAGTGCTCAACCCCAAAGGTGACGTCGTCGACACGAAGGACATCGAGAGCGCGGACGACGCGCATGCCTGGTTCGTCGACCAGAAGGCCGACAACTCCGAGTTGGGCTGGCGCATCGAAGTCGAGCATGACGGCGAGTGGTCGTTCTTCGATGACAGCGAGGGCAGCCCGGACTAGCGACGCCGGCCCGTAAACGTTCCGAACTCGCACGATCCCGCCGGGATCGTGCGAGTTCGTCTGTTCGGCCTGCCTCCGGGGCCCAACCAACGGGTTGGGCGAGGCTGCTAGCATCGCGGGCAGAGGAGCAGCCTCCCCGCGGACCGGGCTGTCCACAGGTCCGCGGTTCCCTGAACAGGACCTGGAGACACACATGTCCGAAGAAGCCTTCATCTACGAGGCGATCCGCACGCCTCGCGGTAAGCAACGCAACGGTTCGCTCAACGAGATCAAGCCGGTCAACCTCGTGGTCGGTCTGATCGACGAGATCCGGTCGCGCTATCCCGACCTGGACGAGACCCTGATCAGCGACGTCATCCTCGGCTGCGTTTCGCCCGTCGGCGACCAGGGTGGCGACATCGCCCGCACCGCCGGCCTGGTGGCGGGCCTTCCGGAGACCACCGGCGGCTTCCAGCTCAACCGGTTCTGTGCGTCCGGGCTGGAAGCGGTCAACCTGGGTGCGCAGAAGGTGCGCTCCGGCTGGGACGACCTGGTGATCACCGGCGGCGTCGAATCGATGAGCCGGGTACCGATGGGCTCCGACGGCGGCGCATGGGCCAGCGACCCCGAAACCAACTACCGCATCGGCTTCGTGCCGCAGGGCATCGGCGCGGACCTGATCGCGACGATCGAGGGCTTCTCCCGCGACGATGTCGACACTTACGCGCTGCGCAGCCAGCAGAAGGCCGCCGCGGCCTGGTCTGGCGGATACTTCGCCAAGTCCGTGGTGCCGGTCAAGGACCAGAACGGTCTGGTCGTGCTCGACCACGACGAGCACATGCGCCCCGACACCACGATGGAGGGCCTGGCCAAGCTCAAGACCGCCTTCGACGGAGTCGGCGCGATGGGCGGGTTCGACGATGTGGCGTTGCAGAAGTACCACTACGTGGAGAAGATCAACCACGTCCACACCGGCGGCAACAGCTCGGGCATCGTCGACGGCGCCGCGCTGGTGCTGATCGGTTCCGAGGCGGCCGGCAAGGCCGCCGGCCTGACCCCACGCGCCCGTGTCGTGGCCACCGCCACCAGCGGCGCCGACCCGGTCATCATGCTCACCGGGCCGACCCCGGCCACCCGCAAGGTGCTCGACCGCGCCGGCCTCACGGTCGACGACATCGACCTGTTCGAGCTGAACGAGGCATTCGCCTCGGTGGTGCTGAAGTTCCAGAAGGATCTCAACATCCCCGACGAGAAGCTCAACGTCAACGGTGGCGCCATCGCGATGGGCCACCCGCTGGGCGCCACCGGCGCCATGATCACCGGCACCATGGTCGACGAGCTCGAGCGGCGCAATGCGCGGCGCGCGCTGATCACGCTGTGCATCGGCGGCGGCATGGGCGTCGCGACCATCATCGAGCGAGTCTGATCCGGGCGTCGAGGAGAAACGAACAACAATGGCAGAGAACACCATTCAGTGGGACAAGGATGCCGACGGCATCGTCACCCTGACGCTGGACGACCCGACCGGTTCGGCCAACGTGATGAACGAGCATTACAAGGAATCCATGCACAACGCCGTGGAGCGGCTTGTGGCAGAACAGGATTCGATCACCGGTGTGGTGATCGCCAGCGCGAAGAAGACCTTCTTCGCCGGCGGTGACCTCAAGGGCATGATGAACGTCGGCCCCGACAACGCCGCCGAGTCCTTCGCCGAGGTCGAGTTCATCAAGGCCGACCTGCGCAAGCTGGAGACCCTGGGCAAGCCGGTGGTGGCCGCCATCAACGGCGCCGCCCTGGGCGGCGGCCTGGAGATCGCGCTCGCGTGTCACCACCGCATCGCCGCCGACGTCAAGGGCGTCGTCATCGGCCTGCCCGAGGTGACGCTCGGCCTGCTGCCCGGCGGCGGTGGCGTCGCGCGCACCGTGCGGATGTTCGGCATCCAGAAAGCCTTCATGGAGGTGCTCTCCCAGGGCACCCGGTTCAAGCCCGGCAAGGCCAAGGAGATCGGGCTGGTCGACGAACTCGTCGGCAGCGTCGACGAACTGGTGCCGGCAGCCAAGGCGTGGATCAAAGCAAATCCGGACGCGCACACTCAGCCGTGGGACCAGAAGGGCTACAAGATGCCCGGCGGCACCCCGTCGCACCCGGCACTCGCCGCGATCCTGCCGTCGTTCCCGGCGCTGCTGAAAAAGCAGCTCAAGGGTGCACCGATGCCCGCTCCGCGGGCCATCCTGGATGCCGCGGTCGAGGGTGCTCAGGTGGACTTCGACACCGCCAGCCGCATCGAGAGCCGCTACTTCACCTCGCTGGTCACCGGGCAGACCGCCAAGAACATGATCCAGGCGTTCTTCCTGGATTTGCAGACCATCAACGGCGGCGGCTCACGCCCCGACGGCATCGAGCCGGTCAAGATCAACAAGATCGGCGTGCTGGGTGCGGGGATGATGGGCGCCGGCATCGCCTACGTCTCGGCCAAGGCCGGCTACGACGTCGTCCTGAAGGACGTCTCGATCGAGGCCGCCGAGAAGGGCAAGGGCTACTCGGAGAAACTGGAAGCCAAGGCGCTCGAGCGGGGCAAGACCACGCAGGAGAAGTCCGAGGCGTTGCTGGCCCGCATCACCCCGGCCGCCGATCCGCAGGACCTGAAGGGCGTGGACTTCGTCATCGAGGCCGTGTTCGAGAACCAGGAACTCAAGCACAAGGTGTTCCAGGAGATCGAGGACGTCGTTGAACCCAACGCGGTGCTGGGTTCGAACACCTCCACGCTGCCGATCACCGGGCTGGCCACCGGCGTGAAGCGCCAGGAGGACTTCATCGGCATCCACTTCTTCTCCCCGGTCGACAAGATGCCGCTGGTTGAGATCATCAAGGGCGAGAAGACCTCCGACGAGGCGCTGGCCCGGGTGTTCGACTACACGCAGGCGATCGGCAAGACCCCGATCGTGGTCAACGACAGCCGCGGCTTCTTCACCTCCCGCGTCATCGGCACCTTCGTCAACGAGGCCCTGGCGATGCTGGGCGAGGGTGTGCCGGCGGCCAGCATCGAGCAGGCGGGTTCGCAGGCCGGATACCCGGCTCCGCCGCTGCAGCTCTCCGACGAGCTCAACCTGGAGCTGATGCAGAAGATCGCGACCGCGACCCGTCAGGGTGTCGAGGAAGCTGGCGGCACCTACGAGCCGCACCCGGCCGAGGCGGTGGTGAACACGATGATCGAGATCGGTCGTCCGTCGCGACTCAAGGGCGCCGGTTTCTACGAGTACGTCGACGGCAAGCGGGTCGGGCTGTGGGAAGGTCTGGCCGACACCTTCAAGTCCGCGCACACAAACAACCCAGCCGACGTTCCGCTGCAGGACATGATCGACCGGATGCTGTTCGCCGAGGCGCTGGAGACCCAGAAATGCCTGGACGAGGGTGTCCTCACCTCGACCGCTGACGCCAACATCGGCTCCATCATGGGTATCGGCTTCCCGCCCTACACCGGTGGCTCGGCGCAGTTCATCGTCGGCTATCAGGGCGCCGGCGGAATCGGCAAGGACGCGTTCGTGGCCCGCGCCAAGGAATTGGCCGCCAAGTACGGCGAGCGCTTCACTCCGCCGGATTCGCTGCTGTCCTAACCCGAATCGACCAACAGCCCCCGGTACGCCGGGGGCTGTTGCGTATGGTGAAGCGGTGCCGGAGGGGTTTACCGAAAGGTTCGCGGCGGCGCTGGCGGGCTACGGCCGGGAGCCGTGCATCGAGTTCGAGGGTCGCTGGTACTCGGGCGACGAGGTCACCGCTTACGGTCAGTCCATCGCGTCGGCGCTTCGGGTTGCCGGGGTGGCTGATGACGCGCCGGTGGGTCTGGTGGTTCGCAACCGCCTCCAGCACGCCGCGGTGATCGCGGGCTGTCTGGCAGCGGGGCGCACCGTCTCGATGATCTATTCGTTCCAGTCGGCTGAGGCCATCGCGCACGACGTCGAGAACCTGGCCCTCGCGGCGGTGGTGGCCGACCGCGAGGACTGGACCGACCCGGTACGAGGTGCGGCGTCAGCGGCCGGGTCCGCCGGTCTCGCGATCTCTTCGACGAACCCGATTGTGGCGCCGGTGCCCGGTCTCGAGCTTCGCGACTCGGCGCGTGGGCACG
>CAXEZH010000089.1:0-11084 GCA_964000695.1 uncultured Mycolicibacterium sp. | reverse complement strand
GGTTCGGATTCGTTGCTCCAATCGATTTGGCCTGCTCAGTGCGGCATTCCATCCGGATCCTCGCGCGTGAGCGCGGCGCGGGGTATATGCGTGAGCGCGGCGCGGGGTATGTGCGTGAGCGCGGCGCGGGGTATGTGAGCTGACCATGCGCATTGCGTTGCTGTCCTATCGGAGCAAGACCCATTGCGGCGGCCAGGGCGTCTACGTCCGACACCTGAGCCGCGGCCTGGTCGAGCTCGGCCATGACGTGGAGCTCTTCTCCGGGCAGCCGTACCCGGACGGTCTGGATCCGCGGGTGCGCCTGACCAAGGTGCCCAGCCTGGACCTCTACCGCGAACCCGACCCGTTCCGGATCCCTCGGCCCAGCGAGATCAAGACCAGCATCGACGTCCGCGAACTGCTGACCACCTGGACCGCGGGCTTCCCCGAACCCAAGACGTTCAGCATGCGGGTGGCCCGGCTGCTCGCCGACCGGCGCGCCGACTTCGATGTCGTGCACGACAACCAGTGTCTGGGTACCGGCCTGCTGGCAATCGCCGAGTCCGGGCTGCCGGTGGTGGCCACCGTCCACCATCCGATCACCCGGGACCGGGTCCTCGACGTCGCCGCGGCCAAGTGGTGGCGCAAGCCGCTGGTGCGCCGGTGGTACGGCTTCGCCGAGATGCAGAAGGACGTGGCTCGCCTGATTCCCGAGCTGGTCACCGTGTCGTCGACCTCGGCTGCCGACATCGCCGAGGACTTCGCGGTCAGCCCCGACCAGCTGCACGTGGTGCCGCTGGGTGTGGACACCGAGTTGTTCCAACCCTCGCCGCACCGAGTGCGTAACCGCGTCATCGCGATCGCCAGCGCCGACGTGCCGCTCAAAGGCGTCAGCCACCTGCTGCACGCGATCGCCCGGCTGCGCATCGAGCGTGATCTGGAGTTGCAGCTGGTCGCCAAGCTCGAGCCCAACGGCCCGACCGAGAAGCTGATCGCCGAGTTGGGTATCTCCGACATCGTGCACAGTTCCAGCGGGTTGTCCGATGCCGAGCTGGCAGAGCTGTTGGCCTCCGCCGAGGTCGCGTGCATCCCGTCGCTGTACGAGGGCTTCTCGCTTCCCGCGGTGGAGGCGATGGCCAGCGGCACCCCGATCGTCGCCAGCCGGGCCGGTGCGCTGCCCGAAGTGGTCGGACCCGACGGTGACTGCGCGCGGCTGGTCACGCCCGCCGACGTCGACGAGTTGACCAGGGTGCTGGGCGAGTTGCTGGATTCACCTCTGGAGCTGCGCAGGCTCGGTGACAACGGAAGGCGCCGTGCGCTGGACGTTTTCAGTTGGGAATCGGTTGCCGCACAGACTGTCTCGGTCTACGAACGCGCCTGTCGACGGGTCGCGGCATGCTGACCGTGGACTTCGACCGGCTCGGTGTGGGGCCGGGCAGCAAGGTCATCGACGTCGGGTGCGGCGCCGGCCGGCACACCTTCGAGGCGTTCCGGCGCGGCGCCGACGTGATCGGCTTCGACCAGAACGCCGCCGATCTCAACGATGTCGACGAGATCCTGCAGGCGATGAAAGCCGAAGGAGAGGCGCCCGCCTCGGCCCGCGGCGAGGCCGTCAAAGGCGACGCGCTGGAGTTGCCATACCCCGATGCCACCTTCGACTGCGTCATCGCCTCGGAGATCCTCGAGCACGTGCCCAACGATGACCGGGCGATCTCCGAACTGGTGCGGGTCCTCAGACCCGGTGGTGCGCTGGCGATCACGGTGCCGCGGTGGTTGCCGGAGCGGATCTGCTGGGCGCTCTCGGATGAATACCACGCCAACGAAGGCGGTCACATCCGCATCTACCGTGCCGACGAACTGCGCGACAAGGTGCTCGCGCACGGCCTCGAACTGACTGCCACCCATCACGCTCATGCGCTGCACGCGCCGTACTGGTGGCTCAAATGCGCCGTCGGTACCGAGAAGTCGGATCATCCAGCGGTGACGGCGTATCACAAGCTGTTGGTGTGGGACATGATGAGCCGGCCGTGGCTCACCCGCACTGCCGAGGCCGCGCTCAACCCGTTGATCGGCAAGAGTGTGGCGCTCTACTTCAGGAAACCTCCGGCCGATGCCTGAGATCCCCGGTGTGCCAGGGGCGTTCAGCCCCGACCAGTGTTGCCAGACGGCGGAGTCCATCGCGGCGACGCAGGAGCCGTCCGGTGCCATCCCGTGGTCGCACGGCGGGCACACCGATCCCTGGGATCACATCGAGAACGCGATGGCGCTGACCGTCGCGGGACTGCTCGAGCCCGCGCGGGCGGCCTTCGACTGGTCGTTGCGCACCCAACGCGACGACGGCACCTGGCCCATCCAACTGCGCAACGGCGTCATCGAGGACGCCAACAGTGACAGCAACTTCTGCGCCTACATCGCCACCGGTGTGTGGCATCACGTGCTGGTCACCGGCGACCGCCGGTTCGCCGAGACGATGTGGCCGGTCGTGGTCAAGGCGATCGACTTCGTCCTGAGCCTTCAGTCCAGCACCGGCGAGATCGCCTGGGCGGCAAGCCCGTCCGGTATCGCCGAGGAGGCCCTGCTCACCGGCTGCGCCAGCATCCATCACAGCATCCGATGCGCCCTGGCGCTGGCCGACTATGTCGACGACCCGCAGCCCGAGTGGGAGGTCGCCGTCGGGCGGCTCGGTCACGCGATCGTCGAGCACCCCGAAGCGTTCGTCGCCAAGGACCGTTGGTCGATGGAGTGGTACTACCCGGTGTTGTGCGGCGCGCTGCGCGGGCCCCGGGCGCGCTCCCGGATCGACGAGCGGTGGGACGATTTCGTGGTTCCGGATCTCGGGATCCGGTGTGTGGACGACCGGCCGTGGGTGACCGGTGCCGAAACCTGTGAACTGGTCATGGCATTGGACGCGATCGGCGACCGAGACCGGGCGCATGCGCAGTTCGCGGCCATGCACCACCTCCGCGAGGAGGACGGTTCGTACTGGACCGGCCTGGTGTACGCCGACGGCAAACGCTGGCCGGTCGAACGCACCACCTGGACGGGCGCGGCGGTGATCCTGGCGGCCGATGCATTGTCCTGCGCGACGCCGGGCAGCGGCATCTTCCGCGGCCCCGATCTGCCGCGGGGTCTCGAGGGGGACTACGACTGCGAGTGCGTGATCAGCGAGCGCTGACCTACGCGCCGCCGAGCGTGCCCGGATCGCCGGTCGTGCGTTCGAGCACCCGCATCGAACCGGTTGCCGCGACCTCGCGGAACTCCGTGGTGTCCAGCGCGCGGCGGTAGATGTGGAAGGGAGCCTGACCGCCGTCGGCGGGATCGGGGAAGACGTCGTGGATGATCAGTGCCCCGCCGACCGACACCCACCGGGCCCAGCCGTCGAAGTCGCGGCGGGCCGCCTCCTCGGTGTGGCCACCATCGATGAACAAGAGCCGCAACGGGGTTCGCCAACCGCGGGCGACCACCGGCGAGCGTCCCACGATCGCCACCACGTGGTCGTCGAGACCCGCGGCGTCGAGGGTGTGGCGCAGCGTCGGCAGGGTGTCGAACAGTCCGGTGACGGGGTCGACCATCGAGGAGTCGTGGTATTCCCAACCGGCCTGGTGCTCCTCGGAGCCGTGGTGATGGTCGACGGTGTACAGCAGCCCACCCGTCTGCTGGGCGGCAGCGCCGAGCATGACGGTGGACTTGCCGCAGTACGTCCCGATCTCCACCGCGACGCCGTCTTTCAGGTAGTGCAGCGCGGCGTCGTAGAGGGCGCGGCCCTCGTCGGCGGGCATGAAACCGGTGACGCGTTCGGCGAGCTCGAACAGGTCGGCGGCGGCCGGGGGCAGTGCGGTGTCGGGGTGCGCCGTCGTATCGCTCATGGCGCCCAACTTACCGTTGCTGGGCACAGGTCGTTGTAGTAGCGTCCGGACATGTGTCCGATCCGGCTCTGGAGTCGACTCGGCGCCGTCTGACGGCCCGACAGGCCGACACCGTGGAGCGGTTGGGCCGGGCCGCGGTCGAGCTGCTCGCCCAGGACGGATTTGCCGCTCTGACCGTGCGCAGGGTCGCCGCGGAAGCGGGCGTGGGCGCCGCCACCGCTTACACGTACTTCTCCTCCAAGGAGCATCTCGTGGCCGAGGTGTTCTGGCGCCGGCTGGCCGGTTCGCCCCACGTCGATCACGAGTCGGATGATCCCGTCGCCCGCGTCATCGATGTGCTCGGACACATCTCGCTCTTGGTCGCCGACGAGCCGGAGTTCGCCGGCGCCGTGACGACCGCGCTGTTGGGCAAGGATCCCGACGTCGAGGTGTTGCGGCTGCGCATCGGCCGCGACATCCGGGACCGGTTGGCCAGCGCGCTGGGACCGCAGACCGACCCGGACGTGATCGATACCTTGGAGATGCTGTACTCCGGGGTGCTGGTCCGGGCGGGCATGGGTTACGTCTCCTACGACGAGATCGCACGCCGACTCGAGAAGTCGGCGCGCCTGATCCTCGGGTGAGGTCAGTGCGCACCGAGTAGCGCCGTCGCCGCGGCCACTGCGGGTCCGGCGATCTCGCGGACGTCACCACCGTCTTCGACCAGAAGGGCGGTGAGTTCCCGGACGCCGCCCAACAGGATCAACGCGGTGGAAGCGGAGACCGGGCTGATACCGGCGCGGCGAAATCCCGGGTTCCCGGTCAGCGTCACCAACATGTCGGTGAGTTTCACCATGGCCTGGCGGTGCAACGGCTGCGCCTCCGCGCCCAGTGCCGGCGCCTCCCTGATCCAGCTGAGGGTGATGGCGGGCCGCGCGCCGATATGCTCGACGTAGGCGTCGACGGACTGTCGGATCTGGATCCGCCAGTCCGCCTGGGCGTCGACCGCGGCCAGGATGGCGGCGATGAGGTCGTCGTTGTTGCGGCGTAGCAACTCGATGAGGCAGCGGTCCTTGCTGTCGAACTGCTCGTAGAAGGTGCGCTTGGACGTGCGCGCGTGCCGGACGATGTCGGCAACGGTGGTGTCGCGGTAGCCGCGCTCGCGGACCGAGGCCGCCAAGCCGTCGAGCAGCCGATCGGTCACCGAGTCGCCGGGAACGGCCGTCATGTTCGCGACACCCCCTTGCAACCCCGTGGTACCAAGCGGTACCGTACCGGACACGAGCGCGGTACACCTGAGTACCAGAGCGGAGCCGACAGCGGATGACCGAAGCGACGATCACCACGCCCCAACGGAGCGCCCCAGCACCCCGTGAGGTGCGGTTGCCACCCACCCCGCCCGTGCCCCGGTTGATCCAGGGGCTGGGCTTCACGACGTCACGGAAATGGACGGTGGCCCAGATCGTCCGCCGATGCGGAGATGTGTTCACGCTGCAGCTGCCGGTTTTCGGCCGCACCGTGATCGTCGCCGACCCGGCACTGGCCAAGGAGCTGTTCATGGCCAACACCGAGGACGTCGGCAACATCCAGCCCAACCTGTCCCGGGTACTCGGGTCGGGCTCGGTGTTCGCCCTCGACGGCGCCGACCATCGGCGTCGGCGTCGGCTGCTCACACCCCCGTTCCACGGCAAGAGCATTCGCAACTACGAGGCCATCTTCGAAGAGGAGACACTGCGGGAAGCCCAGAGCTGGCCCGAGGGTAAGCCGTTCGAAACCCTCGAACCGATGATGCGCATCACCCTCAACGCCATCCTGCGGGCGGTGTTCGGTGCCGACGGAACGCATCTGGACGAGCTGCGCCGCATCATCCCGCCGTGGGTCACCCTCGGTTCCCGACTGGCGGTGCTGCCCACCCCGGCACGCACCTACGGCCGGTTCAGTCCCTGGGGGCGGCTGGCGCGCTACCGTCGGCGCTACGACGAGGTGATCGGCCGGCTGATCGACGCCGTGCAGGCCGACCCGGACTTCGACGAACGCGACGACGTGCTGGCGTTGCTGCTGAAGAGCACCTACGAGGACGGATCGTCGATGTCGCGACAGGACATCGGCGACGAACTGCTCACGTTGCTCGCCGCCGGCCACGAGACCACCGCCGCCACGCTGGGTTGGGCCTTCGAGCGCATCAGCCGCCACCCCGACGTGCTGGCCAGGTTGGCCGCCGAGGCCGACACCGAGGACAACGAGTACCGGCAGGCTGTCATCCTCGAGGTGCAGCGGGTGCGTACCGTCATCGACTTCGCCGGACGCCACGTGTACGCGCCCTCGTTCAACCTCGGCGAGTACACCATCCCGCAGGGCTACTCGATCGTCGTTGCGCTGTCCCAGATGCACCGCCGCGCCCAGGAATTCCCCGACCCGGACCGGTTCGATCCGCATCGATTCCTCGGTCAGCGCCCGCCCACGTTCGCGCACATCCCGTTCGGCGGCGGCACCCGGCGCTGCGTGGGCGCGGCTTTCGCCAACGTGGAAATGGACATCGTCCTGCGAACGGTGTTACGGCACTTCGTGATCGAAACCACCGACACCCCTGCCGAGAAGACCCACTCGCGGGGCGTGGCCTATACGCCCAAGAGCGGCGGCCGGGTGACCGTGCACCGTCGGTGAATCAGACCGCCACCGCGGTGCGGTGAATCAAACCTCGGTGCGCTTGGGCAGCTTCCAGCCCGGCCGCGGGAAGTGGCAGGTGTAGCCACCCGGGTAGTGCACCAGGTAGTCCTGGTGCTCCGGTTCGGCTTCCCAGAAGTCGGGTGCGGGGCTGACCTCGGTGACGACCTTGCCCGGCCACAGCCCGGAGGCCTCGACATCGGCGATGGTGTCCAGCGCCACTTGACGCTGCTCGTCGTCGACGTAGAAGATCTCCGAGCGGTAGCTGGTGCCGACATCGTTGCCCTGCCGGTTCTTCGTCGTCGGATCGTGGATCTGGAAGAAGAACTCCAGCAGCGCGCGGTAGTCGGTCTGTGCGGGGTCGTAGACGATCTCGACCGCCTCGGCGTGCCCCGGGTGGTTGCGGTACGTCGGATGGTCGTTCTGCCCGCCCGTGTAGCCCACCCGGGTGGACACCACGCCCGGCTGCTTGCGGATCAGATCCTGCATACCCCAGAAACAGCCGCCGGCCAGAACGGCTCGCTTGTAGTCGCTCACGCTTGCTCCTTCTCGACTGTGTCGTCGATATCGGCGAACAACCCACGGTACTGCCCGTAGCCCTGTGCTTCGAGGTCGTCGAGGTGGACGAACCGCAGAGCCGCGGAGTTTATGCAGTAGCGCAGCCCTCCCGCTTCGCGCGGTCCGTCGGTGAACACGTGCCCGAGGTGGCTGTCGCCGTGGGCCGAACGCACCTCGGTGCGGACCATCAGGTGCGAGAAGTCGCGCCTGGAGACGATGTTGTCGCCGCCGTCGTCGGCCGCGCGCAGGGGACGTGTGAAGCTGGGCCAACCCGATCCGCTGTCGAACTTGTCGACCGAGGCGAACAACGGTTCGCCGGACACCACGTCGACGTAGATGCCGGGTTCGTGGTTGTCCCAGTATTCGCCGGTGAACGGTCGCTCGGTGCCGTTGCGCTGGGTGACGTGGTACTGCTCCGGCGACAGCGCGTCAACCGCCTGCGGGTTCTTGTGGTATCGCTGGGTCATGGTGCCGGTATAACCGTCTGGAGTGCGCGTTTAATCCGCAGCGGCCTACCCCTCGACAGCAACCGGTAGAACATGTTCTAGTTTTCGGTGTGACGGGCAACACCTTCAGCCGAGATGAACTCGTCGAGGCGTTCGCGGGCTTCGAGAAGACGGTCGACCGGGCGGCGCAGACCCGTGACTGGGATCCCTGGGTGGACCAGTACACCGACGACGTGCTCTACATCGAGCACGCGGCGGGCACGATGCGCGGCCGCGAACAGGTCCGGCCCTGGATCTGGAAGACGATGGAGACGTTCCCGGGCAGCCACATGACGTCGTTCCCGTCCCTGTGGGCGGTGTTCGACGAGGCGACCGGACGGGTCATCTGCGAGTTGGACAACCCGATGCGCGACCCGGGCGACGGCACGATCATCAGCGCCACCAACATCTCGATCGTCACCTACGCCGGTGACGGCCGCTGGTGCCGTCAGGAGGACATCTACAACCCCCTGAGATTCGTCAAGGCGACGCTGAAATGGTGCAAGAAGGCCCAGGAGCTGGGCACGCTGCCGGACGAGGCGGCGGCGTGGATGACGCAGATGGGTGCAGCGCGGTGACCGCGCCCGTGCTCGTCATCGGTGCGAACGGTTACCTCGGCAGCCATGTCACGCGACAGCTCGTCGCCGCGGGACACGACGTGCGGGTGATGGTGCGCGACGGGGCCAACACGATCGGCATCGACGATCTGGCCGTGACCCGCTATGTCGGCGACATCTGGGACAGTGCCGTGCTGCGCACGGCGATGACCGGCGCGCGCGACGTCTACTACTGCGTTGTCGACACACGCGGCTGGCTCAACGACCCGACGCCGCTGTTTCGCACGAACGTCGAGGGCACCCGCAATGTCCTCGAGGTCGCGGTGCAGCCCGACGTTGCCGCCGGGTTGCGCAGATTCGTCTACACCAGCAGCTATGTCACCGTGGACCGGCGCCGCGGTCGGACCGCCACCGAGGCGGACGTGATCCCCGATCCCACGGTGTTGACGCCCTACGTGCAGTCCCGGGTGCAGGCCGAGAACCTGGTGATGAACTACGTGCGGGAGCGTGGACTGCCCGCGGTCGCGATGTGCGTGTCGACCACCTACGGCGCCGGTGACTGGGGCCGCACCCCCCACGGCGCGATCATCGCGGGCGCCGCGTTCGGCAAGCTCCCGTTCGTGATGGGAGGCATCGAACTCGAGGCGGTGGGGATCGACGATGCGGCGCAGGCCCTGATCGCCGCTGCCGACCACGGCCGGGTGGGCGAACGCTATCTGGTGTCGGAGAAGATGATCTCCAATGCCGAGGTGGTACGAATCGCCGCCGAAGCCGCCGGCGTTCCCGCACCGTCGCGCACCCTGCCGCTTCCCGCGGCCTACGCCATGGCCGCACTGGGCAGCGTCAAAGCCCGGCTGACGGGCACCGACGAGCGCCTCTCGCTGGGGTCGCTGCGGTTGATGCGCGCCGAGGCGCCGCTGGACTGCACCAAGGCCCGCCGCGAACTGGATTGGCTGCCGCGGCCGGTCGAGGAGTCCATCCGGGAGGCCGCTGAGTTCTGGGTGGGGCTGCGGGCCGCCAAGCGTTAGCAGGCGACACCGCGCAGCTGTCAGAATCTCCCGGTGCCCAGCCACGCGCCCACCCCCGCACCCACCAACGGTCACGTGTCGCATTGGTTCGACGGACCTCCGGTGCCCCGCCCGTCGCTGCCCGGCAGCCGGGACGCCGACGTCTGCATCGTCGGCGCCGGCTACACCGGCCTGTGGACCGCCTACTACCTCAAGCAGGCCGACCCGTCGCTGCGCATCGTGGTGCTCGAGGCCCGGTTCGCCGGGTTCGGTGCGTCTGGACGCAACGGGGGCTGGCTGTCCGGACTCGTTCCGGGTGACCGCGAGCGGATGGCCCGTCAGTACGGCCGCGACGCGGTCGTGGCCTGGCAGCGTGCGCTCAACGGCGCTGTCGACGAAGTGATCGACGTCGCCGCCCGGGAGAACATCGACGCCGGCATCGTCAAGGGTGGCACCCTCGAGATCGCGCGTAACCCGGCGCAGGCGACCCGGTTGGCCGCGGCCGCCGACGCCGAGAGCCGGTGGGGCGTCGACGGCGTCGCGACTCTCACCGCGAGCGAATCGGCGCAGCGCATCCGGCTTGCGGGAGTGCTTGCCGCGTACCACAACCCGCACTGTGCCCGGATCCAACCGGCAGAGCTGGTACGCGGACTGGCCGACACCGTGCAACGCCTGGGGGTCGACCTGTACGAGCGCTCCCCGGCGACCGAGATCGGCCCGGGTGGCGTCGCCACGCCGTGGGGCACCGTGCGCGCGCCGATCGTGTTGCGCGCCACCGAGGGATTCACCGCGAGGCTGCCCGGACTGAGACGCCGCTGGCTGCCGATGAACAGCTCGATGATCGCCACCGAACCCCTCCCGCAACGGATCTGGGAGGACATCGGCTGGCAGGGCCGGGAGACGCTCGGCGACACCGCGCACGGGTTCTTCTACGCCCAGCGGACCGTCGACGACCGGATCGCCATCGGCGGACGCAGCGTGCCCTACCGGTTCGGTTCCCGGCTCGACCGCGACGGTCAGATACCGAAACGCACCATCGCGCGGCTGCGGCAGACGCTGCACTCGATCCTGCCGCAGGTAGCCGACGTGCCGATCGCGCACGGTTGGTGTGGCGTGCTGGCCGTGCCGCGGGACTGGGAGGCGACGGTCGACTTCGACGCGTCCTCCGGGCTGGGTTGGGCCGGCGGGTACGTCGGGCACGGCGTGACCGCCACCAATCTGGCTGCCCGCACGCTGACCGACCTGGTGCTCGGCCGGTCGTCGGCGCTGACCGAACTGCCCTGGGTCGGGCACCGATCGCGCGGCTGGGAACCCGAACCCCTGCGCTGGATCGGCGTGCGCGGCATGTACCTGGCCTACCAGGCCGCCGACTGGCACGAGTTCCGCGGCAGCGCCGGCACCTCGCCGATCGCGGTCATCGCCGACCGGATCGCGGGCCGACCCCACTGACGGGGATGGCAGCACCGCCCGGAAGGCGTTGAATGGTGTCATGACCGACCGACCCGTGTTGGAGCCCACCGCAGCCCATCCCATCACCGTCGAGCCCACCGGCCGACACGTCGTGGTGCGGGTGAACGGCGAGGTGGTCGCCGAAACCGACTCCGCGCTGACACTGCGCGAGGCCAGCTACCCCGCTGTGCAGTACATCCCGCTGGATGATGTGGTGCCGGGCCGCCTGAAGTGCAGTGACACCGCGACCTACTGCCCCTTCAAGGGCGACGCCAGCTACTACCACCTCACCACCGCGGACGGACACACCGTCGAGGACGCGGGGTGGACCTACGAGGCGCCCTATCCGGCGGTTGCCGCGATCGCCGGTCATCTCGCGTTCTATCCGGACAAGGCCGATGTCGGAGTCGGCTCCTAGGCTGAGGTGGTGCGCAGTTCGGCCAGCGTGGTGTTCGCCGGAGCCGCCAGCCCCGGCCTGACCCTGAGTCCGCTGCGGCGCGGCGGCGGGGACCCGTGCTACTACGACGACGTCGACGGCTC
>CAXEZH010000088.1:0-15089 GCA_964000695.1 uncultured Mycolicibacterium sp. | reverse complement strand
TGACCACCGACGACGAGCGCAAACGGATCGCCGAGATCGTCGATCGGCGCACCGCAGACCTCAACGACGCCGACCTGGTGGTGCTCGATTTCCACCAGTGGCGCGAAGGCCTGCTGCGCGGCCTGGCCGCGCACCACGCCGGGATGTTGCCGACGTTCCGCCACACGGTCGAGGAGCTGTTCACCGCCGGCCTGGTGAAGGCGGTGTTCGCCACCGAGACGCTGGCGCTGGGCATCAACATGCCGGCCCGCACGGTCGTGCTCGAGAGGCTGGTGAAGTACAACGGCGAACAGCACCTGCCGCTGACACCGGGGGAGTACACCCAGCTGACCGGTCGAGCCGGCCGACGCGGCATCGACGTCGAGGGACACGCGGTCGTGCTGTGGAACCCCAACGACAGCGCCGCCGACCCCGCCGAGGTCGCCGGGCTGGCCTCGACACGCACGTTCCCGCTGCGCAGCTCCTTCGCCCCCACCTACAACATGACGATCAACCTGGTGAACCAGATGGGCCCCGAGCAGGCCCACGAGCTGCTGGAGCGGTCGTTTGCGCAGTACCAGGCCGATCGGTCGGTGGTGTCGGTGGTTCGCGGGCTGCAGCGTGGCGAGCGCATGATGGCCGACCTGGCCGCCCAGCTCGGCGGCACCGACTCGGCGATCCTGGATTACGTGCGGCTCCGCGCACAGATCACAGCGCGCGAGCGGGCGCAGTCGCGCGCGTCGCGTCTGCAGCGCCGGCAGGCCGCCAACGACGCGCTGACCGCGCTGCGCCGCGGCGACATCATCGCGATCACGCACGGGCGCCGGATCGGGGTGGCGGTGGTCCTCGAGCGTGCCCGAGAAGGCGACGACCCCCGCCCGCTGGTGCTGACCGAGCACCGCTGGGCCGGTCGTATCTCGTCGGCGGACTACCCCGGAGGTGGAAAACCGCTGGGCACCATGACGCTTCCCAAACGCGTCGAGCACCGCAATCCCAAGGCGCGCCGGGATCTGGCTGCGGCGCTGCGATCGGCCGCGGCCGGCCTGCAACGTCCGTCTTCGCGGCACCGGGGCGGGTCCTCCGCCGAGCCCGACATCGACCCCGAGCTGGCCGCACTGCGCGACCGCATGCGGGCGCACCGGGCACACAGCATGCCCGACCGTGAGGACAAAGCCCGCCTCGCCGAACGGTATCTGCGCATCGAGCGGGACAACGAGCAACTGCGTACCAAGATCGCGGCGGCCACCAACTCACTCGCCAACACCTTCGACCGCATCGTGGTGTTGCTCACCGAGCGCGGTTACATCGCCGAAGCTCCCAGAGACCATGGACACCCTGGTCAACCGGGAGGTCCGGAAGCCGCCGAAGTCCCTGCCTCTGCTGCCGCCCCTCCTGCGGTCACCGACGACGGGCGACTGCTGGCCCGGATCTACAGCGAGAGTGATCTGCTCGTCGCCGAGTGCCTGCGCGCCGGGGTGTGGGAGGGGCTCGACGCCGCCGAACTGGCCGCCGCACTGTCGTCGGTGCTCTACGAATCCCGACGCGACGCCTACAGCGCGCCCGACGGTGCAGACATCCCGACCAGCGCGCTGCGCCGAGCGCTGAACCAGACCAGACAGCTGTGGTCCGAACTGCGCACCGATGAACAACGTCACCGCCTGCCCCAGAGTCGCGAACCCGACGACGGTTTCGTCAGCGCCGTCTACCGCTGGGCCAGCACCGGCGACCTGGCCGCCACGCTCGCCGCCAGCGACACGGCGGGGAGCGGGACATCCATGCCGGCGGGCGATTTCGTGAGATGGTGCCGACAGGTACTGGACTTGGCCGATCAGGTCCGCAACGCGGCACCCTCGCCCGCGCTGCGGGCCACCGCGAAACGCGCGATCAACGACGTTCGGCGCGGCGTCGTAGCTGTTGACGCCGGGTAGGGTGGGGTGCCGGCAAGCCGTACCGACAGCACATCGCCGGGAGGACCGAGGAGAGACATGAGCGGACCGCAGGGATCTGACCCCACTCAGCCGTGGCAGGGCCAGCAGCCCGAGCAGGGCGCTGACCAGCCGACCGGCGAGGCCCCCGCGAACCAGGGCTGGCAACCGCCGAGCGGTTCGGAGCAGGCCCCCGGTTCCGAGCAGTGGCAGCCGCCGGCCTACACGCCGCAGCAGTATCCGCAGTACCAGCAGCCCCCGGCGTATCCGCCTCAGCAGTACCCCGGCGCCGAGCAGTACGGCCAGCAGCAGCCCGACTACTCGGGCGGTTACCCGCCGCCCGGCCAGTACGGGCAGCCCGGTGCGTACGGCCAGCAGTACGGACAGCCGCCCGGATACGGGCAGCAGCCGGGCCAGTACGGCCAGCAACCCGGTCAATTCGGTCAGCAGCCCGGCCAATACGGGCAGTATCCCGGTGGCGGGTATCCCGCACCCGGTTCGGAGGACGGTTCCAAGCGGTCGCTGGCGGTCATCGGCGGTGTAGTCGGCGTGTTCGTCGCGATCGTGGTCGCGGTGGTGCTGGTGCTCGGCTTCTGGACCCCGGGCTTCTTCGTCACCACCAAGCTGGACATCAACTCCGCGCAGACCGGTGTCCAGCAGATCCTGACCGACGAGACCAACGGCTACGGTGCCCAGAACGTCAGTAACGTCAGCTGCAACAACGGCGTGAACCCGACCGTCCGCCAGGGCGACACGTTCACCTGCGAAGTCAGCATCGACGGAACCAAACGTCAGGTCACGGTCACGTTCACCGACAACGACGGCACCTACGAAGTCGGTCGCCCCCGGTAGCGGGTCACCCCGGTAGCGCGTCCAGCGCGCTCTGCAGCCGTCCGATCGACGACGACACGCCGAAGCGCTCGGCGAGTTCGGCGACGTCGGCGGGTCGTCGTGCGGCCAGGGGCAATGCGTCGGAGTCGGTGGAGAACGTCACTTTCGCGTCGGTCGCGACCCGCACCACGGGAGTGGCGTTCTCGATGTAGTCGACCGAGCCCAGCAGCTTGGAGCGGTGTGCCTTCGACAGCGACGATTTCGGATCGGCCGCCGCGGCCATGATCGCGTCGAGTGAGCCGTGCTGCGCCAGCAGTGTCGCGGCGGTCTTCTCGCCGATGCCCGCAACGCCCGGCAGCCCGTCGGACGGATCGCCGCGCAGCAGTGCCAGCTCGGCGTAGGCGGGCCCGGCGCGGTCGACCGGCACGCCATAGGTTTCGGCGACCTCCTGGGGACCGTAGGTGATCGCCTTGGCCAGGCCGCGTCCCAGGTAGAGCACCCGTACCGGCACCGGCTCATCGCGCACCAGCTGCAAAAGGTCGCGGTCGCCGCTGACGACCACCACGGGGTCGCGCCGCTCCCGATCGGCCAGGGTGCCCAGCACGTCGTCGGCCTCGCAGTGCGCGGCGCCGGCGGTGGCGATGCCGAATGCGTCCAGAATCTCGAAGATCATGTCGACCTGCGGGGTCAGCTCGTCGGGCACTTCCTCGGCATCGGGTTCCTCGCCGGTGCTCTCCTGCGCCACGCGGTGCGCCTTGTACGACGGGATCTTCTCCACCCGCCACTGTGGCCGCCAGTCGTCGTCACGGCACACGACCAACCGGTGCGGGCGTTCGCGGGTGATCAGCGTCGCGACGGCGTCGAGGAAGCCGCGCAGCGCGTTGACGGGCCTGCCGTCGGGTGCGGTGATCGAGGACGGCACACCGAAGTACGAGCGGAACCACATGCTGGCACCGTCGAGCAGCAGCAGGGGACCGGCGGTCGAAGTCATGGTGTCATCCTGCCGTAGGGGGAAACGTAACCTGGAAGGCATGACGACGAGCCGCTTCAGCAGCGACGTGTACGCACAACGGCTGGCCGCCGCGGCCCGCGCGACCACCGAGGCGGGCTTGGCCGGCCTGGTCATCACACCCGGCTACGATCTGCGCTATCTGGTCGGCTCACGGGCCCAGACGTTCGAGCGGCTCACCGCCCTGGTCGTGCCTGCTGCCGGCGATCCGACGATGATCGTTCCCCGGTTGGAGCTTGCCGCGATGAAGGAATCGGCGGTCGGTGAGCTGGGAATCGCGCTGCGCGACTGGGTCGACGGCGACGACCCCTACGCATTGGTGGCGGCGGCGCTGGGGGGAAGCTCTGCGCCGCTCGCGGTCGCTGGGAAATCTGCGCCGCTCGCGGTCGCTGGGAAATCTGCGCCGCTCGCGGTCGCGGTCACCGACTCGATGCCCGCGCTGCATCTGCTGCCGATGGCCGAGACGCTCGGCGTGGTGCCCGTGCTGGCCACCGATGTGCTGCGCACGCTGCGGATGATCAAGGACGCCGCCGAGGTCGAGGCGCTGCGCAAGGCCGGTGAGGCGATCGACCGTGTCCACGCCCGCGTGCCGGAGTTCCTCGTGCCTGGGCGCACCGAAGCCGACGTCGCCGCCGACATAGCCGAAGCCATTGTCGCCGAGGGGCATTCCGAGGTCGCCTTCATCATCGTCGGTTCCGGGCCGCACGGCGCCGATCCGCACCACGAGTGTTCGGACCGCGAGTTGCGTTCCGGCGACATCGTGGTCGTCGACATCGGGGGTCCCTACGAGCCGGGCTACAACTCCGACTCGACCCGCACCTACAGCATCGGCGAACCCGACCCCGACATCGCCCGCCGCTACGCGGTGCTGCAGCGGGCCCAGCGCGCCGCCGTCGACGCGGTGCGCCCCGGTGTGACCGCCGAGCAGATCGACGCCGCCGCGCGCGACGTCCTGGCGGCCGAGGGGATGGGGGAGGCGTTCGTCCATCGCACCGGGCACGGCATCGGCCTGTCGGTGCACGAGGAGCCTTACATCGTGGCCGGCAACCGACTGGAACTACAGGAGGGCATGGCGTTCTCGGTGGAGCCGGGGATCTATTTTCCGGGCGAGTGGGGCGCCCGCATCGAGGACATCGTCATCGTCACCGCCGACGGAGTACAGTCGGTGAACAATCGCCCGCACGACTTGGTGGTCGTGCCGGCCTCCTGAGCGCTGCTCAGTCTTCGCCGCGGTCGAGCAGGCTCGAGGAACCCAACACCCGCTCGACCCGCACCTCGATCACCACCCGCTTGGGGTTGGGCCGCGGCGTGCGGTAGCGCTGCGCGTAGCGCAACTCGGCGTCACGGACGGCGTCGATGTCGGGGTTGACCGTCGCCTTGCCCTCCAGGGAGAGCCAGCGCGCGCCGTCGACCTGGCTCAGGACGGCCACCCCGCGCTGGTCGGCGTTGACAGCCTTCTGCGAGCCACCGGTGGTGATGACACGCGCGATGTGGGTCTTGGGATCGAAGGTGAAGCCGACCGCCACCACATGCGGCGACTGGTCCGACCGCAGGGTGGTCAGCATCGCCAGATGCCGCTCGGTGAGGAATGCGAGCGCGTCGTTGGTGAGCCGTGTCGTTGCCTTCGCCATCGGGTCCACGCTAGCGCAGGTGATAATCGCTGCCATGACAGACACGGCGGACGGGTCGAGCGGCCGACGCGAGGTGATCGTGATTTTCGGCGGACGCAGCGAGATCGGCATCGAGATCGGCCGGCGGCTCGCGTCCGGTGCGACCGTGGTGCTGGCCGCGCGGCGACCCGAGGATCTCGCCGCCGAGCGCGGCATCGTCGAGCAGGCGCGCGCCGCGGCGGTGCATGTGGTGGCCTTCGACGCCGACGACCTGAGCGCCCATGCCGGCGTGGTCGACAGCATCGTCGCCGAGCACGGGCCGATCACCACCGCGGTCGTCGCGTTCGGCATCCTCGGCGATCAAGCCCTCGCCGAGAAGGACGCGGCCCATGCCGCAGCGATCGCCCACACCGACTACGTGGCGCAGGTCAGCCTGCTGACCGTGCTGGCCGATGCGATGCGTGCTGCGGGCGCCGGGCAGATCGTGGCGTTCTCGTCGATCGCGGGAGTGCGGGTACGCCGAGCCAACTACGTCTACGGTTCGGCCAAAGCGGGCCTGGACGGTTTCTGCAGCGGCCTCTCCGACGCGCTGCACGGCAGCGGTGTTCGGCTCCTCCTCGTGCGGCCCGGATTCGTCGTGGGCCGGATGACGCAGGGGATGGCGCCCGCGCCGTTGTCGAGCACCCCGGCGCAGGTGGCCGAGGCCACGGTGGCGGCACTGCAGAAACGACGCTCGACGGTGTGGGTGCCCCGCTCGCTGGCGGTGTTGGCGCTGGGGTTCCGGCTGCTGCCGAGGTCGATGTGGCGCAGGCTGAGACGATGATCGTCGTGGTCGGGATCGGCGCCGACGGCATGGCTGGGCTGGCGCCGGCCGCGCGCGCCGAGCTGGCCCGCGCCACCGTGGTGCACGGGTCGCCGCGCCAACTCGAGCTGCTCGACGACACCGTCTCGGCGCCCCGACGGCCGTGGCCGTCTCCGATGCTGCCCGCGCTGCGCACTCTGCTCGACGACGCCGACGGTGACGTCCACGTCGTTGCCAGCGGCGATCCGCTGATGCACGGCGTCGGGGGATCGCTGATCCGCCTGTACGGGCCAGAGCGGGTCATGGTGCTGCCGCATGTTTCGTCGGTCACGCTCGCCTGTTCGCGGGTCGGCTGGCCGGTACAGGACACCGAGATCATCAGCCTGGTGACCGCGCCCACCCATACCGCGGTGCGCCGCGGCGGGCAGGCCGTCGTGTTGTCGCGCGACGCGTCGACACCGGCCGAGTTGGCGCGGCTGCTCACCGACACCGGACGGGGTGATTCCGAGCTGACCGTTCTCGAACAGCTCGGCGGACCAAAGGAACTGCGTCGCTCGTCCACCGCGCGCGAGTGGGCGGCCCGGCCGCCCGGCGGCGTCGACGACCTCAACGTGATGGCGGTGCGCTACCTGCCCGACGCGCGCCGGTTCGCGACCCTGCCCGACGATGCTTTCGCCCACGACGGCCAGATCACCAAACAGATGATGCGGGCCGCGACCCTCGCCGCGCTGGCACCCCGGCCCGGTGAGATGCTGTGGGACGTCGGGGCGGGTTCGGGCAGCGTGTCCGTCGAGTGGTGTCTGGCCGGAGCGGGCTGCCGGGCTCTGGCATTCGAACGTGACGAGGCGCGCCGCGCGCGGATCGCCCGCAACGCCTTGGTATTCGGGGTTCCTGTCGAGGCGACGTCCGCCGCTCCCGTGGCCTTCGAGTCCACTCCATCGCCGGACGCGGTCTTTGTCGGCGGCGGTGTGAGCCTGCCCGGGCTCATCGACGCGTGCTGGGAGCGGTTGAAGCCGGGTGGCCGACTCGTCGCCAACGCCGTCACCGCTGAATCCGAAGCAGTTCTGATACAACAGCATTCACGGCTGGGCGGCGAACTGCGCCGCTACCAGCACTATCGCGGGGAACCGGTGGGGTCGTTCACCGGTTGGCGACCGGCCATGCCGGTGACGCAGTGGGCGGCAGTCAAGCCTGATACGACCTGACGAGTTCGATCGCGTCGAGTTCGCGGATCGCGCGGCAGCCCCGGTGCAGCATCGTCAGGATCATCTCGTCACCGCGTTCGGTCGACGCCGCGAACGCATAGCCCAGCGTGGTCAACAGCGGCGCCTGCAGTACGCCGAGACGATAGTCCTGCCAACAGGTCTGCAGATCGTAGTCGGGCACCCCGTAGCCGACGAGAGCGCGGTGGTAACGCTGGACGAGGTCTCTTTCCAGGCCGGCGCGATCGTCGGGTCGCAGGCTGGTGGCGGTGAAGTACGCCAGATCGCGTGCGGGCAGGCCCAACCCGATGGTCTGCCAGTCCACGACGGTGACCCGGGTGCGCTCGGGATCGAACAGCAGGTTGTCCAGGCGGTAGTCGCCGTGCATCAGTGAGAAGCGCTCCGGTTCGGCCATCAGCCACGGTGAGACCAGTGCCATCGAGGTGGTCAACGTGACGCGGTCCTCGTCGCTGACCTTGCCGCCCAGTTTGTCCAGTGTGATGTCGGCGGCCATCACCGCCACGTCACCGAGGCCCTTGGCCGCCTCGGCATCGCCCGGTTTGGGCATCACGATCGACGGCAGATCGAACCAGCGCCGATCGCCCCAGCTCGGTCCGTGCAGGCCGGCCAGCGCCTCGACGGCCAGCGCAGCCTCGGCGGTGGTACACCCGGCGATCTGGTCTCCCTGCACGGCCGGAGCCATGTCGGCCATCAAGAGCACGAAATCCGCTCCGTCGGAAGAGATCTCGCTGTAGAAGCAGCCGGGTACCGGAATCGCCACCTGGGTGGTGACAGTCGAGTAGAACTCGACCTCGGACAGGTAGCCCAACGCCACCCGTTCACGCACGGCGTCGTCCTGGGCGGGCAGCTTGACCGCGAATGTGGCCGGCGCGTCACCGGGGCCGCCGGCATAGGTCGCCGCGACGCGGTAGGTCGCGCCCGTCTGGCCGGTACCGATTGCGGTCACCTCCACGCTCGCGACGGGGGTGCCCAGCACCCCGCCGAGCCAGTCGGCGGTGAGGTCTTCGGGTTTGCAGGGGATCGTCACGATGTTGCCTTTCGCTGTCAGCCGACGTGGCCGTAGAGAGTGCCCAACCAGAGCGCCTCCGCCCCGTCGACGAGCTGGTCCCGGGTCAGCCGCCCGCCGACGGTGTAGCGCTCGAGGAGGCGGTCGTTGAATTCCAGCAGCAACTCCGCCAGCACCTCGGTCGGCGGACCGTCCCCGGCGCGCCCCGCGGCCCGCTCGTCGGCGATCATCGCCGACAGCTCGGGGATGAACGAGTCGCGGGCGTCGTCCCAGACTCGGCGGATCGCCGGGTTGGTTGCGCGGGCCTCGAGCATCGCCTCGAGCAGGTAGCGGTGCTGGTCGACTGTGTCGAGCAACGCCTCGAGCATGGCCCGAATGCGGTCCCTGGGCGGGCGGGTGGTGGCGGTCAGGATGTCGCTGGCCAGGAATCCGTCGTCGTACATGGGTTCCAGCAGCGCGGCGACCGCAGCCGCCTTGTTCTCGAAGTAGAAGTAGAACGCCGAGCGGGTCACCCCGGCGCGGCGGGTGACGTCGGCGATGTTGATGCCGTCGAGTCCCACTTCGCGCAGATGGTGGTCGAGTGACTCCAGGATCGCGTTGCGGCGCAGGTCGCTCTTCTGCGGCTGGCGGCGGTCGGTCGCCGACCGGACCGGTAGTCCTCGCTGCACGCAGCGCCTTCCGTTCGAGAGCCCGTGACGCGCGACACTAACGCGGATTTCTGACGAGTGTCAACGATGGACGACGTCTGTCAGTCCGGGTGGCGGTGCGGGGTCATTCGACGTCGGTGGCGATCGCGTTGACCGCTGCGGCCGCCATCGCGCTGCCGCCGCGCCGGCCTGTGACCATCAGATAGGACAGCCCGCGGGGGTTGTCGATCAGTTCCTGCTTGGACTGCGCAGAGCCGACGAACCCGACGGGGCCGCCCAACACGGCCGCCGGCACGGGGGCGCCGTCGTCGAGGAGTTCGAGGAGGCGGAACAGCGCGGTCGGGGCGTTGCCGATGGCGACCACGGCGTCACCCATCCGGTCGGCCCACAGGTCGACTGCGGCCGCCGAGCGGGTGGTGCCCAATCGGGCAGCCATCTCGGGTGCGCGGGAGTCGGCCACGAGCGACACGATGTCGTTGTCGGCGGGCAGGCGCGAGCGGGTGATGCCGGCCGCCACCATCGACGAATCGCACAGGATCGGGGCGCCGGCAGCCAGGGCCGCGTGGGTGCGGGTCACCACGTCCGGAGTGAATACGACGTGGTCGGCGACATCGACCTGCCCGCAGGTGTGGATCAGCCGCACGACCACCCGCGAGACGTCCTCCGGGAAGCGGGCCAGATCGGCTTCGGCCCTGATCGTCGCGAACGACTGCCGGTAGATCTCGGCCGCGTCACGGATGTAGTCCAGCACCCGCTCACCCTACGGGTGGTCATCCCGCGGCCGGTAACCGTCTCCGGTCGCGATCAGCACCTGACCTTCGGCGGGGCTGCCGCAGGCACGGTCACATCCGACGAAGTGTCGGTGCGTCTGCACCGCGGGGGATACCGCGAGGGCAGCGGCGGCGTCGGCGCGCACATCGGCGACCGACTGCGCGCACCCGGGGCTGCCCGTACAGGCCGAGACTGCCAGCCACGGCGAGTTCTCGTCGAACACCAGGCCGAGGGGGGCGAGGACGCGCAGGGCGACGTCGGCGGTGTCCTCGTCGAGGTCGAACAACAGCACCGAGCGCCAGGGCGTGACGGCCATCGGCGCGGCGACTGCAGCGAGGTAGCGGGCCACCTCGGCGTCGAGCACGCCCAGCGGAACCGCCGCACCAAGGGTTATCCGGCCATCGGTCTGCTCCAGCCAGCCCACCGGTGGACGGGTGGTCACCGGCCACGTGGCACCGGCGGCACTCGACGGCGCGCGCCCGTCGAGCACGACCTCTGGATCAGCGAGCTCGGCTACCCGCCAACACTTTCCGCGGATATCGAGGAAGCGGTGGGCGACGGCGAGCAGGGTGCCGACCGCGTCGTCGGTGTCGATGCGCACGCCGGTGTCGCGACCGGCGAGCAGAAGCGCCGCGCGCCGCTCGTCGACGAGGTGCACACCCACATCGGCGCTCAGGCCGGAGACGTCACCGCGCCCGTCGTCGATGCTGAACAGGAAACGGCCGGGCAGGTCGACGATCCGGTCGTCACGCAGCACCGCGGCGTCCAACCCAGCCGTCACGGCGCGGACGTCGGCGACACCGCCGAGGCGGCCCGACAGCGGCGACGCGACTATGTTGCGCACCCGCTCGTGCCGCGGTGACGGCAACAGCCCTGCCGCACGCAGCCTGTCGGCGACGGCTGCGGCGTCGCTGACGGCGCGGATCTGGATGTTCCCCCGCGAGGTCAGTTCCAGTCCAGGTGCGCCGAGATCCTGCGCCGCCAGCGCGACGGCCTCCAGCTGGGCGGCGTCGATCAACCCCCCGGGCAGCCGAATCCGGGCGAGCTGCCCGTCGGCGGCCGAGTGCGTCTGGAGTGCGCCGGGACAGGCATCGTTCTCGCGTTGCCGCGCCATCCGACCACGGTACCCAGAGCGCCTCGGTGATCCCGGTCACATCGAGGCCGTACTGCTCCGTCCAGCACAAGGGCGTCAATCGCGCTGACCTCAGCGGTACGGTCCGCTTACTGAACCCGTGTTGAACAACGGGAACGACGAAGGGAACGGCGATGTTCGCACTCCTCATGTTCGCGGCGGTCATTCTGCTGCTCGCGGTGCTGATCGGAAACCCCTACCAGCAGACCTGGTACAGCCGCTGGAATCCGCGCCGCTGAGCCTGCCGCGCGGACGTCTGCGCGGCCGCCGCCGGCGCGTGTGCGGTACGAATGGGGGGTGACCGTGCCCTCTGCCGCCGCGCCGACCCCCACCGTCTTGCTGCTGTCGACGTCCGACACGGATCTCATCACCGCCCGCGCGAGCGGCGCCGGATACCGCTGGGCCAACCCGGCCCGCCTCGTCGAGGGCGAGCTAGCGGAGTTGCTGGAGTCCGCCGATGTCGTCGTGGTCCGAATCCTCGGGGGCTATCGGGCGTGGGAAGACGGCATCGACGCGGTGGCAGCCAGCGGCGTGCCCGCCGTCGTCGTCAGCGGAGAGCAGGCGCCCGACGCTGAGCTGATGAAGCACTCGACGGTGCCGGCCGGGGTGGCGCTGCAAGCCCACGTCTACCTCGCTCAGGGCGGGGTGGCGAACCTGAAGAACCTGTACGCCTTCCTCTCCGACACCCTGCTGATGACGGGATTCGGGTTCGCCGAACCGCAGAGCACCCCGCGCTGGGGTTTGCTGGAGCGTATCGGCGCCCGGCAGGACGGCCCCACCGTGGCGGTGTTGTACTACCGGGCCCAGCATCTGGCCGGAAACACCGGTTACATCGAAGCACTGTGCGAGGCGATCGAGAATGCCGGCGGTAATCCGCTGCCGGTGTTCTGCGCGTCCCTGCGCACCGCTGACGAAGACCTGATCGAACTGTTGGGTTCTGCCGACGCGATGATCACCACGGTGCTGGCCGCCGGCGGCGCCACCCCGGCCGCGGTGGGTGCCGGCGGCACCGACGATGCGTGGAACGTGGCACACCTCGCCGCGCTGGACATGCCGATCCTGCAGGGGTTGTGCCTGACCAGCTCGCGCGCCCAGTGGGACGACAACGACGACGGGCTCTCACCCCTCGACGTCGCCACCCAGGTCGCGGTACCCGAGTTCGACGGGCGCCTCATCACCGTTCCGTTCTCGTTCAAGGAGATCGACGACGAAGGGCTCATCGCCTACGTCGCCGACCCCGAACGCTGCGCCCGAGTCGCCGGCCTCGCGGTGCGGCACGCCCGGCTGCGCTCGGTGCCCGCATCCGAGAAACGCGTCGGCGTGGTGTTCTCGGCGTACCCCACCAAACACTCGCGCATCGGGAACGCGGTCGGGCTGGACACCCCGGCCAGCGCGATCGCGCTGCTGCGGGCCATGCGCGAGCACGGCTATGACGTGGGGGACGCGTCCGGTCTCGAAGCGGGTGACCTGACCACGATTCTCGCTTCCGGCGATGGTGACGCGCTGATGCACGCCCTGATCGAGCGCGGCGGGCAGGACCCCGAATGGCTCACCGACGGCCAGCTGGCCGGCAATCCGATCCGCGTGTCGGCGCGGGATTACCGGGCCTGGTTCGCCACCCTGCCCAGCTCCATCGCCGACGCCGTCGTCGAACACTGGGGGCCGCCTCCCGGGGACCTGTATGTGGACCGTAGCGCCGACCCCGACGGTGAGATCGTCATCGCCGCGATGCGCTCGGGCAACGTCGTGCTGATGGTGCAGCCCCCGCGCGGATTCGGCGAGAACCCGGTCGCCATCTACCACGACCCCGATCTGCCACCCAGCCACCACTACCTGGCCGCCTACCGCTGGTTGGCCGGCGAGTTCGACGGCTCGTTCGGTGCGGACGCACTGGTGCACCTGGGCAAACACGGCAACCTGGAATGGCTGCCGGGGAAGACGCTGGGTATGTCGGCGGCCTGCGGAACCGACGCCGCGCTCGGCGACCTGCCGCTGATCTACCCGTTCCTGGTCAACGACCCCGGCGAGGGCACCCAAGCCAAGCGGCGGGCCCATGCCACGCTGATCGATCACCTCATCCCGCCGATGGCGCGCGCCGAGAGCTACGGCGACATCGCCCGGCTGGAGCAGCTGCTCGACGAGCACGCCAACATCTCGGCGCTCGATCCCGGCAAGCTGCCCGCGATCCGTCAGCAGATCTGGACATTGATGCGGGCCGCCAAGATGGACCACGACCTGGGGCTCGAGGACCGCCCAGACGAGGACTCCTTCGACGACATGCTCCTGCACGTGGACGGTTGGCTGTGCGAGATCAAGGACGTCCAGATCCGCGACGGCCTGCACATTCTCGGGTCGGCGCCCGCCGGGGAGAGCGAGCTGGACCTGGTGCTGGCGATTCTGCGTGCCCGCCAGCTCTTCGGCGGTGAACAGACGGTGCCGGGTCTGCGGCAGGCGCTGGGTCTGCGTGAGGACGGCCACGACGACCGCGCAGCTGTCGATTCCGCCGAACAGCAGGCGCGTGAACTCGTTGCGGCACTTCAGAACAACAGTTGGGACGCCGGCGTTGTCGATTCGCTGACCGACAACGCCGACGTGGCCGCGATCCTGCAGTTCGCAGCCGACGAGGTCGTGCCCCGGCTGGCGGGCACTGCCGAGGAGATCGACCAGGTCCTGCGGGCCCTGGACGGTCGGTTCATCGCCGCCGGGCCGTCCGGTTCCCCGCTGCGCGGCCTGGTCAACGTGCTGCCGACCGGGCGCAACTTCTACTCGGTGGATCCCAAGGCGGTGCCGTCCCGATTGGCGTGGGAAACCGGGCAGGCGATGGCGGATTCGCTGTTGCAGCGTTACCGCGACGACCACGGCCGCTGGCCGGAGTCGGTCGGGTTGTCGGTCTGGGGCACTTCGGCGATGCGCACCGCCGGTGACGACATCGCCGAAGTCTTTGCGCTGCTGGGTGTCCGGCCGATCTGGGACGACGCGTCGCGCCGTGTGATCGACCTCGAACCGATGACGCTGGCCGAGCTCGGCCGACCACGCATCGACGTCACCGTCCGGATCTCCGGCTTCTTCCGCGATGCCTTCCCGCACGTCGTCGCGATGCTCGATGACGCGGTGCGCCTCGTTGCTGACCTGGACGAGCCGGCCGAGGACAACTTCGTGCGCGCTCACGCGCAGGCGGACCTGTCCGAGCACGGCGACCAACGGCGGGCCACGACAAGGATTTTCGGTTCGAAGCCGGGAACGTACGGGGCGGGACTGCTGCAGCTCATCGACAGCCGGAACTGGCGTGACGACGCCGACCTGGCCGAGGTGTACACCGCCTGGGGCGGTTTCGCCTACGGCCGCGGGCTCGACGGGTGCGCCGCCACCGACGACATGAACCGGGCTTACCGGCGTATCGCGGTGGCTGCGAAGAACACCGACACCCGTGAGCACGACATCGCCGATTCCGACGACTACTTCCAGTACCACGGCGGCATGGTGGCCACCGTGCGGGCGTTGACCGGTAAGGCCCCGGCGGCGTACATCGGCGACAACACCCGCCCTGAGTCGGTACGCACCCGCACCCTCTCGGAGGAGACCACCCGGGTGTTCCGGGCGCGGGTGGTCAATCCGCGCTGGATGACCGCGATGCGCCGCCACGGCTACAAGGGCGCATTCGAGATGGCGGCCACCGTCGACTACCTGTTCGGCTACGACGCCACCGCCGGCGTGATGGCCGACTGGATGTACGAACAGCTGTCGGCGAGCTATGTCCTCGACGAGGAGAACCGCAAATTCCTCTCCGAGTCCAACCCGTGGGCGCTGCATGGCATGGCCGAGAGGTTGCTCGAAGCCGCCGGTCGCGGAATGTGGGCGGCTCCGGAACAAGCCACCCTGGACGGCCTGCGCCAGGTGATGCTCGAGGCCGAGGGCGATCTGGAGGGCTGAACTCACCGGTTTCGTCGGCCCCGAAGTCATCGCCGGGGAACGAGCCAGACCATGCTCACTCGAACCCACTCACCGATTCTTGTCGGCGCCGGGGTGTAGCGTCGGTTTCGTGTTCGAAAGTGTGTTCGATATCGATGCGGGGGCATCGGAGGCCGAGTTGCGCGCCGTTGTCGAGCGCTGCGAGCACCTGAAATCGGCTGCGGCCGCCGCCCAAGCCCGCGCGA
>CAXEZH010000087.1:0-14346 GCA_964000695.1 uncultured Mycolicibacterium sp. | reverse complement strand
TCTTGCCTTCGACGAGCAGCCCGAGAATGTCGGCATAGGCCTCGTTGAGCGCACCGGACTCGCCGTAATCCAGGACCGAACCGCCATCTCCGACGATGTGACTGACCACCGCATGGGTGAATTCGTGGGCGACCACGTCCAGAGACGCCTGCAGGTATCCGGCGTCACCGAAAGCGAACTGCTGGCGGGTGGGGTCCCAGAACGCGTTGGCGTAACCGGACGCGCGGTAGGTGTTGATCGGGTTGTACCGGATGCTGACCTCGACGAGAGCTCCCGCCCCGTCGAAGGACGTGCGCCCCAACACGTCCTCGTAGTAGTCGTAGACCACCGCGGTGTTCGCATGTGCCGATACCGCACCACGATTCCAGCCGAGCCAACCGCGCTTGACCACCCGCCCGGGCAGCACGGGCCCACCGACGAAGAACAGATACGAGGTGGTGTAGGTGGTGATGTTTCGCGTGTCGTCCACCATGGTGTAGCTGGGGAACAGCCAGCCGCCGCGGTCGACGGTGATGTTGCGGGATTCACCGAGCCAGTCGGTGGCGACGCTGTCGACGCTGGCGCCCTGCGCGGACGTGACGGTGACGATGATGCTGCCCGCATCACCTCCGTCTGCGTCGACCACATAGGTCACGGCCGACGGTGAGAGGTCCCCGGTGTCGGGGAACCGCACGATCACCTGCCATGCCAGTTCCGGATCGACATGCTGATCGAGTGCGTAGACGACCAGCGCGGTGGTCACGTCGTTCTGGGTCAGGAATGTCTGCAGGGCGTCGCCGTCGGCGCCGGCGCCGAGGTACGCGGCGCCGGCCAGCAGCGACACCTCGTCGTGTTCGTCGACGCCTTCGTCCGGGGTGACGTCGAACGCGGCGCCGAGGCCGACGTAGTTGTTGAACAGGCTCGTGGCAACCCCGTCGGCGTCGGTGACGAGGATGATGTCGCTGCCGAGAACCGTGACGTCGCCGAGGGTTTCGGTGTAGCGGTAGAAATGCTCGACGCCCGGGCCGATGCCGGCCCGGTCGGCTTCGATGCCGGCGGGGTCGGCGAATCCGGGGGCTGCGCCCAGCAGCGGGGCCAGCGCGTTGAGCACCGCGGCGGCGTCGGCGGCACCGGTCACGACCTGATCGGTGAACCGACCCTCGATGACGCGGACTGCGCCGCTGTCGGTGACGCCGACAGTGACACCGTCGCGGGTGCGCAACTCGGCGAGCTGGACGGGGTTCGCAGCCGCTGCGCCGCCGATTCGCACGACGACCTCGGTCGGGCCGGTGATACCGAGCAGGCCGAGCAATCCGTGGATATGCGTGGGATTACCGACCGTGTCGTCGACGGTGACGGTGAACTGGTCGGCGCGACCGGGAACCTCCGGTGTGTAGGTGAAGCCGCCGGACGCGTCGAGCACGACGCGCCCGTTCGTCGGTGCGGCGGTGACGGTGTAGGTCAGCGCAAGGTCGTCGTAGTCGACGGCGTTGAGGACTCCGGTGACCACACCGTCGGGTCCGGGCCCGGAGACCGTGACGTCGGCGGTGGGCCGTTGGTTGTTGAGCACGTACTGCGCCTGGCGGACCGCCAGCCACAGCGATTCCACCAGCGCCGAGACCGGGGTCGCCGGCAGCGGCAGCCCGTGAACCGCGGGACGGAGACCAACCCACGTGAGCAAATCGGTGACGATGCTGTCGACGGTGACCGGTCGGGCGGCCACGATGCTGCGCACGCTGCGGCTGGCCGCCACCGTGGTGCTCTCGGGGGCAACCGCGGGCGTGTCGGCCATGACGGCCGGCTGCTCGGTCGCCTCGGACTGGTCGAGGTTCTCCGCGATCGACCTCGTCAGCTCGGCGCTGCGCTGAGGTTCGGCGGTGCCGGCGCCCTCGACAGTGCGCGATTCGGGCCCGAGGGCGGTCTCGGGGCTCTCCGCCGCGACGTCGTCGGCGACGGGCGCGACGATCGCGCGGTCCGCGGAGCGCTCGGTGGTGGTGTCCTCGGCGATGTCGTCGGCGTGCCGGCCGAGCTCGTCGGGGGTCTCAGTAATATCGTCACCGACCTCTGCGACATCCTCGACGTCGTCGGTGTCCTCGACCTCCGCCGCTTCGTCCAGTCCGCCGTACTCCTCCCTGGAGGCGTCTTCACCAGGGGCGGCGTCGTCCTCGGAAGCCTCGTCGTCCGCGGCAGGGGCGTCGGCACCGGCTTCGTCCGCGGCGGCTTCCTCGGCAGCGTCGTCGCCCGAAGCGCTGTCGGCGTCGTTCGACTGTGCTGACGCGGTGTCCCCCGACTGCGACGCGGTGTCGGACGGAGACGCCGCCGCGACGCCCTCGGCGACGACCGGGCCCACCCCCAGGAAGGTCAGCAGAACCGCCGCCGACACCCATCGCGCCGGGCCGCCCGATGCGCGTCGGTGAACGCAGTTGACCACGTCGAACCCCCCGTGTCATGCAATCCGAGCCGCTGCGCGCGGTCGAAATGCCTGGTAGGGAAATTACCACCGCGAAACTCGCCCGCGAGGCCTCTCGGGCCGATTGCCCGGCGTCGCGTCACCAGCCGGTGAACGCAATGTCGGGCTGACAGCTCCGCGAGGGACATATATGCGTCGCGACGCTCTCAGACTGACATTGTGATCGGCTCGTCTGCGGTCGGACAGGTTCAACGGGATCAGGCCTCGGGGTTCGGCTCGCGCTGGTGAGGCCACTGCGAGGACGACCCGTCCGGGGCTGTTCGCGACGTCGTGGTGCAGGCCGGCGGTGAGCCCGCCGCACACTCGTTAAGGTGGGCCGGGTGCCACTGATTCTGGGCCCGGTCCTGCGCCACGTCTCCGAGACGACGGCTGTCGTCTGGGTGCAGACCGAAGAAGCCGCCGATGTCGAGGTGCTCGGATGTTCGGCCCGCACCTTCGAGGTCTCGGGTTTCCACTACGCACTGGTCGTGGTGCGCGGCCTGACCCCGGATACGGTCACCGAGTACCAGGTGCTGGTCGACGGCGAACAAGTCTGGCCCGAAGCGGACTCGAAGTTCCCGCCCAGCGTGATCCGCACCCGCGGCCCGGAGACCACCGACCGGCTGCGGGTGGTGTTCGGTTCCTGCCGCTACCCCAAAACCGGTGACGACAAGCTCGACGCCAAGCTGGGCGCCGACGCGCTGGACTGCTACGCCACCCGCCTGACCGGGCTGCCGGTCGACGAATGGCCGGATGCGTTGCTGCTGCTCGGCGATCAGGTCTACGCCGACGAACTGACCCCCGACGCCCGCCGCAACCTGGCGGGGCACCGTCGACGGCTGCACGGGCGACCGGCCGACGAGGTCGTCACCTTCACCGAGTACGAGCGTCTCTATCAGCACACCTGGGGTGACCCGGAAATCCGGTGGGTGCTGTCCACGGTGCCGACGGCGATGATCTTCGACGATCACGACATCCGCGACGACTGGAACACCTCGGCCACGTGGCGCGCCGAGGTGAACGCCAAACCCTGGTGGCGTGACCGCATCCGGGCCGGGCTCGCGACGTACTGGGTGTATCAGCACCTCGGGAATCTGAGCCCCGAAGAGCTGGCGATCGACGAGGACTTCCGCAAGGTCCTCGCAATCGACGGGGACTGCTGGGGATATCTCGAGCAGCTCGCCGACCGCGCAGACACCGAGGTCGAGGGCGAGAAGGCCATCCGGTTCAGCTTTCGCTGGGACCTGGGCCGCAATCGCCTGGTCATGGTGGACTCGCGAAATTCGCGGGTGCTGGACAGCGGTGACCGAAAGATGCTCGACGACACCGAGTTCGCCTGGGTGCAGGCCCAGATGAACGACGGGCGGGAGTCGCTGGACCACCTGCTGATCGGAACGTCGCTGCCCTGGCTGATGCCGCCGGTAATCGCCGACGTGCAGTCGGTCAACGAACAGACCACCAGCCGCGGCGGTATCCGCGGTCGGCTCGGCGAAAAACTGCGCCAGGCCGCCGATTTGGAGCACTGGCCGGCTTTCACCGATTCCTTCCTGCGACTCAGCGCCGCCCTCGCCGAGTCGGCGGGCGCCGAGCCGGCCCCGGCGACCGTGTCGGTGCTGTCCGGCGATGTCCACCACAGCTACGCCGCGCGGGCCGACTTCACCGATACCGCCGGCGCCCCGGTGCATCAGCTGGTCTGCTCGCCGGTGCACAACTATGTGCCCGGCTTCCTCAAGCCGGTGTTCAAGACCGGATGGTCGCCGAAGGTGTCGCGGGTGACGCGGCGCTGGGCCCGTCGGCACGGCGCCCCGCAGCTGCCGATGTCGTGGCAGAACCTCAGCGGGCCGTTGTTCGGCAACACCATCGCCACGCTGCGTGCGGCGGGTCGACGCGCGGAGGTGATCTTCGAGCAACCCGACAACGACTGCCAGCTCGACGTCGTCGCCGAGGTCGCCCTCACCGCTGAACGGCCGCCACCGCGACCGGTTCGTTCTTGACCGCGATCCCGTTGAGCAGCGACATCCCCGCCAGGGGTTCCAGATCGCCAAGGGGCGACGATGGGCCACACTGGTGTCCATGACCGAAACCGGTTCGCCCCGCGTCGCGGTGTATCTCGACTTCGACAACATCGTCATCTCGCGCTATGACCAGGTCAACGGCCGCAGCTCGTTCCAGAAGGACAAAGCCAAAGAGCCCGCCGACCACACCGAGCGGCTCAAGCGCGCCACCGTGGACGTCGGCGCGATCATCGACTTCGCCTCCTCCTTCGGCACACTGGTACTCACCCGCGCCTACGCCGACTGGTCGGCCGAGGTCAATGCCGGTTACCGCGACCAGCTGGTGGGCCGCGCGGTTGATCTGGTGCAGCTGTTCCCCGCCGCGGCGTACGGCAAGAACGGGGCCGACATCCGGCTGGCGGTCGACGCGGTCGAGGACATGTTCCGCCTTCCCGATCTCACCCACGTGGTGATCGTGGCCGGTGACTCCGACTACATCGCGCTGGCCCAACGCTGTAAGCGGCTCGGCCGCTACGTGGTGGGCATCGGGGTGGCCGGGGCGTCCAGCAAGGCGCTGGCCTCGGCGTGCGACGAGTTCGTCACCTACGACGCGTTGCCCGGCATCCCGGTGTTCGAGCCGACGCCATCTGCCGACGGCACGTCCGCACCCAAGAAGCGGACGCGCCGGACCAAGGCCTCCGGCGGCAACACCGAGCTGCCGGACCCGCAGGCCGCGGCCACCGGCCTGTTGACCCGCGCGCTGCGCATCGGGATGGAAAAGGACGACGCCGACTGGTTGCACAATTCGGCGGTCAAGGCGCAGATGAAGCGGATGGATCCGTCGTTCAGCGAGAAGTCGCTGGGCTGCAAGTCCTTCAGCGACTTCCTGCGGTCCCGGTCCGACGTCGTCGAGCTCGACGAGAGCTCGACGACGCACATGGTGCGGCTGCGGGAGGACAGCTGAGCGCCGCGCTCAGTGCACCCCTTCCATCTGCTTGCTGATCCACGGGGCGATGGCGAACACCACGGCCCCGACCACGACGGCGATCAGGCCCAGGATGCCGAAGTAGGCGACTTCCCGGTCGGCGTCGTAGTAGCCGGCCAGCAGACCCGACATGGCCGTGCCGAGGCCGACCGAGAAGAAGTAGAGCGCCATCATCTGCGCACGGAACGCCTCGGGCGCCAGCTTGGTGGTGACCGACAAGCCGATCGGCGAGAGCAGCAGCTCTGACACCGCGAACACCGCCATGATCGCCATCACCAGCAGCGCGGGCACGGTGGCGCCGGACATGCCGGCCAACGGCACGAAGCACAGGAACGCCAGGCCCATGCCGATGACGCCGTAGGCGAACTTGCGCGGCGTGGTGGGCGCGCGGTTTCCCAGCTTGGTCCACATGATCGCGAACAGCGGGGACAGCGCGATGATCCACACCGGTTCGATGGAGCCGATCCAGCTCGACGGCGCGGTCCAGCCGAAGATCGACCAGTTCATCCGTTCGTCGGAGTAGACGGCCAACACGGTGAAGATCTGCTGGAACAGTGACCAGAACACCGCGTTGGCGATGAACAGCGGGATGAACGCGCGCACCCTGATCCGTTCCTCGCTGGTGACCTGATCGCTGGTCAGCATGATTGCGAAGTAGCCGATCGAGGCGACGATGATGACGCCCGTGGTGATCTGCGACAGGTTGGCCAGCGTGACGAGACCGAGCGCGATCGCGACGCCGATCACCACCAGCCCGGCCACGACGATGGCGACCGTTCGGGTGACGGCGCTGCGCGGCAACGGGTTCGGCACGTGTCGGCCGTGCTCGCCGAGGTTGCGCCGGAAGAACACGTACTGGGCCAACCCGAGCGCCATTCCGACCGCCGCGGCGCCGAAGCCCCAGTGAAATCCGATCCGGGTCTGCAACAGGCCGGTGATCAGCGGTCCGATGAAAGCGCCCAGGTTGATGCCGAGGTAGAACAGCGTGAAGCCGCCGTCGGCGCGCGGATCGCCTTTCTCGTACAGCGTGCCGAGCAACGACGAGGCGTTGGCCTTGAGCGCCCCCGACCCCAGCGCGACACACACCAGGCCCACCCCGACGCCGGTCAGCCCGGGCAGAACGGCCAGCGCGATGTGGCCGATCATCACCACCACGCCGCCGTAGAAGACGGTGCGTTCCATGCCCAGCAGCCGGTCGGCGATCCAACCGCCGAGCACGGTGGACAGATACACCAGTCCGCCGTAGGCCCCGACGATGCCGGTCGCGGTGCTCTGCGGCAGGCCCAGCCCGCCGTCGGTGACCGAGTAGTAAAGGTAGTAGCCGAGGATGGTGAGCATCCCGTAGAACGAGAACCGCTCCCACAGCTCGACGCCGAACAGGTTGGTCAACCCGATCGGGTGACCGAAAACGGTGCGCGTCTCGCCGCGCTCACGGGTCGTCATTCCCTTACCTTGCCCCGTTTGGGCGACGAATATGCGGACTCGGCGTTCAGCCGATGTTCTCCAGGTCGTCACGCGCCAGGCAGGTCTCGGCGAGCTGGTCGAGCGACAGTGGCAGCACCCGGGCCAGCGCGGCGATGGTGCTGAATGCCGGCGTAGCCAGCCGGCCGGTTTCGATCTTGCGCAGGGTTTCCGGCGAGATCCCCGCGGCCTGCGCGACATCCCCGAGGGTGAGATCCCCTCGCGCCTGCCGGATCTGCGCACCGAGGCGTTTACCCGCGGCGAGCTGCTCTGCGGTCAACGGAAGTCGAACCATGCCGAGCAGCCTACCTGCGCCGGTATGAAAATACCGACAGCTCGCGTTAGGCTGGTATTTTCATACCGGCTCTCGACGCCAGGAAAGGACCTACCGGTGCTGGAGCTCAAGACCCCACCCGAGATCGCTGCGATGCGGGTGACCGGCGCGTTCATCGCCGACCTGCTCGACGACCTCACCGGGCGCGCCCGGCCGGGAGTGAACCTGCTCGACCTCGAACAGCGCGCCCGCACGCTGATCTCCGAACGCGGCGCGCAGTCCTGCTACTGGGACTACGCTCCCTCCTTCGGGCGCGGACCCTTCCGCAACGTCATCTGCCTGTCGGTGAACGACGCGGTCCTGCACGGCCTGCCCCACGACTACGTCCTGCGGGACGCCGACGTGCTCAAGATGGACATCGCGGTGTCCATCGACGGCTGGGTGGCCGACTCCGCGCGCAGTGTCATCGTCGGCACCGCCCGACCGCAGGACCGGCGCCTGGTCGCCGCGACGGAAGACGCGCTCGCAGCGGGCATCGCCGCCGCCCGGCCCGGCAACCGCCTCGGCGACATCTCGGCCGCGATCGGCGCGGTCGCCGCCGAATACGGCTACCCCGTCAACACCGAGTTCGGCGGTCACGGCATCGGACGCACCATGCACGAGGACCCGCACGTCTGCAACACCGGCCGCGCCGGCCGTGGCCTGAAATTGCGTCCCGGCCTGACCCTGGCGCTGGAGCCCTGGTTCGCCACGGGCACGGACAGGATCGTCTACGACCCCGACGGGTGGACGATCCGCTCGGCCGACGGCTCTCGCACAGCCCACAGCGAGCACACCATCGCGATCACCGACGGACCAGCGTAGGTGCTCACCGCACGGGCGGACCGAGGCTGAACTCGTCGAATCTCACGGCGCCGGAACGCGAATCGGTCAGGTCGACGTACCAACTCGTCACCACTCCCGTCCCGGTGTGCAGAGCTTGGAAGACGACGAAGTCGTTGTCGGCGACGTAGGGCAGCGGGCGGCCATCGGGATCGCGCAGCGGCGCGAGGGTGGGCACCACGGGTTCGAGCCCGCCAGGGTTGCCCTGTGCCGCGTAGTTGGCGGCATCCCACGGGGATGGCGGAATCGGACGCGTGTTACCGGCAACGGGAAGGAAAGCGCCGTAGCTGTTGCCGGTGTTCGATGCCTCGAGGTAGTTCACCCCCTCGGCCGAGACGAAGCGGTTCCACAGATGGCTGTGCCCGTTGTGGACCAGATTCACCCCGGCGGCCTCGAGCACCGGCATCACATCGCGGACCAGGATGTCGCGCTCGGCGGGATACTCGTAGCGCACACCGACGAGTTCTCCGGTGTCACCGCGTTCATCGATCCGTTGCGGATGGGCAAACGGCGGAGACATGTTCTCCCCCAACCCCTGGGGTCCTTCGTGCATCATGACCACGGTGTATCTGGCCGAGCGGAATGCCGGTGAGTTGACCTCACCGACCAGCCAATCATATTGCGCCGCACCGACGGCGAGATCTTCAAAGACGAGCTCTCCGTAGCCCTGGGCCAGCGGATCGGACAGATCGGTCCGCGCCTCGTGGAACCTCGTGGTCGCCGTGCGCAACGCCGGGTCGGGCTCGGCGCGCGGCGAACGCCAGACACGGGTAGCGAACAACGTGATCAGCCGGACGTCACCGACGGTGGTGGCGTAATACCGCTCCCCCGCCCCCGCAGTCTGCGGAAGCGAGAAGATCTCCTCGTAGGTTGTGGTGGAGAACGAGTTGTCCTCGACCCAGCGCGCCCGCACGTGAGGGTCGCCGGCAGGGTTGACCTCATCGGCTACGGCCTCGTATTGCGCCTCGGCCACGGTGCGGGGCACCGCGTTGTTGAACGAGTCGTTCAGCGACGTGTGCCCCGCGCGGCGGCCCTGCACCTCGTGGTTACCGATTGCTGGGTACAGCGGTGCATGCTGCATGATCTGGCCACCCCGATAAATGTTCCCGTCGGCCGCCTCCCGCGCCGCGCGGCCCTGCATCACGGGAAAGAACGCGGCCCCGCGTCCGTCGTCGAACCATTCCGAAGCGCGGTCAGGCACGTTGATCAGATCGCCGACGGCGAAGACGGCGTCGATGACGCCGAGTTCGGCGCCGACGGTACGGGCTGCCAACTCGAGGTTCGCCGGGGTGTTCTTCATCAGCTGCAGGTCCGAGGTCAGCAGAATCACGGCCGGCTCCCCGGCGGACAGGGCGCCACGCAGCGTGAACGTTTCCGACGCGGCCGCCGAGTCTTCGCCGATGCTGACGACCCGGTAGGGCGTACGAACGGAACCGAGACCGGTCACCACGGCATGGTGACGAAACACCCTGCGCCCGGCGATGCCTGCGACCGGTCCGGTGCCGGCGGGAAGCATCGAGTCGGCGTCCTCGGCGACCCGGGACAGCACACTCGTCTGTGCGCCGAACACCCGAACGCCCGGAGCACCTTTAGCCGAGACCGCTCGCCGGACGTCGTCCTCGGAGAGTGTCGCGACCTGGTCACCGACGAGCACGTGGTGCGATTGGCCGACCGACTCGGTGAACCAGGCCACCTCGACCGAACCGGGCCCCGGCGCCTGCAGAAACGGGTCGGTGAGCAGTGCCATGGGCTCCGCGGCGCGAACCGTCGCGACACCCGCTGCCGAGGGAAGCACAACCACGAGCGTCACTACCAGTGCGGCGCGGCGGCAGGCGCCCCCCAGGAGCGATGTCAAGCCCATGGTCACACCATCCGGCGTCGGGATGACAACAGGTTTACCGCAGGGTTGCGGGTCGGCACACGACCCTACCGATCGCGACACACCGCCTCGTCACCTGCGAAATCCTGAGAATCGGCTGGCAGGCGGGTAAGTTCATCGTGGGCGGGTTTATCGATCGGTAGGTGGGGATCGCCATGAAAGTTTCCGGACGTGCGGTTTTGGCCGCCGGCGTCGCGGCGCTGACCGGCGGCGCGCTGGCTTTCACGCCCTCGGTTCTCCCCTCGTCGATGCGGACCATCGAGGTGCTCCCGCCGGTGACTTTCACGGCCGACAGCACGGCCCTGCCGGTCTCCGATGAGGAGGTGCGCGCCGCTCTGGAACTGATCGGCGACGTTTCCACCGCTCCCGGCCACGGCAAGATCACGATTCGTCTCGGCACCGACGAGGGCTCCCACGCGCTTGCGGCCGCGCTGCCGGCGGCCAACGTCGCCGACGAGATCCACCGCGCCCCCGCCGTCGCGCGCACCACCGCCGATCCTGATGAGCCCGGCGATCCCGCGTCGGACGTAGCGACGCTGGAGGAGCCGGGCGAAGACCCGGCGGTTCTCAACGCGGCGTCCGACATCATCAACGACGTCTACGCCGTCACCCGGTACTGGGCGAACTATGTGTCCCTGGAACTCGGCCCGTGGCTGATCAACTGGGTGCCGTTCGGCTACCTGATCTCCGATCAGATCTACATCTGGTACCCGGACTTCGTGCTCCCCGTGGTCGACAGTTTCGTCTACGACTTCCTCGACCCGGTGGTCAACAACCCGCTCGATCTGGGGGTCTGGGTCACCGGCATCGGCGACATCATCAACACCGCGGTCACCGGCGTCTACAACGGCATCGTCAGCGAGATCCAATACGTGCTGGACTTCGGCTGGTTCCCGATTCCACTGCCGCCGCTACCCGACTTCCCGCTTCCGTTCGCCGCGGACTCGACAGAGGCGGCCGTCACGCTGGCAGCCAGCGAGGCCGACCCCGCCACCGAAGCTGCTGCGGACACCCAAGCTACCGAAACGACCCCGGCGACCGAGACCACCGACGCTGCTGGCGCGACCGAGGACACCGGCGCGCCTGCCGACCCGGAGGCGCCGGCCGGTGAGGTCGCCGAGCCGGAGGCGCCCGTCGAGGGCGACGCCGAGCAGACCGGCGAGGTGACCGGGGAGGTCGACGACACCGGAGTGGTAGCCGACGACGCCGGGGAGCCCGCCGGGGACACCGAGGTTCCCGTCGAGGAACCGGTCGTCGACGGGTCCGACGAGACCGTCCCCGATGTCGACGAGTCGACCGGTGAGGAATCCGACGAGACGGTGGACGAGATCGTCGACGAGGCGGTCGAGGACAGTGACGCGCCGGCCGGCGAGACCGAGCACGCCGACTCCGGTGACACCGGCAGCGAGGTCACGACCGACGCTACCGACACCGACACTGATTCGACCGGCGCCGGCGCCGGCACCGGCCCCGCGTCCGGGGACACCGGTTCCGGCGAGTGAGTTCGCCCGCGCACCAAGTCATTACCAAAGTCGAACGACGACGCTGACGCTACTGCCCACAGCGCGTCGGGTACCTACTATCGGGGCATGCCGGTACCTGACAAGCCGCTTCAGCACCAGGAGTCGGTGTGGGATTACCCTCGTCCGCCACGGCTGGAGAAGTTCGCCGGCTCGATCACCGTCGAGTTGGGCGGGCAGGTCATCGCCAGCACGGAGCGGGCCTGGCGCGTGCTCGAAACCAGCCACCCGCCAACGTATTACCTGCCGGGCGACTGCTTCGCCGATGGAGTCCTGCGGCCGGCGAGCGGCTCGTCCTGGTGTGAGTGGAAAGGTCAGGCCAGCTACTTCGACCTGGTGACGCCTGCTGCCGTGGCATCCCGCGCCGGGTGGACGTATCTGGATCCGACGCCCGGATTCGCCGATATCGCCGGGGCCGTCGCCGTGATGGCCTCACTGGTGGATCGGTGCACCGTCAACGGAGAAACGGTGATCCCGCAGCCGGGCGGCTTCTACGGCGGGTGGATCACCAGCTGGATCGCCGGCCCGTTCAAAGGCGGTCCAGGCTCCATGGGGTGGTGAACCCGGCAGGAGGGTGTCCGCGACCTTCCGGCTAGCAAATGGTGCAGGCGCGCGGAAACGCCTACCGGCGCAACCTCGTCTGCCACCAGAGGTAGACAGTGCGAGAGCTCCGTGGCGCTCTGCCCACCAGGTGGCGCGGTGGCGTTTCGCGGTGATCGAAGGTTTGCCAGAGCAGCATCAACAATGACAGTTACTGCCCCTGAGGCTCAGGGCCGAACCCCGGGAAGCTGTCGGGGAACGGTCCGATCGCAGACACCATTCTCGGCAATCGTGCGTGCAAACACAGCCGACGGCTTCTAATGAATTGGTGAGCAAATGTCAGGGGGGCGGCTCGCCGCGTATCGCGCAGACTCAGTGCCCGGGGTGAGCAGAGCGCCACAGCGCTGGTTGTCGTGGTGGCGGCAGTCCGACCAGTTCGTCAGGATGACCTGGTTCCTGCGCGACCACGGCATGGTGCGTTCCACTCAGTACATCATGGCGTTCGTCGCGTTCTCTTCCGCGCTGGTGCCCTCGAGCATTTTCTTGTCGTTCGGTGTGCCAGCGCTGGCCACCGTGTTGGTGTGCGCCGCCTCGATGTCGGTCGGACTGGGGATGACGCTGTTCTGGCTGACCCGCTGGCCTACCCGAGGCCAGTCCATCGTCGCGGTATCCGCGGGGGTGCTCTGCATCGCCGGGTGGTCGGTGGCAGGGCCGGGGATTGTCGTACCGACGTTGTCGTGCACCGCTTTCGCGATAACCGGGGCCTACCTTGCGTTCTTCCACAGCGTCAAGCTGATGACCGCCAACGTCGTGTTGGCACTCGCCACCGGGGCCGCGCTGACGGTACGCATCGCCGACGACGTCGGCTGGCCGGTGGCGCTGTCGGCGTTCTGGACTCTCTGGCTGCTCAACACCGCGATGCCCATCGCGGTCCGCAGCATGGCATGGGCGTTGACCCACTATGTGGAGCGGGCGAATACCGATCCGCTGACCGGGCTATTGAACCGGCGCGGATTCCTCGACGAGGTGTGCCGACTGCTCGACGACAGCGCCGGCTGCACCCTCCTTGTCACCGCCATGGTGGATCTCGACGACTTCAAACGCGTCAACGACGTGAGCGGCCACGCCGCCGGCGACCACATCCTGGGCGTGGTGAGCGCGGTGCTGCACACCCTGTTTCCGCGCCGATCCGCGATCTGTCGTTCCGGCGGCGAAGAATTCCTGATCGCGCTGTGCGTCGACGACGGTCAACCCGTCGATGACGTCGGAGACGAGATCTGCGCGGCGGTCAAGCGCAGGGCACTGGGAGTCACCGCAAGCGTGGGGGTGGCCACCACACGGCCCGGACGGTTGTCGAAGCGCGATATCGAACGCCTCCTTGCGCGCCAGATTGCAGCGGCCGATGCGGCGATGTATGCGGCCAAGAGGCTCGGCGGTGACCGGGCGAACGTCGCGTCGTGAGCGCTGCCGGTAGCCGACGCGCTGTGGCACACTGAGCCCATGGCGGAACGGCTCAGTCGGGTGGAGATCTTCAAGGACGCCGCCCAGGACATCGTAGAGTCCGGGGCGTCGACCGTGGGCGAGGTGGCGTCGATCATCACCGGCGCGGTCAGAGACGTCGCGACCGCCGTCGGCGGGTTCGCGACCGACGCGTTCGAGATCCGCGACGGCATGCGCACCGCGGCGCGCGACAACGAGCCCGAGCTGTCAGACGACTGAGCGTGCCCGCAGGATCGCGACGCCGGCCAGCAGCTCCCACGCGATGATCGGGTAGACCGCTCCTCGTTCGACCAGTCCCACCGGCAGCGAGGCGCCGTTGACGCCGTCGATGACCAGCACAGCGAGGCACAGCAGCCCGACGGCGCCGAGGGCCACCCCGGCCCGCCGGAATGGCGGCCCGCTACAGAGTGAGCGGCTGCCGAGGGCGCCCAAGATCACCGCGACGTTGCCACCGATGATGGCCATCCCGGCGCCGATCACGTGCGCTGTGGTTCCACTGGGAAAGCCGCCGACTCCGACGTTGCCGAGCGCGTTCACCGCGGCGGCGATGACGAACGCCCGCCCCATCCAGCCGAGCCTGACGCTACGGACCACCAGCACTGCGCCGATCAGGAACAGCACGCCGTGCAGCATGAATGCTCGGTTCATCAGCCCGGACACGCCGAGTTCACTGATGTAGTCGTAGAGGTAGCTGTAACTCTTCACACCGGTTGCGGTGACCGCTTCGGCGATCAGGTATACCGCCGCACCGGCCAGCCACGATCCTGCGGCGGCACGCATCGGAGCCGTTGGCAAACAAGGTCCTTTCACTGGCGGAATCGAGACGAGCTACGGGATTCCGCAACCTCACCCCTTGATCTTGATAGTTGAGCTAAGCTTTGCC
>CAXEZH010000086.1:0-11281 GCA_964000695.1 uncultured Mycolicibacterium sp. | reverse complement strand
GATCCCGTCCGCCAACGTGTGTGCGGACGGGTCGAAACAGTCGTAGCCGGTGCCCATGTCGATGGTGTTGTCGGGGAAACGACGAGGTGCCGGCGCCGTGCACGCCGACGACGGCGCGCCGGGGTCGTAGGCGGGTTGAGGTTGCGCGGGCAGAGCGACCAGGGTCAGGTCGACGGTGCTGCCGCGACTGTGCCCCGACTGTTCGGCGATGTAACCGTCGGCGAAGAGCTGGGACTTGTCGACCCACGGGTAGAACTCGCCCTTCATCTGTTGTGCGGACGGATCCGCGGCCCAGGCGACGAAGTCGTCGACGGCCGGCTGCGGCCGGTAGCAGTCGTACACCTTCAGCGAGTAGCCCTGCGCGACGAAGACCTGCTGGGCGCGCGCGAGCGCCTCGGCCGCCGGGCGGGTCAGGATGCACATCGGCGCCTGGTAACCGTCGACCGGCTCACCGGTGAAGTTGTGCGCGGTGTCGTAACGAATGTCCTGCAGGATGGTCGGGGCCACCTCGCTCAAAGCGACGAAGTCCGGCGGCGCAGCGGCATCCGGTTGAGCAGCGGCAGGAGGCGCGCACACCCCGGCCATCAGCGCGGCCGCGGTCATCGCCACCAGTCGAAGCGAGGTCGTCATGGCTCCATCACAGCATCTGCGCGCCGGCCCCGCCGCCGCGTGGGCGAAGCATTGAAAGACCCGTTCCGGAATACGCGGCTCGCGCGAGCGCGTTTAATCAGGGCGTGACTGAGCAACCGGAGCTGAGCCCCACCGACTGGGTTCGTGAGCAGACGCAACGCATCCTCGAACAGGGCACCACCGACGGCGTCGAGGTCTTCGACCGCCCCGTCGTCCTGTTCACCACCACCGGCGTCAAGTCCGGGCAGAAGCGCTACGTGCCCCTCATGCGTGTCGAGGAGAACGGACGCTATGCCATGGTCGCCTCCAAGGGCGGCGACCCGAGGCACCCGGCCTGGTATCACAACGTCAAGGCCAACCCGGCGGTGACGGTGCAAGACGGCACCGAGGTGTCGGAGATGACGGCCCGCGAGCTGGAGGGCGACGAGCGCGAGCACTGGTGGAAGCTGGCGGTCGAGGCCTATCCGCCGTATGCCGAATACCAGACCAAGACCGACCGCCAGATTCCGGTTTTCATCGTCGAGTAACAGGCCAGGCGCAGGTCGGATCGCCTCGCCGGCAAGGTCGCCGTGCACAGCGGGAGACTGCGCAGTGTGGTGCGAACGGCGGTGTGGTGAGAACGGTCGTGCCGGCCGGCACGCCGCTCCGCCGTCAGCCTCGGTGAAGTCGAACAGGCAAGGTCGTCGGGCCCCGTAAGGAGCTGTTCGTCGACCAGGTGGTCGGTCCCGTCGCCGAGATCCGCTCGACACGCTCCACGAGTTCGCGCAGCACGGCTTCCGCTTCCATGCGGGCCAGCGGTGCGCCGAGGCACATGTGCGCGCCGTACCCGAACGCGACGTGCATGCGCGGATTTCGGTCGGCGATGAAGGCGTCAGGGTCGCCGAACGCCCGCGGGTCACGGTTGGCAGCACCGAAGGACAGCAGAACGCGTGAACCAGTCGGGATGGTGACGTCACCGATCTGGTAGTCGGCGCAGGTGTACCGGTACAGGTTCTGGATCGGGCTGGTGAAGCGAAGAAGCTCTTCGATGGCCATCGGGATGAGATCCGGGTCAGCGCGAATCTTCTCGTACTCATGCGGGTTTCGCGCGAAGGTATCGAACATGCCGCCGAGCAAGTTGGTGGTGGTCTCGTTCCCGGCGATCAGAAGCAGCATGGCGATCAAGAACAACTGTTCGTCGTCAAGGGCGTCGTCGGTGCTGTGTTCCATCAGGCGTCCCAGCACCGTCTCGGACCCCGTGAGATGGCCACCGGCGAGTTGCTTGAGGAAGTAACGGCGCAACGCCAGAGCCGCGCTCATGGACCGGGCGACTCCGAGCGCTCCGCTCGGAGTAGGGGTGAAGTTGATGAGCTGCACCGCGCGCTCGGACCATCGCCGAAAATCGGCGATGTCGGTCTCCGGAATGCCCAGAAGGCCGGCAATCACCCTCAGCGGCATAGGGATGGCGAGTTCTTCGACCACGTCGCAGCCGGGATTGGCGAGTACGTTGCCGACGAGTTCGGTGGCAAGCCGACCGGTGATCGCTTGCCAGCTGTCGAGAGCCCGCCTCGTGAAGGCGGGCTGAACCTGCTTACGCAGCCGACTGTGCTGTTCGCCGTCGGTAACGACCACCAAGTCGGCGGCCATGCGGACACGCGTGACCCCTTCACTGCTGTGGATCTTGTCGGTGTCCCGAAGGGCCGCGCGAACGTCGTCGAGCCGGGAAACGATCCACGTTGCCCTCTTCGCGTTGTAGTGCAGACGGCCGCCGCTGTGCAAAGCACGGTAGGCGGCGAAGGGGTCGGAAGCGGTGGCCGGATCGAGAGGGTCGTAGGCGGTGTTGACGGCACCCTGCCAACCCCTGGTCCCCAGCCTTCTGGCGCGAACTGCGGCTGCCAGATTCATATGCGCTGCGCTGCCGAACGGTCGCAACGACGTGAGCACACTGCCCTTGCGGTGGGTCACTGTCATCGTCGTCGAACCTCTTTATCTCCGTGCCGATCAGGACCACGGTGCCGATGAGAACCACGATGCCGACCAAGGGGTGCCGCATTGCTTGCCGGCATCGGTTAATGGCATCAGGCTGGCCAGAAGATGCGGCGCGCGTCAATGGGGTCGGCGGATGTCGCAAAGCGAATCGGCCGTTCGACATTCGTTCGATTCTCACTCCAGGCCGTTGACCAGCGGCTTAGTCTGTTCCAGCCGTCCTCGCGATTCTCACCTCGCAAGAGCTGGTGTGCGGGGTGGCAGCGGAGGAGAGTGCGGACCATGGCCAAATCCGACTGGCTCGTAGGGCAGGACCGAAACGCTGCTGCGGCTGAACGCATCTACTCGTCTGCTTCAGACATCGTGTCGCGGAAAGGATTCGACGCGCTCACGATCGACGCGCTTGCGCAGAAGGTGCACTGCTCGACGGCAACGATCTACCGGCATGTCGGGGGGAAGACCGCGGTTGTCGAGGCGGTCACGGTGCGGCTCTCGAGGCAGATCTTGCAAGCAGTCCGTGTCGCTATTGCTGATCTCGACGGTGTCGATCGGGTGGTGACCGCCGTTGTCGTCGCTCTTGATCTGATTCGCGCCGAACCGCTGGGACACGTCATCATGGGTAGTGTGCGCCCTGGGCCCGATAAAGAGTGGCTCACGAATTCACGGCTGGTCGCTGCGATAGCCGAAGAAGTCATCGGCCGCCACGACGGCGTTGCCGCCCAGTGGCTTGTCAGGGCAACCTTGGCGCTGTGGTTCTTTCCAGGGCAGGATCGCGACAGCGAGGCCGACATGGTCCGACGGTTCGTCGGCCCAGTCCTCAGCGCCGCCTAGCTCGGCGCTACCACTCGCCTTCGCACCATGAGAGACGTGCGTGTCAATGTCTCATCCCCGGTGCGGCGACGGGACCGCACGTCGATGTGGCGGGACCTCGGCGCCGGCTCCCCAGCGAGTGGCCGCTCATGGCCGGGGCAGCTTGCGATGGACAGGATTGGTGCTGACGGGAGTAGGCCGCGTGTTCTGAGGAACTCGGTCGACGAGCGTCGGCGTGTCTGCTGTCGCTCTCGTCGCGTCCTGCAGCTGCATGCCCGTGGAGCGACCCGCACCCAGCGCCGGTGATCCGATCAGCCGGCGCGCCGGCTGACCACAATCCGCGCACGGCACCGTCTCCGGTGGTGCGCTGATCGGGTGATGCTCGCTGAACGGCGGACACCCTTGCGGGCATCGAAACCTATACGAAGGCATACATATCACCATAGGACGATGAGAGCTGTGGCCACACCGTCCGCAGAGGTCTAGGTTCGAAAGGGTAAGCCGCTCGGAGACCCGACCGTGGAGGACGACGTGCCCGAACTGCTCTATCCGCTTGACTCCAGCAGGAAATTCACTGATCAGCAGATTGTCGGTCACAACAGATGGCACCCGGACATCCCGGCCGCGGTCACCGTCAAACCCGGTGACACCTTTCGTGCGCACTGCCGGGAATGGTTCGACGGCGCCATCCACAACGACGACTCGGCCGACGACATCCTCAACGCCCCACTCAAAGGTGTGCATTGTCTTTCCGGGCCGTTTGCGGTGGAGGGGGCCGAACCGGGAGATCTGCTGATCGTCGACATCCTGGACGTGGGCCCGATTCCTCAGGAGGATTCAGGACCGCTGGCCGGTCAGGGCTGGGGCTACACCGGAATCTTCGCCAAGCAGAACGGCGGCGGATTCCTGACCGATCAGTTCCCCGACGCATACAAGGCGATCTGGGATTTCTCCGGGCAGAGCGCGACGTCGCGACACGTCCCGGGGGTGAAGTACACCGGCATCGTGCACCCGGGCCTGATGGGCACCGCGCCGTCGGCTGAACTGCTGGCGAAGTGGAATCGCCGCGAGGGTGCCCTCATTGCGACCGATCCGGATCGCGTTCCGCCTCTTGCTCTTCCGCCTGAACCGCAGGACGCCATCCTGGGTTCGCTGACCGGTGACGACTTCGAGCGGGTTGCCGCCGAAGCAGCCCGCACCGCCCCACCCCGGGAGAACGGCGGCAACCAGGACATCAAGAACCTCACCAAGGGCACGCGGGTGTTCTATCCGGTGTTCGTGCCGGGAGCGAACCTCTCGTTCGGAGACCTGCACTTCTCCCAGGGCGACGGCGAGATCACCTTCTGCGGTGCCATCGAGATGGGTGGCTTCCTGGATCTGCATGTCGACCTGATCAAAGGCGGCATGCAGACCTACGGCGTCTCGGAGAACGCGATCTTCATGCCCGGCAACACCGATCCGCAGTACTCAGAATGGATCGCGTTCTCCGGCACCTCGGTGACGCTCGACGGCGAGCAGAAATACTTGGACTCCGACTTGGCGTATCAGCGCGCGTGCCTGCACGCCATCGACTATCTGACGAAATTCGGCTACAGCCCGGAGCAGGCCTATCTGCTCCTGGGCTCGGCGCCGATCGAGGGCCGGCTGTCCGGGGTGGTGGACATCCCGAATTCCTGTGCCACCGTGTATATTCCGACTGCGATTTTCGACTTCCCGATCGCTCCGTCCGCGTCGGGTCCGCACCAGATCGATCCCGGGATGGGCGCCCCGCGCGCCAGCTTCTGAGCCGATCTTTCAGTCGGTGGGCTCCCAGGTCAGGATGCCTGAGTCGGCGAAGAGGGACAGGTGCAAGCGCCCGTCCTGGAGCAAGTAGCTGCGCACGGCCGTCAGCGCTCGCGTGACGCGCTGGTCCAACGATCCCGGCGGGCAGGCCATCTCGGTGACAGCGAGCGGACCGAAGGTGAGTTGCCCCGAGGATCCGGAGTCAGCGGCGCTCGCCTGCCAGGTCGAGGAGCCGCGGTTGCAGTCGATCTGGAAAACAGCCGGGCCGGATTCGCCCTCGCGAACGCCGAAGTCGACGGTGTAGAGCTGGTCGGCCGGCACTGTCGTGGTGCCCTGTGCGTCGTCCATGGATTGGATCTCGGTCAGCCGCCACGCCGTCCCGTCGAGGCTCGAGGCCGCGTCCGCGGCCGGTGCGGAACAGCCGGTGAGTACCGCGGCCGTCGCAGCGGCGATCGCGGCTTTCACGGTGTGTGCGGGGCGCTGGTCGTGGTGCGCGGGGTTTCCGCGCGGCGCATCAACAACGCCAGAACAATGGCGACGATGAGCAAGGCGGGAACGTCACCGACAAGATGACCGCGCTCGCCAGCATCCGCAAGCGCTTGGACCGCCATGATCACGGCGTGCACTGCGCTGGATACGGCGGTGAACCAGATCAGGCTTCGGTTGGCGAGTGGATCACGCGTCGCCATCAGTAGGAACACGCCGAGCGTGGCGTATAGGCCAATGATCATGGCCAGGTAGTGCGACGATCCGTGTCCCCACGCCCAGCCCGACGGCCACACCACCGTCAACGGATACACACCGAGAATGAAGATCAGCCCGATGACGGCGACCGCCACCCTCAGCAGGAAGACCGGACCGCGGTTGGTTTCTTTGTCCTCAGACATCAGCACCGCCCCTCGTCGAGGTGTAGGCCCATATTTTCACCTTGTTCGGTCGACTTGGTTGTTTTCAAATAAGCGATTACGTCGCGATCGGCTCCGCATTGAGCAGATCGCGGGCGATGTCCCGCGCAGTGTCCATCGGTTGGGTGCTGTCGTCGAGCCCACGGTGCACGATCGCACCTTCCACCAGGAGGAAGAGGTGCTCGGCCAACCGGCGCGCCTCGGCGGGGTCAGGGCAGTCCTCGGCCACAAGCTCGGCGAGCCGGTCGCGCACAGCCTGCTTGTGTTCGCGGATTGCTGTGTAGGCGGCATGATCGCGGGGTAGTTCCGCGGCAGCGTTGACGAACGCGCAGCCGCGGCTGACCATCGTCGCGTCGTCGAGGTAGGCATCGAATACCACCAGCGCGCGGGGTGATTCGGCTGCGGCGATACGTTGCTCGAACTGCTGCCACCACAGTTCGTGTCGACGTCGCAGGTACGCCGCGACGAGGGTGTCCTTGGAGCCGAACCGGTCGTAGAGCGTTCGCTTCGTGACGCCGGACTCAGCGGCGATGGTGTCGACGCCCACCGCGTGGATGCCGTCGCGGTAGAACAGTTGCGACGCCACCTCCAGGATGCGCCGCGCGCCGGGCGTCAGCCGCAGTTCATCGCTTTTCATCATTCGCCCCTTCCCTTGACTTCACAGATCAGTATAGTAACGTACGGATTGAGACTTTACAGATCGGTGAAATGAAGGGTTGAGGGAAATGCGTACATGGATGAGGGCCGTCGTCGACGCGGCCGCCGAGTTCGCACGGGGCATCGACACCGCGAGCGCCATCCGGCACGGGGTGCCCGTCGCGCCGCGCGACCGCTCTCGACCCGCGCCACGCAGGCTTGCGAGCGATGCAGTGACGCTGCCCCTGGATCCGGTGCTGCGAAACTGACCGGAGGTCGTGTGACACGCTGTGCGTCGCCAGGGTTGATCGACTTCTTCGACGCGGTGCTCAGGCCGATCATCGATTCGGCCTACCGGCGGTTCCGCATTGGCACCTATTCCGCGCGTTCAGTCGCCGTGGACGCCGCTGCCGCCGAGCCGCTTGTCGCAGTCGTCGAGCCGAATTCATCGGCGGTACCGGAGCCAGAGGCACCGGGCGCTGCGCCAGACCGATCTTCGTCCGGAACGAATGACCATCGCAGTGATCCCACGGCCATGGAAGGCGATGTGGAAAGCCGGATCGACGAACAGTCGGAGGGGTCGTGGCCGAGTCCGGCGCCTCGCGACGTGGAGGATCCCGGCGAGGCGAGCGCCTCGGGTGATGCTGTGGCGTCGTTTGCCGCCGAACAGCAAGAAGCTGCTGAGCGCACCGAGGGGGATGAGTCGCAGCCATCAGCTGCCGTGCAGGAACGCGGGGAAGATCAAGCTGCAGCCTCCCCGCCCGAGTCCGACGACGTGGCGTCCTCGGCGGAATCATCCAGCGGAGCAGACGCGCGGTCGAACGACGACTCCGCGACCTGATCATCATCGCTGGATGCACGGCTGTCCTCAATTGAAGAGATATCAGGCTGCGTGCCCTCACGCGCCGACTTCTCGGAGACGGGGGTCTCGGAGGTCCACGCCTCAGGCGCCACGACGTCATCGGTGTCGGTGTCGATGTCGGTGTCGGTGTCGATCGGGCTGACGCCCGAGGCGGACTGCACAAGCTGGTTCCCTGCCCGGTCAAACGGGTCTTGGCTGGAGGGGGCGGCAGGCAAAGCGTCGGTGGCGGCCCCTTCCAAAGCTTCCGCAGGTACGGTCGGTGCGTGGTTGGCAACCGCGACCTCAGCCGTGTCCGTATCGGCCAGCAGGGTGTCGTACGGCACCGGTTCGCCGTAGGGGTCGACGGCACCCGTGTAGACCGGGGCGCCGCCCACACCGAACGGGCTGTCCGGTATCTCGGTGTGCAACGGTCGGCAGTTCGGATCGCCGGTCAACTCACTGATCGCGTTGTCCACGCCGGTGGGAAGCGCGACGAGGAAGTCGACGACGGCCTTCACGAGATCCGGCACGTAAAAGTATCGCGCCGGGGTCGGCTCACCCGGATTGACGGTGCGGTCGTAGCCCATCTCGATCAGAACGCGCAGAGCAGGATCGAGGCCGACCGCCAACGGTCGGCCCACCAACGGGATCCACGTCAACGGTACGAGCAACGGGACGACCTCGGTCGGGATCAGGTAGTACGTGGTGTCTCGATACTGACCCTGTAGCTGTGGAGCGGTCGCGCCGAAGTAATTGCCGTGCAGCACAACCGTTCCGACCAAAGCGTTGACGTCGGCGAGCAAGTTCAACGGATTGGTGGGGAAGTCTGCCCAACCGTCATACTGGCGGGCGATGTCCACGGTTGTCAGCGGTGCCGGTTGAGGCGAAAAGGTCGGCGTGGCCCCGTTGAACGTCACGCCCAGGACGGGGATGTACGTTCCGACAAAGCGTTCGAGGATTCCGCCGTTGGGCCGATTAGGGTTGGCGAGCAGCAGAAAGCTCACCGGAGTCGAGGCGGGGTGCGCGATCAGGTCCAGCTTCTGGTTGCTCGCGATCGTGGCGCTTTCGGAGTATCCGTAGATCACATAGGAACTATCGGCCAGCGCGCGGAGGTCGGTGTGGACGTACGGCGCGCTCGTCACCGTGCACGGATTTCCTTTCACGCATTCATTGAGGTTCGCTTGTCCGACGGCAACCGATTGGTCGAAGGTCATGTCGAAGATGCCGGTGACGAAACGGAACTCTTCAGGGGTGTAGACGGCCACCAGGGCACACGGCCGGTCACACAGACCGCTCGGGCGGATGAAGTACGTGTCGGCGGAATTGACGTAGTCAGTGATGAACTCTGTCGTGTCCTGCGGGATACTCAGCGGGTGGGAGTTACCGCCCATGATGAGCGCCGTAGCCGACCAAGCGAACGCCGAGCTGACAATCGCGCCGGTCCACAGCCCGATGACTGAGACAACGGTCGTCAGCGCTGCGATGATGGGGCGTGTGCTTCGGCGCATCGGTCCACCTCATTCCGGGCCTCTCAGCTCTCTGAGCTGACTGTCACCGCCGTACCGGGCGTCGCCGAGAGGCTTTGGTCCTCCCATTCGAGGTCGACGGGCACTGGCGTGTTCACCTCGCGGCACCCTTCGGGACTTGCGTCGTCACCTCGAGGGCACAAGGTCCTCTGTAGGCGCAAAGCCCGTCGAATCCTCGAGCGCGCGTCCTACCGTGGGGTGTGAGCAGGAGCACACGATGAACGAATTCATGCGCAGCAGTGACGCATTCACCTGGTCCATGGAAAGCGACCCGCGGTTGCGGTCGACGGTGGTGACGGTCCTCTTGCTGGACGCATCGCCGGATTGGGCCGAGGTGCGTGACCGCGTCGAGCGGCTCACTTATGAACTACCGATGATGCGGCAGCGTGTGGTGAACTCGCCATTGTCGGCTCCGCCGCGTTGGCAGCCGTGCGCCGAGTTCGACCTGGACTTCCACATGCGCCGGGTTGCCGCACCCGCGCCGGGCTCCCTCGACCACGTCCTCGAGATGGCCCGGCTGGCGCAGATGGAGGACTTCGACCGGGCGCGGCCGTTGTGGAAGATCACGCTGATCGAGGGGTTGGCCGACGGTGGCGCGGCCGTGCTGTGCACCTTCCACCACGCGCTCACTGACGGTGTCGGGGGAGTGCAGATCGCGATGGCGCTGTTCGGGCTCTCCGACCTGTCCACCGACGATCTGGCTCCGCCGGCACCGTCGTCGCCGTCGCCGCTGGACGGGTATCTCGACGCCGCGCGGTATGGCGTCAGTGCCCTCGGCGGCACCGCCGCCGCGCTGGCGTCGCTTCCGAAGCTGGTCTTCCAGGGGATCCGGAACCCGGCGCGCACCGTGGGTTCAGCGGCCGAGCTGGCCGCGTCGGTGTACCGGACCGTGCGTCCGGTCAATCACACCGGATCTCCGTTGATGACCAACCGCACTCTCACCCGTCGTCTCGATGTGCTCGAGGTGCCGATGCCGCAGCTGCGCGACGCGGCGCACCGCTGCGATGCTGCGCTCAACGACGCATTCGTCGCCGGACTTGCCGGTGGTTTGCGGATTTATCACGAGAAGCACGACGTCAACGTCGGGGCGTTGCATCTGTCGATGCCGATCAGCCTGCGCGTCGCCGGCGACGCGCCGGGTGGGAATCACATCACGCTGATGCGTTTCGATATCCCGGTCGGGATCGCCGACCCCGCGCAGCGGGTCCGCGAAATCCGGGGGCGTACCGACCGGGTGAGGCACGAGAAGTCGCTTCCGCACACCCAATTGATCGCCGGAGCGTTGAACCTGATGCCCCGCTGGTACATCGGGTCGATTCTGCGTCACGTCGACTTTCTCGCCAGTGACGTACCGGGAATCCCGGTGCCGGTGTCTCTCGGCGGCGCTGCGGTCACGATGCAATATGCGTTCGGTCCGACAATCGGGTCGGCGGTCAACGTCACGCTGCTCACCTATGTCGATACCTGTGCGCTGGGCATCGACGTCGACACCGGAGCGATCCCCGACGCCGACCTCTTCTATGACTGTCTGCGCGCCGGTTTCGACGAGGTGCTGGCGCTGGCCGGAGCCTGAGTGCTTCCTCAGCAATCGGTGCGGATGCTGAAATCGCGGTCGAGCATCGCCGCCGGGTCGTCTTCGGTACCGCCGAACGCGGTGCCGGAGATGTGGAAGACGCCGTTGTCGACGCGCGCTGTGCCGTCGCCGACGACGTCGCGGCCGAACGTGCCGGAGAACCCGTCCACGTCGCGCAGATGCACCAGCTCGGCGGTGACGGTTTCGCCGGTGTTGACGATTGCGGTGAAGCCTGGGTCCGACTCGGGCGTCTCGATGATCCACTGCCACTGGTATTGATTGCAGACGACGGGAAAACGCTCAGCTGTTCCGTCGCCGATTCGAACTTCAGCGGTATGAGTGCCCAGAGCACTGGGAGGCGTAGAGCACGCGGAAGCGGCGACCACGACCACCGTGGTCGGCACCCACCACGCGGCGCCTCGCATGTATGTGGGGTACCCGCTCGTCGGCGCGTTTATGCCGTTCGGTCAGCTGAAGTGTGTCTGCGGTCGCGGCAGGGCCACCCCGTCCAACGTGATGTCGACCTTCTCGTTGTAGAACGCGACCATGTTCGCGATCGGGGCAACCGCCGGCAACGGCGTGTGGTACGTCCACGCCAGATCGGTGTGGACGG
>CAXEZH010000085.1:0-16239 GCA_964000695.1 uncultured Mycolicibacterium sp. | reverse complement strand
GGCGACGCAGACGGTGTGGACGGTGCACGAGACTCTGCGCAAGGTCTATCTCACGCAGCTCTAGCGTGGCCGGCTCACCCGACGGGACAGCGTCGCGCCGGATGCGCCGCGCCGCGCGCATCGCGTCCCAGCGGGCCAGCGCGGTGAGCACGACCGCAGCCAGCACCCAACCCAGCAGGATGTCGACGACGTAATGCTCAGCGGTGTAGACCAGCGTGAACGCCATGGTCAACGGATAGGCCACCAGCACCGGTCGCCAGCGGCGCTGCACGCGGTTCCACAGGAACACCGCGATGGCTGCCGACAGCCCGGCATGCAGCGACGGGATCGCCGCCACCAGATTGACGCTGGCTTGCCCCTGATCGATCAGCGCACTGGCCGAATGCAGGTTCAGCTTGCCCCAGCCCCGCCCGACGATGCGCTCGATCCAGCTGTTCGCGCCGTCCTGGGATACCTGCATCGCGCCGAGCAGACCCCCGTCCTCTACGCCGCGGGCCGAGCGGAACATGCAGCGCGGCCCCGACGGACCGCCGTCGACATCTGCGGCGGTGCAGCGCGCCGCCGCCCACGGGGGCGCCGCCGGCACCAACGCGTAGATGACCAACGCCGTGAACGACAGCGTCACGAACAGCCGGACGAAGGCCTTCCACTCGTCGCGGTTGCGCAGCCACAGGGCACCGGCGATCACGTACGGCAGGATGAAGAACGACATGTAGACGCTGCTGATGACCACTTCCCACCACGGCGGGTGCGGCAGCTTCAGACGTTCCTGCAGCCATACGGTCGGCATCACGCCGAAGAACATCCACCGATCCACGTCGGCCTGCCATTGCCACAGGGTCGGACGGCCCACGACGGAGGCTGCTCCCCTACTCAGGTCGTAGGCCAGCAGGACCACCGCGAACGGCAGCCAGTCCCGCACCACGTAGAGCACGCGGCGACCCTGCCCGATGCTCGCCGCCACCAGACCGGTGCAGATGTAGAGCAGCAGTAGTTCGCGGTTGAAGGCGAAGCCGTCGGTGACGGTGCGCCACACGATGACGGTCGCCCACACCGCGATGGCCACCCACCGGGCGACGCGCAACCATCGGCCACGACCGACACCGTTCGGGGATGCCTGGTCCGACGCCGGCTCTTTCGGCGACTGATCAGAAACGGACACGGCTGCCTTCCGACTCGGGAACGGAGGGCATTCCCCGCGTCAGAATAATTAACCGCGCCGCTACCCGCCGTTCAACGGTCGTTCTGGGACCTGGGCGTGACCATCAGACGGGTCAGCGAACGTTGTCACGCAGGAAGGCGATGTCCTCCTTGCGCCCCTCGTCGGCGGTTTCACAGATGACCGGCGCGTCCGCGGCTTCGACGACCGCGACAAGCAGTTGGGGGTCGATCTGGCCGGTACCGAAATTGGCGTGCCGGTCGGCCCCCGACCCCGCCGCATCCCGCGAGTCGTTGCAGTGGACCAGGTCGATGCGTCCGGTGATCGACTGGATCCGCTCGACGGCATCGATCAGCGCTTCACCCGCAGCCCAGGCGTGGCAGGTGTCCAGGCAGAACCCGATGCCCTTGTCGCCGATGTGGTCCCACAGTCTGGCAATGGTGTCGAAGTGCCGGGCCATGGCGTGATCTCCGCCTGCCGTGTTCTCCAGGTAGACGGGCACGTCGGTTTCGAGGTAGTCCAGTGCCTTGACCCAGCGCTCGAAGCCGGCATCCATGTCGTTGTCGTCCGCGTGACCCCCGTGCACGATCACGGCGGTGGCGTTGACCGCCGCGGCGGCATTGCAGGTGTCCTGCAGAATCTTGCGGGACGGAATCCGCACCCGATTGTTGGCCGAAGCCACATTGATCAGGTAGGGGGCGTGTACGTAGATCGGAATCGGCGACGCCTTCAGCACGTCGGCATCCTCGCGGGGCGGCGGCTTCTTCCAGCTCTGCGGGTTACCGAGGAAGAACTGCACCACATCGGCCCCGTCTGACTGCGCCGCCGCCAGGGGGTCATCACCATGGACATGGGATCCGATCAACACGGCCCCGAGTCTAGGTGTCGGTCACGACACCTTCACCGGCGAGCACAGCGCGCCGAGACCGATCACAACGTCGGGCTGAGAGCGTTTCCATGCAAATATCGGCTCGACGGTGCTGTCAGCCCGACACTGCGCCCGGTACGAACGAAAAAGCCCCCACCTCCGAAGAGGCGGGGGCTTTTCCGAGACTGACTACCGGTAGTCCGAATAGCCGTAGTCGTCCAGCGGCACCGCAGCGCCGGTGGCCTGGCCGAAGTCCGGGCTGTAGTACTGATCCTCGTAGGACGGGATCGTGTACGCCGCGGCACGGGCCTCTTCGGTCGGCTGCACCTGGATGTTGCGGTACCGGTTGATGCCAGTACCCGCCGGGATCAGCTTGCCGATAATCACGTTCTCCTTCAGACCCTGCAGCTTGTCGCTGCGGCAGTTGATCGCCGCATCGGTCAGCACGCGCGTGGTCTCCTGGAACGACGCCGCCGACAGCCACGAATCGGTGGCCAGCGACGCCTTCGTGATACCCATCAGCACCGGACGGCCGGCCGCGGGCTCGCCGCCCTCGGCGACGACCCGGCGGTTCTCCGACTCGAACTCGGCGCGCTCGGTCAGCGAGCCGGGCAGGAACTCCGTCGCACCCGAATCGATGATCGTCACGCGACGCAGCATCTGCCGGACGATGACCTCGATGTGCTTGTCGTGGATCGACACACCCTGGGCCCGGTAGACCTCCTGGACCTCCTTGACGAGGTGGATCTGCACCTCGCGGGGACCCTGGACGCGCAGCACCTCGTGCGGATCGGCCGAACCCTCCAGCAGCTGCTGGCCCACCTCGACGTGATCGCCGTCGGTCAGCAGACGCTCGGAGCCGTCCTCGTGCTTGAACACCTTCAGGCGCTGACGGCGGGAGAGCTTGTCGTACACGACCTCCTCGCCCCCGTCGTCGGGAACGATGGTGATCTTGTAGAACTTCTCGCTCTCCTCCAGCTGCACCCGTCCGGAGACGTCGGCGATCGGGGCCCGGTTGCGCGGAACGCGAGCCTCGAACAGCTCCTGCACACGCGGCAGACCACCGACGATGTCGGCGCCGCCGGTCACACCACCCTGGTGGAAGGTACGCATCGTCAGCTGCGTGCCGGGCTCACCGATGGACTGCGCGGCCACGATGCCGACGGCCTCGCCGATGTCGACCAGCTTGCCGGTCGCCATCGAACGGCCGTAGCACATCGCGCACACGCCGGTGCCGGTGGCACAGGTCAGCACGGAGCGGACCTTGACCTCGGTGATGCCGGCAGCCAGCAACGCCTCGATGGCCGGATCGCCCAGGTCGTGCCCACGCTCGACGACCACGTTGCCGTCGGTGTCGACGGCGTCGGTGGCCAGCGTGCGGGCGTACGCCGACGTCTCGATGTGCTGATCGCGCACCAGAGTGCCGTCGTCGGCCCGCTCGGCCAGCGTGACGTTGATGCCGCGCTCGGTCTCGCAGTCGGTCTCGCGGACGATGACGTCCTGCGACACGTCGACCAGACGACGGGTCAGGTAACCCGAGTCGGCCGTACGCAGCGCGGTGTCCGCCAGACCCTTACGGGCGCCGTGGGTGTTGATGAAGTACTCCAGCACCGTCAGGCCCTCACGGAACGAAGACTTGATCGGGCGCGGGATGAACTCACCCTTCGGGTTGGTCACCAGACCCTTCATGCCGGCCAGGGTCCGCGTCTGGGTGAAGTTACCCGTAGCGCCCGAATCCACGATCGTGATGATCGGGTTGTCCTTCGGGTAGTGGGCGCGCAGCGCCTCACCGACCTCTTCGGTGGCGTCCTGCCAGATCTTGACCAGGGCCTCGTTGCGCTCGTCGTGGTTGAGCGCGCCGCGCTGGTACTTCTTCTCGATGCCGTCGGCCTCGGTCTCGTACCGGTCGAGGATCTCCTGCTTCTGCGGCGGAACCAGCACGTCGGCCATCGAGACCGTCACACCGGAGCGAGTCGCCCAGAAGAAGCCGGCGTCCTTGAGCTTGTCGACGGTCTGCGCGACGACGATCATCGGAAAGCGCTCGGCCAGATCGTTGATGATCCGGGCCTGCACCTTCTTGTGCATCTGCTCGTTGACGAACGCGTACGTCGGCGGCAACAGCTCGTTGAACAGCACCCGGCCCAGCGTGGTGTCCGCGGTCCAGGCATCGCCCGGGTTCCAGCCGTCGGGGAACAGCTCGGCCTCGACCTCGGCGGGCGGACGCAGCTGCGTCAGCCGCACCCGGATCTTGGCGCGCACACTCAGCGCACCGCGGTCCATCGCCATGATGGCCTCGGCCGGCGAGCTGAACACACCGGTCTCCGGCTGATCCTTGGCGGCAGCGGTGTACTCGCCGAGGTCACCGTCGATCTCGGTGGTCAGGTAGTACAGACCGGTCACCATGTCCAGACGGGGCATGGCCAGCGGCCGACCCGACGCCGGCGACAGGATGTTGTTCGAGGACAGCATCAGGATGCGGGCCTCGGCCTGCGCCTCCGCGCTCAGCGGCAGGTGCACGGCCATCTGGTCGCCGTCGAAGTCGGCGTTGAACGCCTCACAGACCAGCGGGTGCAGCTGGATGGCCTTGCCCTCGACCAGCTGCGGCTCGAAGGCCTGGATACCCAGGCGGTGCAGCGTGGGGGCACGGTTGAGCAGCACCGGATGTTCGGCGATGACCTCTTCGAGAACGTCCCACACCTGCGGGCGCTGCCGCTCGACCATGCGCTTGGCGCTCTTGATGTTCTGCGCGTGGTTCAGGTCGACCAGGCGCTTCATCACGAACGGCTTGAACAGCTCGAGCGCCATCAGCTTGGGCAGACCACACTGGTGCAGCTTGAGCTGCGGGCCGACCACGATGACCGAACGGCCGGAGTAGTCGACGCGCTTACCGAGCAGGTTCTGGCGGAACCGGCCCTGCTTGCCCTTGAGCAGATCCGACAGCGACTTCAGCGGACGGTTGCCCGGTCCGGTGACCGGGCGGCCGCGGCGGCCGTTGTCGAACAGCGCATCCACCGACTCCTGGAGCATGCGCTTCTCGTTGTTGACGATGATCTCGGGCGCGCCGAGGTCGATCAGTCGCTTCAACCGGTTGTTGCGGTTGATGACGCGGCGGTACAGGTCGTTCAGGTCGGACGTGGCGAAGCGGCCACCGTCGAGCTGAACCATCGGCCGCAGCTCCGGCGGGATCACCGGAACCGCGTCGAGCACCATGCCCATCGGCGAGTTGCTGTTGGTCTGGAAGGCCGCGACGACCTTCAGCCGCTTGAGCGCACGCAGCTTCTTCTGCCCCTTGCCGCTGCGGATGACCTCGCGCAGGTTGTCCGCCTCGGCCGCGATGTCGAAGTTCTCGATGAGCTTCTTGATCGACTCGGCACCCATGGCGCCCTCGAAGTACTCGCCGTAGCGGTCCTGCAGCTCGCGGTAGAGCAGCTCGTCGACGATCAGCTGCTTGGGAGCCAGCTTGGTGAACGTCGTCCAGATCTCCTCGAGCCGGTCCAGCTCACGCTGGGCCCGGTCACGCAGCTGACGCATCTCGCGCTCGCCGCCGTCCCGCACCTTGCGCTTGACGTCGGACTTGGCGCCCTCGTCCTCGAGCTCCTTCATGTCGGCCTCGAGCTTCTGCGCCCGCGCCTCGAGGTCGGCGTCACGCTGGTCCTCGACGGCCTTGCGCTCCACGGCCATCTCGGCCTCGAGGGTGGACAGTTCGTTGTGCCGCATCTCGTCGTCGACCGCGGTGATGACGTAGGCCGCGAAGTAGATGATCTTCTCGAGATCCTTGGGCGCGAGGTCGAGCAGATACCCGAGCCGCGACGGGACACCCTTGAAGTACCAGATGTGGGTGACCGGCGCGGCCAGCTCGATGTGGCCCATCCGCTCACGACGCACCTTGGCACGGGTCACCTCGACGCCGCAGCGCTCACAGATGATGCCCTTGAAGCGGACGCGCTTGTACTTGCCGCAGTAGCACTCCCAGTCGCGAGTCGGTCCGAAGATCTTCTCGCAGAACAGCCCGTCCTTCTCCGGCTTGAGCGTGCGGTAGTTGATGGTCTCCGGCTTCTTGACCTCGCCGTAGGACCAGTTACGGATGTCGTCCGCGGTCGCCAGACCGATTCGGAGTTCATCGAAGAAGTTGACGTCTAACACGTAACTCCCTTTCCCCTTTCGGGATTAGAAAACAATCACTACTTGAGCGAGCTCGAGGATCAGGCGAGATCCTCAACCGACGCGGACTCGTTGCGGGACAGGTTGATGCCGAGGTTGGCCGCAGCGCGCTCCAGGTCCTCGTCGTCACCGTCACGCATCTCGATCGCGGCGCCGTCCGAGGACAACACCTCGACGTTGAGGCACAGCGACTGCAGCTCCTTGAGCAGCACCTTGAACGACTCGGGGATGCCCGGCTCGGGGATGTTCTCGCCCTTGACGATCGCCTCGTACACCTTGACCCGGCCGACGGTGTCGTCGGACTTGATGGTCAACAGCTCCTGCAGCGTGTAGGCCGCGCCGTAGGCCTGCATGGCCCAGCACTCCATCTCGCCGAACCGCTGACCACCGAACTGCGCCTTACCGCCCAGCGGCTGCTGGGTGATCATCGAGTACGGACCGGTCGAGCGGGCGTGGATCTTGTCGTCCACCAGGTGGTGCAGCTTGAGGATGTACATGTAGCCGACCGTCACCGGGTACGGGAACGGCTCCCCGCTGCGGCCGTCGAACAGCACCGCCTTGCCGTCGGAGTTGACCATCGTCTCGCCGTCGCGGTTGGGCAGCGTCGAGCCGAGCAGACCCGACAGCTCGTTCTCGCGGGCACCGTCGAACACCGGGGTGGCGACGATGCTGTCGGACGGCGCCGACAGCAGGTCCTCCGGCAGGTTCGACGCCCAGTCGGGCACTGCGCCCGCCCCGCCGTCTGCCACCTGGATGTTCCATCCGGCCTTGGCGACCCACCCGAGGTGGGTTTCCAGGATCTGGCCGATGTTCATACGACGCGGCACACCGTGGGTGTTCAGGATGATGTCCACCGGGGTGCCGTCGGGCATGAACGGCATGTCCTCGACGGGCAGGATCTTGCCGATGACGCCCTTGTTGCCGTGGCGTCCGGCCAGCTTGTCGCCGTCGGAGATCTTGCGCTTCTGCGCGACGTAGACGCGCACCAACTCGTTGACGCCGGCGGGCAGCTCGTCGTCGTCCTCACGGGAGAACACGCGGATGCCGATGACCTTGCCGGACTCACCGTGGGGCACCTTCAGCGACGTGTCACGGACCTCGCGCGCCTTCTCACCGAAGATCGCGCGGAGCAGCCGCTCCTCCGGGGTCAGCTCGGTCTCGCCCTTCGGGGTGACCTTGCCGACCAGGATGTCGCCGTCGCGGACCTCGGCGCCGATGCGGACGATGCCGCGCTCGTCGAGGTCGGCCAGCACCTCATCGGAGACGTTCGGGATGTCCCGGGTGATCTCCTCGGCGCCCAGCTTGGTGTCGCGGGCGTCGATCTCGTGTTCCTCGATGTGGATCGAGGTGAGCACGTCCTCTTCGACCAGACGGTTGCTGAGGATGATCGCGTCCTCGTAGTTGTGGCCCTCCCACGGCATGATCGCGACGAGCAGGTTCTTGCCCAGCGCCATCTCACCGTTCTCGGTGCACGGCCCGTCGGCGATGACCTGACCCGCCTCGACCCGCTGACCGGCGTCCACGATCGGACGCTGGTTGGCGCACGTGCCGTGGTTGGAGCGGGCGAACTTGCGCATCCGGTAGGTGTGCCGGGTGCCGTCATCGGCCATCACGGTGACGTAGTCGGCACTGACCTCCTCGATCACACCGGCCTTGTCGGCGACGACGACGTCGCCGGCGTCGATCGCGGCGCGCAACTCCATCCCGGTACCGACCAGCGGGGCCTCGCTGCGCACCAGCGGAACGGCCTGGCGCTGCATGTTGGCACCCATCAGGGCGCGGTTGGCGTCGTCGTGTTCGAGGAACGGAATCATCGCCGTCGCGACCGACACCATCTGGCGCGGCGAGACGTCCATGTAGTCCACCTCGGCCGAGGAGACGTACTCGACCTCGCCGCCCTTGCGGCGGACCAGGACGCGGTCCTCGGTGAAGCGCTGCGACTCCGGATCCAGCGGCGAGTTGGCCTGCGCCACGACGTGGCGGTCCTCCTCGTCGGCGGTCAGGTAGACGATGTCGTCGGTGACGACACCGTCGACGACCTTGCGGTACGGCGTCTCGATGAACCCGAACGGGTTGACCCGGGCGTACACCGACAGCGAGCCGATCAGGCCGATGTTCGGGCCCTCCGGGGTCTCGATCGGGCACATCCGGCCGTAGTGGCTGGGGTGCACGTCGCGGACCTCGAGGCCGGCGCGCTCACGGGACAGACCGCCGGGGCCCAGCGCCGACAGGCGGCGCTTGTGGGTCAGACCCGACAGCGGGTTGTTCTGGTCCATGAACTGCGACAGCTGGCTGGTACCGAAGAACTCCTTGATCGCCGCCACGACGGGCCGGATGTTGATCAGGGTCTGCGGCGTGATCGCCTCGACGTCCTGGGTGGTCATGCGCTCGCGCACGACGCGCTCCATACGCGACAGGCCGACCCGGATCTGGTTCTGGATCAGCTCACCGACGGTGCGCAGACGACGGTTGCCGAAGTGGTCGATGTCATCGACCTCGACGGGCACCTCGACTCCACCGGGCACCGTCATCGTGGTGTCGCCGGCGTGCAGCCGCACCAGGTACTCGATGGTGGCGACGATGTCCTCTTCGGTCAGCGTGGAGCTGGTGATCGGCTCACCGGAGTGCAGCCCCAGCTTCTTGTTGACCTTGTAGCGACCCACCCGGGCCAGGTCGTAGCGCTTCTCCTTGAAGAACAGATTCTCCAGCAGCGTCTGCGCCGACTCCTTGGTCGGCGGCTCGCCCGGGCGCAGCTTGCGGTAGATGTCGAGCAGCGCCTCATCGGTGCCGGCCGTGTTGTCCTTCTCCAGCGTGGACATCATGATCTCGGAGAACCCGAAACGCTCGGCGATCTGCTCGTTGGTCCAGCCCAACGCCTTGAGCAGCACGGTGACCGGCTGGCGGCGCTTGCGGTCGATGCGCACGCCGACGGTGTCGCGCTTGTCGACGTCGAACTCCAGCCACGCGCCGCGGCCGGGGATCACCTTGACGCTGTGCAGCAGCTTCTCGGTGGACTTGTCGATGCTCTCGTCGAAGTAGACACCGGGCGACCGGACGAGCTGCGACACGACGACACGCTCGGTGCCGTTGATGATGAAGGTGCCCTTCTCGGTCATCATCGGGAAGTCACCCATGAAGACCGTCTGGCTCTTGATCTCACCGGTGTTGTTGTTGATGAACTCGGCCGTGACGAACAGCGGGGCCGCGTACGTCATGTCCTTGTCTTTGCACTCGTCGACCGGCGCCTTGACCTCGTCGAAGCGCGGATCGGAGAACGACAGGGACATCGAGCCCGAGAAATCCTCGATCGGCGAAAGCTCTTCGAGAACCTCCTGCAGACCGCCGCGCGGTTCCACGTCACCGCGGTCGACGGCGCGCTGGAACCAGTCGTCGGAGCCGACCAGCCACTCGAAAGACTCCGTTTGGACGTCCAGCAGCCCGGGAACCTTCAACGGCTCACGGAGTTTGGCGAAAGAAATTCGGTTAGGTGCTCCGGGAACGGAGTAATCGGTAGCTACTTCTGAACTGATCTGGCGGGACCCTGCCAAGATGCATCCTTCCAGCACCTCATGCGACCATTCGGGGGACCGGCAAGCCGGATCCCTATGCGCCGCGATATCTGCGTCGGTTCGGCTGGCCCGTCAAGCCCGAGAACCCCCGACGCACGGCACGCGACCAGATCACTGAGCGTGGTGTTTCGGCTCAGGCGTGGTCCACGTGATCAGCGCGGTGATGGAGGGTGGGCAGGATGCAGCCAGCGCAACGTCCAACAGTACCGCAGGACGGCGTATTCCTCAACAAGCCCACGCGAGGGCGGTCAGGCGCTGGCTGGCCATCTCAACCCGTGCAAACATGCTGGGCAATAGATTGGCCCGGTTTCGTCCTTCCGTCAAGAGATAGGAGCGTGTCCGGCCCAGAAAATGAGACGTTTTCTGCCGGGTCGTCGGCACAGGTCGCGAAGTCGATGCCGAACAGGATGGTCGCGCCGAAGGTGAACAGATGGTCGATCAGACTCAATCGCTCCGCCGGGCCCGGGGTCACATAGGCGGTCGCGGTCCCCCTCGGGGTGTCGATCTGCAACAGCTCACCGGGGTCGCCGTAGTAGGGCGCGGTGGCCTGACCGGTGAACATGTCGTTGAGCCAGGCTGCGTTCAGGATCTCGGAGGCGTCGATGTTCTGTTCTCGCGAGAACCCCGTGACCAGGTAGAGCGCAAACTGGACCAGCGGGTTGCCGCCCAGCATGGTGTCCGAGTGCAGACCGTCGACCAGTCGGACCCCGACGAACTCACCGGGGCGGGCGTCGCTGAGCGCCGTGTTCGCCGCTCCGCTGATGTTCCAGAAGTAGGACCGGCCGGCCAGGTTGTAGATCGGCACGTCATCGGGCAGCGCGTCCAGCGCGTCCGGAACCACGGAGCCGAAGCCCACCCCGTCGAGCATGACGACTCCGGCGAGCCGGTCGACGCTGCCGTTGCCGACCATGTAGCCCGCCGTGCCCGCGACCAGCCCGCCGCCCAGCGAGTGCCCGGTCAGTGCGATCTGCTCGACGCCGTCGAGCAGCGTGGCGCTGTAGCCGGCGGCCAGGGCGCTCTCGGCCAGCGCAGTGTTGCCGTCGGCGAACAGGTCGGCGACGGCGCGGTGCATCGGCGAACCGCCCAGCCAACAGCCGTCGCAAGCCAGGAAGTTCGACGTCAGCGACGTGGTGACGACGATGCTGTTGGTCGACTCGGCCAGCCGAGCCGCGGTGTAGCTGTAGAACGGTCCGGCAGCCAGGAAGCCGTGCTGCAGGTAGACCAGCCGCTGCGGGGTCGGGCCCGCCGGCACGTACCAGTCGGCGGGCACCTCGTAGCCCTCGCCGCAATCGATCTCCAGTGTCGAGCTGCGCACCGTCACGGTGCTGTCGCGGGGCAGCTGCGGGGGCCCACCGAACACCCTGATCAACCCGCCGTAGACGTTGAACACGATGGTGCCCAGCAGGCTGAGCAGGGTCTGCCGGGCGGGTGGGGCGGCGTGACTGGTCGCGTCGTCGGCACCGGCCGTCGTCGACGTCAGCGCCAGTTGCGTCGAGGCCGGCACGGATCGCAGCGACGCGACGGGCGCGCGATCTGCCGCGGCCTCGGCCGTCCCTGCTGCGCCGACGACGGCGACCTCCCCCGAGAGCGACGCCGTGTCGGAGCCGCTGTCGGTGTCGGTGTCGGCCGTTTTGGCGGTGTCGTCGACAGACACGATGGGGTCGCCGGTGGGGTGTCCGACCGGCTCCCTCGGTGCGCTCTGCGCCGCGTCGCGCTCCGGCTCGGCGGAGCCTTCCGGCTCGGTCGCACGCCCCGGGGCACTGTCGTCGTCGACCGCTGCCGACGGCTCGTCAGCGTCGCCGGCGTCCGCATTGCTGACGGCGTCCGCATCGTCAACGGCGTTGTCTTCAGCAGGAGTTGCCTCGGCCTCATCGGCCTCGTCGAGATCATCGGCCTCGTCGAGATCGGCGAGATCGGCGGCGAGATCGTCTTCGGCGGGGGTGTCCGCGATGTCCCCGGCGGACGGATCCGCGCCGTCGGAGGATGCGGACGTCTCGGTGTCGCCGTCCTTGTCCTCGGAGTCCGGGCGCGCGCCCGGCTGCGTTTGCGCGGCGTCGGCGCCCCCACCGGCTGCCCCATCCGGCCCCGCCAGCGCGAGTCCGGCACCGCCCAGCATCGCCGCCGACATACCGGCGGCGACGACGCCGGCCCCCACCACCACCGACCACCGGTCGAACATCGCAGCTCCCGTCAGCAAATCCAGCAGAACCTATCCCGGCCGGCGGACCGGTCGCCGGAGTTTGCGCCGAATCACGCCACCCGGCTGGTCGCCTTCGACGCACGGCGGGTGTAGCCGGGCGTGACGTAGGTGCACTGCACGGTCCCCGGGTTCAACAGACACGTGAAGAGCACGTCCAGCGGCCCGACGTACTGGTGCACGACGGGGTAGACCTGCGCCACCGACGGCATCCACCAGCCGGTGAAGATGTTGAGCATCGAGCCCGGCGCGCCGTACAGACGGGCCGTGTGGGTGCCGTAGAGCATGTCGCTGATCCATCCTGCGGACAGCATCTCGCCGGCCGCGACATTCCACGGCTTCGAGAAGCCGGTCGCGAGGTAGGACGCGAACTGGATCATCGGACTGCTGCTCTGCATCGCGTCGGCGTGCAGTCCTCCGTTGACCAGAACACCGGTGAACTCTCCGGGACGCGCCTCGGCGAGGTCGGTGCTGGCGCCCCCGAAGTCGTTCCAGCCGTACGGTTCGCCGGCGAGGTTGTAGACCGGGATGTCACGCGGGATCTTGGCCAGGTCCGAGCTGAGATGGTCGCCGAACCCGACGCCGTCGAGCATGACCACTCCGGCGAGGTCGCCGGTGGCGTCCCGATCGGCCAGGTACCCGGCCACCCCTACGGCGAGCCCGCCACCTGCGGAGTGACCGGCCAGGACCAACCGGCTCGGCAGGGTCTTGTGGTATCCGGCCGCTTGCGCGCTGGCGTTCAGCGCCGCTCGGTCACCGGTGAACAGGTCCGCGACCGCCCGGTGCGTCCGGGACAGCATCAGCGGATAACCGTCGATGTCGAAGATGTTCCACGTCAAGGTCGGTGCCACGACGATGCTCAGCGTCTTTTCTGCCAGGTAGGCCGCAGTGGCGCTGTAGAACGACGCCGTGGCCATGAAGCCGTGCTGCAGATAGATGATGCCTGCGGGCTTGTCGGTGTCGGGGAAGTACCAGTCGGCGGGCACCTCGACGTCACCGATCTGCAGTGTCGAACTCTCGACCCGCACGTTGCTGCCCAGCGGCGCCCGCACCGGGCCGGCGAGGAACTGCATTGCGCCGGTGTAGAAGTTGTAGACGGCGGTGCCGATGTCGTCGAGCATCTCGGCGACGCCCTGCACGGCCTGCAGCCACGGCGCCTGCACGGCGGCCGCGCGCATGACGACCGCGGCGTCGGTCGCCCCGAGGTCGGTCTCGACACTCGTCACGAACGACGACGGCTCGGCAGCCGGCGGTGCGGCGTCGGGAGCGTCGGCCTGCTCGACCGGAAGGTCACCCGCCGCGGTGTCAGGCACGGCTGCGGACGGCTCGGCGATGTCCGGTTCCGCGGTCTCGTCGTCCGGGCTCTCTGCAGCGTCGGCAGAGTCGTCGGCTGGGTCCTCCGATTCGCCGGAGGGTGACGGCTGAGGCGGGGACGCCTCGACATCCTCGCCGGGGCTGTCCTCGCCCACCTCGCCGTCACCGTCGTCGGTGATCTCCTGCTCGAGGTCGTCGGCGTCCTCGTCGTCCTGGTCTTCGACGTCGCCGAGGTCGCTGACCTCGCTGCCGTCGCTGCCGTCGCTGACGTCGCTGCCGTCGCCATCGTCGACGGACACGTCATCGTCGCCGTCCGGCACCGACACCGCATCGGCGTCGTCGTCGTCCTTGCGGTGCTTGCCGGGCTTGTCCGCGCCGGTCGACGAAGCGGCCTTGCCGGGCCCCGATGCGTCCTGGTCTGACTCACCGGAGTCCTTCGTCCCCGACGCCGGCTGTGACTCCGATCCCGCCGAGGCGCCGTCGTCGGCGGTCGCGACGCCCGCACCGGTCAGCATCGCCGCCGACATTCCCCCCGCCAGAAAGCCCGCTCCCAGCCAGACCCGATAGCGGTCGACCATCTTTCTCCTGTCAAAAGTCGCGGACCGTCGCAACGCAGGTAGCCGATATCAACATCTGCGACCCGGACGGACAATTCTGGCAAACTGTATAGCCGAGCAGAGCAACCCGCAAGAGCGCCGTGCCGGAAAATTGACGAATTGGGAAGAAACTTGCAATCACGCTGTTCCTGCCCGTCTTTTTGAACTCGATTGCGACCGGTGGGCACACTCGGCTGCCATCACCCTCGCGGCATCACGTCACCCTTGTGCAAAACAGCAACTATGGACCCAATCGCCACACACGTTGGCGATAATTCCCTCGACAATATTTGCCGCGTTGCTGTAATCGCAGTGGGGTGCGCAATTGGAGACCGGTCAGGATTGGGCGAAACCGCTGTTCGAGCCACCGCAGTCACCCGAGCGGCACGGCGCCGCAGCACCCCCCGCGTCAGCGACGAGGCGTTGCCGGGCCCAGCGGTAGGTCTTCGGACGGCAGCTGCGCCGGGGGATGTGTGGAGCCACATCCAGTGCAGGCGCTGCGCGCTCCACCGGTCACCGACAGTCGCGCGCAGCAGAGACGCCGACGGGCGCCGCGTGTGTCACGCGGCGCCCGTCGGGACGTGGAACTAGGAGCTCAGCGTTCGCCGGCGACCGGGATGCGGCCGGTCGGGGCGTCGTCCGCAGCATGCTGCTGGGTCGAGTCGTCGCTGTATTCGTGCACCGGGTACTGGTTGGTGCCCTCGAGATCTTCCCGAATGGCTTCCTGGGCCGCGGGCGGCAGCGTGTGCATGATCTCGCGGACCCGAGCCTGACGCCGCCCGACGGCCTTACGCTCGGGCATGCCCGGCGTGGCCTGGATCTGCGGCGGCACGCCCTCGATCTCCTCGACGCCACCGTCGTGGTGACCGGCGTCGGCCATGGCCTGTTCTTCGGCCATCGTGCCTTCGTCCTTCTCCTCGGACATACCGATGGGGCCGAGACGACGACCGTTGAGGAACTGCTTGACGACGGGCTCGTCGCTGGTCAGCAGCACTTCGCGGGGACCGAACATGACGAGCTTCTTGCGGAACAGCATGCCCATGTTGTCGGGCACTGTGCGCGCGATGTTGATGTTGTGCGTCACGATCAGGATCGTCGCGTCGATCTGGGCGTTGATGTCGATCAGCAGCTGCGACAGGTAAGCGGTACGCACCGGGTCCAGACCGGAGTCCGGCTCGTCGCAGAGGATGATCTGCGGATCGAGCACCAGCGACCGCGCCAGGCCGGCACGCTTGCGCATACCGCCGGAGATCTCGCCCGGGAACTTGTTCTCGTCCCCGGCCAGACCGACGAGGTCCAGCTTCTCCATCACGACCTGACGGATTTCGCTTTCCTTCTTCTTGGTGTGCTCGCGCAACGGGAAAGCGGTGTTGTCGTACAGGCTCATCGAGCCGAACAGCGCGCCGTCCTGGAACATCACCCCGAACAGCGTGCGGATCTCGTAGAGCTCTTTCGCGGAGCATTCGATGATGTTCGTGCCGTCGACGATGATCTTTCCGCGCTCGGGACGCAGCAGACCGATCAGTGATTTCAGGAACACCGACTTACCGGTACCGGACGGCCCGAGCAGCACGCTCACTTCGCCCGCGGGGAGGTCGAAGGTGACGTCCTCCCAGATTCGCTGGGGTCCGAAGGACTTGGTCAGGCCTTCGATCTGAATGCCAATGCCCACGCAAAATCCTCTCGCCAATACCGGACTACGACCACACGCTCCCCGCCTGTGGCTTGAGTCACTGTAACCTACCGGCCCATCCGAGAACACTTGGTCGGCGAACACCGCTGCCTCGGACATGCCGTGGGGACGACTGTGGGGCCGGCCTGTTTGCCAGACCGACCCCACAGTTCATGTTCTCCGCACCGACGCCGGGCGCCGGTGGGACGGGTGACCCCGGAAACTACTTGACGGTGACCGACGCGCCGGCAGCCTCGAGCTTGGCCTTGGCGTCGTCGGCGGCCTCCTTAGTGACCTTCTCGAGCAGCGGCTTGGGGGCGCCGTCGACCAGATCCTTGGCCTCCTTGAGGCCCAGGCCGGACACGATCTCACGGACGACCTTGATGACGCCGATCTTCTTGTCGCCGGCACCTTCGAGGATGACGTCGAACTCGGACTGCTCCTCGGCGGCCTCAGCGGCGGCGCCTCCACCGGCGGCACCCGGGGCGGCAGCGACGGCGACCGGAGCCGCAGCGGTGACCTCGAAGGTCTCCTCGAACTTCTTGACGAACTCGGACAGCTCGAGCAGGGTCAGCTCTTTGAAAGCGTCGAGCAATTCGTCGGTGGACAGCTTGGCCATGGTTGGTCCTTCCTTGTTTCTACTTCGTGGCTTGGGGTGGGCGGAACGCCGCTACGCGGCTTCCTCGTCGGATTTCTTTTCCTG
>CAXEZH010000084.1:0-8756 GCA_964000695.1 uncultured Mycolicibacterium sp. | reverse complement strand
TGGATCGTGGCGGTGTCCGCCCGGGCCCGGCGGGTGGTCAGCGTCTGCACCGGGGCAGTGCTGGCCGCCGAGGCCGGCCTGCTCGACGGCTGCGTGGCGACCACGCACTGGGCGTTCGCCGACCAGCTGGCAGCCGAATTCCCCGCCGTCACCGTCGATCCCGATCCGATCTTCGTCCGCAGCTCGTCGAAGGTGTGGACCGCCGCGGGCGTCACCGCGGGCATCGACCTGGCGTTGGCGCTCGTCGAGGACGATCACGGCACCGAGGCCGCCCAGACGGTGGCCCGCTATCTGGTGCTGCCCCTGCGTCGCCCCGGCGGGCAGACCCAGTTCGCGGCCCCGGTGTGGATGCCGCGGGCCCGGCGCCGCCCCATCCGCGACGTCCAGGACACCATCGAGGCTGAACCCGGTGGCACGCACAGTGTTTCCGAGCTCGCCCGGCGGGCAGCCATGAGTCCGCGCCATTTCACCCGCGTCTTCACCGACGAGGTCGGCGAGGCGCCCGGCGCCTACGTCGAGCGGATCCGCACCGAGGCGGCGCGCCGGCAACTCTGTGAGACCGACGACCCGGTGACCGTCATCGCCACCCGGTGCGGCTTCGGCTCTGCGGAGACGTTGCGGCGCAACTTCGTTCGTCGCCTCGGTGTGTCCCCTGACCAGTACCGCAAGACATTTGCCTGACAAGGAGAACCCATGCAGATCGCGATCATGCTCTACCCCGGATTCACCGCCCTGGACTTCATCGGACCGTACGAGAGCCTGCATTACCTGCCCGATGCCGAGGTCAGGTTCGTCTGGCACGAACCCGGTCCCGTCGCCGCCGATTCCGGCGTGCTGGTGGTCGGCGCCACCCACTCGTTCGACGAAACACAGATCCCGGATCTGGTGTTGGTGCCGGGCGGTTTCTCGACGCTGCAGCACGCCCGTGACGAGAAGGTCCTCGATTGGGTGCGGCGGGTGCACCAGAGCACGCAGTGGACGACATCGGTGTGCTCCGGATCGGTGATCCTGGCCGCGGCCGGGCTGCTCGAGGGCAAACGGGCGACGTCGCACTGGGCGGCGCTTCCGATGCTGCGCACGTTCGGGGTGGAGCCGGTGGGTGACGAGCGCATCGTCGACGCCGGCGGCCGGATCGTCACCGCGGCCGGGGTGTCGGCGGGCATCGACCTCGGGCTGTGGCTGGCCGGGCGGATCGCCGGTGAGGCGAAGGCCAAGGCCATCCAGCTGTCGATGGAGTACGACCCGCAGCCGCCGTTCGATTCCGGGCACATGTCGAAGGCCTCGGCGGCCACCAAGGCGACCGCCACCGCGATGATGGGCCGCCAGTTGGCGACCCCCGCCTCGCTGGCGGCCTCGACGGGGCTGCTGTGGGACGCCGCGCTGGCCCGCGTGCGCCGGGCCCGTCGCTGATCGTTCATACTGCGCTGAGCGCGCACTTCTCTCGCATTTTCCCACCCTGGATGCAGTCTCAACGGGGATCGACGTAGCGTCGGTGGCGTGAATTTGGCCTACGACGACCGTGGCTCCGGCCCGGCGGTCCTGTTCATCGCAGGGCGCGGCGGGGCCGGGCGCACCTGGCACCTGCATCAGGTTCCGGTGTTCACCCGCGCCGGTTACCGGTGTGTGACGTTCGACAACCGCGGCATCGGTGCCACCGAGAACGCCGACGGGTTCACCACCGAGACGATGGTCGCCGACACCGTCGCGCTGATCGAGCAACTCGGGCTGGCGCCGGTGCGTCTGGTCGGGGTGTCGATGGGCTCCTACATCGCCCAGGAGCTGATGGTCGCCCGACCGGAACTGGTCCACTCGGCGGTCCTGATGGCCACCCGGGGCCGCCACGACCGCGCCCGCGAGTTCTTCCGGTCCGGCGAGTTGGCCATGGCCCGCTCCGGTGTACAGCTGCCCGTCGAGTTCGAGGCGAAACTGCGCCTGCTGGAAAGCTTTTCGCCGAAGACGCTGAACGACGACAACGCGGTGCGGGACTGGATCGACATGTTCACCATGTGGCCGCAGAAGCCCACTCCGGGAATGCACACCCAGCTGTCGATCGCGCCACAGAGCAGTCGGCTGCCCGCCTATCAGAACGTCACGACCCCGGCGCTGGTGATCGGGTTCGCCGACGACATCGTGCTGCCCGCCCACCTGGGGCGTGAGGTCGCCAACGCGCTGCCCAACGGCAGATTCCTGGAGATCTCCGACGCCGGCCACCTCGGGTTCATCGAGAAGCCTCAGGTCGTCAACACCGCGATCCTCGAATTCTTCGCCGATACCCTGTAGTGGTGAACCCTTCGACGACACAGGCCCGCGTAGTCGTCGACGAACTGATCCGCGGCGGCGTCCGCGACGTCGTGTTGTGCCCCGGGTCGCGCAATGCGCCGCTGGCTTTCGCCCTGCACGACGCCGACCGCGCCGGGCGCCTGCGGTTGCACGTGCGCATCGACGAACGCACGGCGGGCTTCCTGGCGATCGGCCTGGCCCAGGGTGGCGGGGCGAATCAGGCCCCGGTGTGTGTGGCGATGACCTCGGGTACCGCGGTGGCCAACCTGGGCCCGGCCGTCGTGGAGGCCAACTACGCGCGGGTTCCGCTGGTCGTGCTCAGCGCCAACCGGCCCTACGAACTGCTCGGCACCGGCGCCAACCAGACCTTCGAGCAGCTCGGCTACTTCGGCAACCAGGTGCGCGCCAACATCAGCCTCGGCCTGGCCGAGCACGCCGAGGACATGGATTCCCTCAACGCGCAGTGGCGCTCGGCGACCTGTCGGGTGCTGGTGGCCGCCACCGGATCCCGCACCGCCAACGCCGGGCCGGTGCAGTTCGACATCCCGCTGCGCGAACCGCTGGTGCCCGACGCCAGCCCGGACGGCCCTTATGCGCCCGCCGGCCGCCCGCACGGCCGCGCATGGACCTATACCCCGCCGGTCAGCTTCGACCAGCCGCTCGACATCGACCTCGGCCCCGACACCGTCGTCATCGCGGGCCACGGCGCCGGCGCACACCCGAACCTGGCTCACCTGCCCACCGTCGCCGAACCCACGGCCCCGCGCGCACAGAACCCGCTGCACCCGCTGGCGCTGCGGCTGCTGCGCCCCAAGCAGGTCATCATGGCCGGCCGGCCCACCCTGCACCGGCCGGTGTCGACGCTGCTGGCCGACCCCTCGGTTCCGGTGTTCGCGCTGACCACCGGACCCCGGTGGCCGGACGTGTCGGGGAACTCGCAGGCCACCGGCACCCGCGCGATCACCTCGGGGGAACCGTCGCCGGACTGGCTGCGCCGCTGCGCGGAGGTCAACCGGCACGCCGTCGACGCGGTCCGCGGACAGTTGGCCGAGCATCCGCTCACGACCGGCCTGCACGTCGCGGCGGCGGTGGCCGGCGCCGTGCGCCCCGGCGATCAGCTGGTGCTGGGGGCCTCGAACCCCGTTCGCGACCTCGCGCTGGTCGGGTTGACGACACCGGAGGTGCGGGTGCGATCCAACCGCGGGGTGGCCGGCATCGACGGCACCGTGTCCACGGCGATCGGCGCGGCGCTGGCCTACGAGGCGGCCCACGGTGGCCGCACGGTCGCGCTGCTCGGCGACCTGACCTTCGTGCACGACAGCTCGGGCCTGCTGATCGGGCCGACGGAACCCACGCCGCGCGCCCTGACCATCGTGGTGTCCAACGACAACGGCGGCGGCATCTTCGAGCTGCTCGAGCAGGGTGACCCGCGTTTCTCCGACGTCTCGTCGCGGATCTTCGGCACCCCCCACGACGTCGACGTGGGCGCACTGTGCCGCGCCTACCACGTCGACAGCCGCCAGATCGAGATCGGCGAGTTGGCCGGAGCGCTCGACGAGCCGCAGGACGGCATGCGGGTGCTGGAGGTGAAGGCCGACCGGTCCTCGCTGCGCGCCCTGCACGCCGCGATCAAGGCCAGTCTGTGAAAGAGCTGCTCGAGCGGCTGCGGCCGGTGTGGGATGTGGTTCGTCCGCACCTGCACGGCGCGCCGGGGGAAACCCGGCCCGGGCGCATGCTGCGCCGCATCCGCATCGGCATCGTGGTGGTGGCGTGCCTGGTGACGCTGCAGTCGGTGCTCTTGGTGCTGGGCGCCTGGCGTAACGACCGCCAGATCGAACGCAACATGGGGGTGGCCGAGGCCACCGTGCTGGACGCCGGCGATCGCCGCTCGACGATCGAGTTCGTCACCCCCGACCGCGTCACCTACCGCCCCGAACTGGGGGTGCTGTACCCGTCGCAGCTCGACGACGGGATGCGGATCTACGTCGAGTACGACGTCAACGACCCCGACCTGGTCCGGGTCCGGGACCGCAACGCCTCGCTGGCGATCATCCCCGCCGGGTCGATCGCGGTGGTCGGCTGGCTCGTCGCCGGCGCCGCGCTGGGGGTGACGACGCTGGTGGAACGCCGGATCGACCGGCGCACGAGCACCGTGTGACTCAGGAGTGCACGAGTTCGGCCAGCCAGTCGTCGGCGTGGATGTCGACCTTCTCCTGGCTTTCGAGGTCGTAGACGGTCGGGGTGCCGGTCTGCACCGGGTCGACGTCGACGAGGTAGACGAAGTTGGTGTCGTTCATCTCGGCGATGTCAACTGCGGACTGGTCACGCGCCAGCTGGTCGGCCACGGCCTCGGGCATACCGGCGGAGACGGCCATGTCGCGCAGTTCGTCGCCGCTGAAGGGGGCGCCGCCGGGGTCCTGGTTGAGATAGAGCTCCTCGACGAAACGCTGGAACTGGGTTCCGTCGGCTGGCGAACGGCCGCTGTCGCCGGACGGCCCGACGGGACCGGCGGCCGAGAACATCGCGTTGGCGACCGTGGCCGAATAGCCGGCGTCGCCGGCATCGAGGAACGTCAACGGTCGGTACGTGACCTGCAGGTCACCGACCGTGATGTGGTACGCGAGCCGGTCGCCGAAGTCCAGTTGCAGGTCGCGACAGTGGGTGCACTGCGGTTCGGTGAAGATCTCGATGTGGGCGGGCGCGTCGTCGAATCCGGCCACGATTCCCGTTCCGTCCTCGGTGACCGCCAGCGGTGTCGGGGTGAGATCGGGCCGCGCGACACCGGGGAGTTCTCTGCTGCAACCGACGGCAGCCAGCAGTCCGACGAGGCTGACCAGCAGCGCTGCGGTGGAAGTGCGCATGGAGTGAGGGTATCCGGCTGCGCCGACCCACGACGTTGCTGCGCGCCGAGCAGAATCGTCGGCAATTCGTGTGACATACCCCTGTCGGCAACCTCTGGGACAGGTGGTGATGTCACCGTTCGGGTGTGCGCGTTGCCATCGTCGCGGAATCGTTCCTCCCGAACGTCAACGGTGTCACCAATTCCGTGCTTCGGGTGATCGAGCATCTGCGCCGCACCGGCCACGAGGTCCTCGTCATCGCTCCGGACACTCCGCGCGGCGAACCCGCCGCCGACCGGGTGCACGACGGGGTGCGGGTGCACCGGGTGCCGTCGAAGATGTTCCCCAAGGTCACGTCGCTGCCGCTCGGTGTACCCCGGCCGCGCATGGTCGGTGTGCTGCGCGGCTTCGAACCCGATGTCGTGCACCTCGCGTCGCCGGCGCTGCTCGGGTGGGGCGGTGTGCATGCCGCCCGCTATCTCGGCATCCCGACCGTGGCGGTGTTCCAGACCGATGTGGCCGGATTCGCCGAGAGCTACGGCATCGGCATGCTGTCGCGGGCCTCGTGGGCGTGGACCCGGCGCCTGCACAGCAAGGCCGACCGCACGCTGGCCCCGTCCACGTCGGCGATGGAGAACCTCGCCGCCCATCGCATCCCCCGGGTACACAAGTGGGGCCGCGGTGTCGACATCACCGGCTTCGCGCCGTCGGCCCGCGACGAGCAGTTGCACCGGCACTGGTCGCCCGACGGCAGACCGGTCGTCGGGTTCGTCGGGCGCCTCGCCCCCGAGAAGCACGTGGAGCGCCTGGCCGGGCTGGCCGGCCGTGACGACGTCCAGGTGGTCGTCGTCGGTGACGGTGTGGACCGGGCCAAGCTGCAGACACTGATGCCGTCGGCGGTGTTCACCGGTGCGCTCTACGGCGCCGAACTCGCGACCGCCTACGCCAGCATGGACGTCTTCGTCCATCCCGGTGAGCACGAGACGTTCTGCCAGGCGGTGCAGGAGGCGATGGCCTCCGGACTGCCGGTGATCGCCCCGGATGCGGGTGGTCCCCGCGACCTCGTCGCCCCCATGCATACGGGAATGTTGTTGCCGGTCAACGGTTTCGAGTCCAGCCTGCCGCAGGCCGTGGATCATCTGCTCAGTGAGCGGCCCCGGTACTCGGTGGCCGCGCGGCGCAGTGTGCTCGGCCGGACCTGGCCGGCGGTGTGCGACCAGCTCCTCGAGCACTACCTCGAGGTGATGGGCGCGCGTCGCGCCAAGGCCGCCTGAGCTCAGGCCGCCAAACTCACACCCCCGTTGTCGCGCCCGCGCGCTCGTCGAGGCGCCGCCGCTGCGGCACGACGGTGTACTTGGGGTCTTCGGCCGAGGCCACCCCGGCGTGGAAGATGCCGAACCGGGTCAACGCCGAACCGGCCACGGCCGCCGCGCCGCCCAGCGCAGCCGCCGTCCGCGACCGGTGCCCGGCCACCCCGGCGAGCAGCGCCCCACCGACGGTCAACGCCTTCGCGGCGCTGAGGTAGCGGCCCGCCTTGCCCTGGTGCATCGGCTCGGCGGACAGCCCCATCTGCCGGGTCATCACCTCGTTGGCGACCAGTTCCGTTGCCGCTCCGAGGATCACCGCACGGCGGGCGGGACCGGTTTCGTGCACCGGCGCGGTGATCATCGCCATCCCACCGGCGGCCGCGGCGGCAGAACCGACGAACAGGTACGGCATCTGACGGTGGCCGTCGTGCCAGGACGGCACAGCGGTGTCCGACATCAGCGCGGCGGTGTAGGACGCGACGGCGGGGCCGACCATCCCGGCGCCGACGGTCGCGGCCCTGCCCAACCGCGGGAACCATCCGGTCACGTCGGTGGCGGCGGCCAGACCGGCCAGCGGCCCGAACACCGCCAGGATCCACGACCCCACACTCATCGGCGAACTGGGCTTGAACACCCGCAGCATCCGGACGAACCGCTCGGGCCGGCCCAGATCGTGGATGAGGGCGACCAGCGAACCCAGGATGGCCAGCAGTGAAGTGATCTTGGTGGAGCGGGCCATCGTGGCGCGACCGGTCAGCTCTGCGCCCGCCGCCAGCACCGCCGAGCCGCCCGCCAGGCCGCCCAGGAACAGGTACCCGGCGATGTCGCGGGCCTCCCAGGTGGGTTTGTTCAGCACCGGCTTGCCGTAATAGGACTCGAAGTGCGCGTCGGGCACCATCTTCTTCTCGCCGCGGCGTTTACGACGGGGCAGCCGCCGCTCGTCGCCGGTGACGGCGGTGCGTTCGGGCGGTGCCGCCGGATCCTGCGGAATCCCGGTCTGGCGGTCCGGCTGGGTCATCGCCGTCCTCCCAGGAACGTCGCGGCCAGGCCCGCGAACATGCCTACCGCGGCGACGCCGACGTTGCGCCACATCGCCGGCAGGTCACGGGTGGTCACGACGGGATCGGGTGGCAGGCCGTACACCTCGGGTTTGTCCAGCAGCAGGAAGAAGGCTCCGGTTCCGCCGACGCCGTCGCCGGGATCCTCACCGTAGAGCCGGGCGTCGGCGATGCCGGCGTCGTGCAGCTGCTCGACGCGGCGTTCGGCGCGCGCACGCAGTTCGTCCAGCTCGCCGAACTGGATGGAGTCGGTGGGGCAGGCCTGCGCGCAGGCGGGCTCCATGCCGTCGCCGATGCGGTCGTAGCACAGCGTGCACTTCCACACCCGGCCGTCGTCCTTGCGCTGGTCGATCACCCCGTACGGGCAGGCCGGCACGCAGTAGCCGCAGCCGTTGCAGATGTCCTCCTGCACCACCACGGTGTCGAACTCGGTGCGGAACAGCGCCCCGGTGGGGCAGACGTCCAGGCACGCGGCATGCGTGCAGTGCTTGCACACATCCGACGACATCAACCAGCGGAACTCGGTGCGCTCACCGTCCCCGTCACCGGGCTTGTCGAAACCGGGCATGCCGATGTCGACGACCTCGGCGGTACCTGCTTGTGCACCAACCGATTTACGCTGCTCGATGAACGCCACATGCCGCCACGTGTCGGCGCCGAGACCGCCGGTGTTGTCGTAGGACATCCCGGTGAAGTTCAGCCCGTCGTCGGGGACGTGGTTCCACTCCTTGCAGGCCACCTCACAGGCTTTGCACCCGATGCACACGGTGGTGTCGGTGAAGAACCCCATTCGGGGCTGCTGGTCGGCATAGCCCCCGCCGTGGGGCGGGTCGTCGCTGCTCAACATGTCCCTGATGTCCATTGCTCATACCTCCGTGCCGGTCTTGTCGGTGACGCCCGCGCGTTGCTGGTACTGCGCGACCAGCGCATCGGCGGCGGCACCGCGAGGCCGGCGCCCGGGCTGGATGTCGACGGTGAAGGCCTTGACCTCCTGGATGTGTGAGTTGGGATCCAGCACCACCGAGGACAATTCGTTCGCCGCGTCACCGGTGCTCATGCCGTTGCGTCCCCAGTGGTACGGCAGCCCGACGTGGTGCACGACTCGGTCGCCGATCCTCAGCGGAGTCATCCGGTCGGTGACCAGCACGCGGGCCTCGATCCCGCAGGGATCGAGGCGACCGGAAAGGAACCCGTCGCGCAGTTCCGCTTCGCGCGCGCGCAGCGCGCGGATTTCGGCCCGCAGGTGCGCCAGTTCGTCGGCGGGCGGCATG
>CAXEZH010000083.1:0-9398 GCA_964000695.1 uncultured Mycolicibacterium sp. | reverse complement strand
GTGGGAACGATCAGCGACATCCCTGCCGGCGGGGCGACGAACAGGTCGATCCACCACACCGTCGCCGTCGCAGCGAGCACCGGGGCGAGCACACCGATCGCGGTCGAGCGAAGCCGATCCAGCCAGACGTCGTCCAACACGCGGCGCTCGAGGTTCCGCAGCATCCGCTCCACCGGTTCGGGCCGGCGTCTCTCGGACCGTGGTCTCGGCACTGACCATCTCCCTCCGGCCGACGGACGATGCCGGCCCTCGCTGTCATGGTCGTCGGGCAGCCGGCAATGGTTCCCGGCCTGTCGTGCGGTTACTGACGCTGCCGGGCGAGTTCCCGCAGCATCGCGTTGTATGCCTCGAGTTCATCGTCAGCGTAGGACGAATCGGCGTGGCGGTCAGACCGCGTTGCCGCGCGGCGGTCCTGGCGGGCCCACTGCACCACCAGCGCCACCACGACGATGATGACCGGTAGCTCGCTGGATCCCCAGGCGATGGCGCCGCCGACGTTCTGGTCGTCGGCCAGGCTGGCCAGCCACGGCAGGTCCACCGACCGGTAGAACTGCCCGCCGATGATCTCGGTCATCGTCATCGTGGCAATGCCGAAGAACGCGTGAAAAGGCATGACCGCGAACAGCAGTCCCAGCCGCCCGAGGAAGGGCAGCTTCCGGGGTCCCGGGTCGATACCGATGATCCCCCAGAAGAACAGGTAGCCGACGAGCAGGAAATGCAGGCTCATGAACTCGTGGCCCCAGTGGTACCGGACGAATGCGTCGAACAACGGCGTGAAATACACCGCATACAGCGAGCCGACGAACAACACGAACGCGGTGATCGGATGGGCCAGGAACGAGGTGAACTTCGAGTGCACCAGCCACAACAGCCATTCCCGAGGCCCGGGCGGCTGGTCGGGTCGGTGGGCGGGCAGGGCCCTCAGTGCCAGCGTGACCGGGCCACCGAGCACCAGCAGCACCGGGACGAACATGTTCAGCGTCATGTGCTCGGCCATGTGCACGCTGAACATCGCCGACCCGTAGGCCTTGACCCCGGAACTGCTGACGACCAGCAGCACCAGGCACCCGGCCCACCAGGCGATCAGCCGGCCGACCGGCCATCCGTCACCGCGCCGGCGCAGCCGCACGTAACCCAGCGTGTACAGCGCGGCGAGCACGAGCGCGCCGACGCCGAGGAACGTGTCGAACCGCCAGACGGTCAGCAGGGTGCCCACACTCGGAGGGGCGGGCAGCTCGTATCCGAGGAAGATGTCCCACGTGGTGAAGTCGTGGGTGAGGAACCGCGCGGCGGGCTGGGTCGCCATCACCGCCACCAGGGCCATCACGGCCAGGGCGCCCGCGGCACCGAACACACCGGCCACCCGGGACAGCCCGGACGGACCCCGCCGCGACACCGCGACGACGTCGAGGGCCCACATCAGCATCAGCAGCAGCGCCGCCGCCGTACCGACCCGGCCGTACGCCGACCCCATCGGACCGGCGGGGCCCAGCAGCACCCCCAGCAGCGCGGCACCGTAGCCGAGCACCACGGCCCCGAGCGCTGTTCGGACGACCACGACCCGCCGCAGCGCCGCCTCCTCCGGCCGCGTCAGTGCGGACACCAGCCACAGGCCGGCGAGCACCGCCAACGCCGCGGCGAACACGATCGCCGCGCTGGTGGCGTAGTCATGGTCGGGACCCTGGGCCGCGTTGCCGTTGACGGGGACCGCGACAACGCCGATCAGCGCGGGGATCAGCAGCACGGCGTGCGCGGTCCACCGGACCGAGAGCCGGACGGTGATCGCGACCACCGCCGCGGCAATCGCGACCGCGATCCACGCCCGTGCCATCTCGGAGGCCAGCACCGCGTCGAGCAGGAAGGGACCCGCGAGCACCTGCCTCATCGGCACCCCGGCGTCACTGGCCGCCTGGATGACGATCATGGCGGTGGCCGCCACGGCCCACAGCGCCGCGGCGCGCTCGAGAAGGACGTGGACGAGAAAGGACCGCTCGTCGATGACACCGCTGGTGTCGGGGCGCGCCGAGATCACGACGTAGGTCAGTCCGCCGATCGACAGCGCCCCCAGCAGCGATGCGACGAAGAAGCCGAGCGGCTCGGCGACCGCGGTCAGCGTCCCGGGATACGAGTTGCCCGTGACGGCGTAGACCTCGGCGCGCGAGGTGGCGGCGTACCAGAGCAGGGCCGCGGTCACTGCTGCGAGCGACAGCAGCACCGGCGCCAGCGTCTGCCGAGCTGTCGCCGGCCTATCCGCTCGAGTGGTCTGCATCGTCGCTTGGGAACCTTCTCACCGACATCACGTGATCCGACCAGTCTACGACCGCCGGTCGTAGGCGATGACGGCGCGGCGGAACTTTTCGGGGTCGTGCGCCGACCATTGCTCTCGAACCCTTGTCCCTCGACGGAAGCTGTGTGCGCTCGTGCCGAAGAAGTTCGCCCGATGATCGACGATCTGCTGCTGCGTGGGGTGGTCACCGCGTTGTTCGTCGCGACGGCCGTCATGTTCGCCATCGCGAGCTGGGTGCACCGACGCACGGTCGCCTACGTCGTCAGCGGAGCGCTGCACATCGTGATGGCGGTGGCGATGATCGCCATGGCCTGGCCGCAGGGCGCCGCACTGCCGACGACCGGCCCGATGGTGTTCTTCCTTCTCGCGGCGGGGTACTTCGTCGTCGTCGTGTTCGCCCAGGCCGGCCACCGCCTGGCGAACACCTACCACGGCGTGATGATGCTGGCCATGGCCTGGATGTACGCGGTGATGAGCGGAGGCCTGGCGCCCGCGCCGGCCGAGGGTTCGGTCCCCGCCGGGGGCCACGGCGGTCATCATCACGGAGGCCATGCCATGCCCGACGTGGACATCGCGTCACCCAACTCGGCGACGCCGCCGTTCGTCACAGCGCTGAACTGGGTGTTCACCATCGGCTTCGCGGTCGCCGCGGTGGTCTGGCTGTACGTGTACTTCGCCAGCCGGCGCGGCGAGCCCGCGAGACCCACGACCTGGTTCTTCGGGATCGCCGGACAGGTCACCATGGCCGCCGGCATGGCGATCATGTTCGCGGTGATGCTCTGAGCTGTGCCGTCAAGCCGCCGAGCCGTCGGTGGGCCACAGATGCCCCCGGCGCCGGCCGTGTGACGCGTTCGGCGGCAGGTCGATCTCGAGTTGTCGCTGCGCGTGGTCGGGCGAGGGTGGTGACAACGTCTCACGCCGCCAGACCAGCGCCGCGAACACCGCCCCGAGCAGGATCGGCAGGTGACTCATCACCCGTTCCGGGGTGACCGCTCCGGCGAGCGCGTCGGCGACGACATAACCCGCGAGGACGACGGCGAACGCCGACAGCACGGCCGCCAGTCCGGCGGCGAGGGCGGGCCGCAGCGCCGCGGCGACCATCACCAGACCGATGGCGAGCGTCCACGCCGTGGATTCGTTGAGAAGATGGCCAGCGCCGGCGTGGGGCCCCGCGTGCAGCCCGAGCTGAAGGCCCGCCCCCTGCGCGGCGCCGACGGCGCTCTGGGCCAGTCCGACGACCAACAGCGCGCACCGCTGCCAGCCGATGCCGGCGAGTGGTCCGCGCGCCCGGCGGGAGGACCCGGCCGAGACGGCGGCGACCGGGGCCGGACTGGCCAGGCCGCGTAACGCGGCGGCCTGCGCCGCCACCCCGTCGCGCCAGGCGCGGCATTCGGCGCACCCCTCGAGGTGTTCATCGACCCGCGCAGCGGGCACCGGTTCCCGCTCGCCGTCGATGCGAGCCGACAGCGCCTCCCGAGCCACGTCACAGTTCACGCTGTAATCGTCGCGTATCCCCCGCCGATAGTTCCCCGAACCCATCGAGACCGTGGACCCGGGCACTATGTGGTGATGGACAGCAGGCGCGGAACCGCATCGCCGGGTTATCGGGCTCTGGTCGTCGACGACGAGGCGCCGCTGGCCGAGGTGGTGGTCAGCTATCTGCAGCGTGAGCAGTTCGATGCTGCCGTCGCGACAGACGGTGACGAGGCGATCGCACTGGCCCGCGACTTCGACCCCGACGTGGTCATCCTGGATGTCGGACTGCCCGGCACCGACGGCTTGGAGGTGTGCCGCCAACTGCGCACGTTCTCCGACGCCTACGTGGTCATGCTCACCGCACGCGACACCGAGATGGACACCGTGCTGGGTCTGACGGTGGGCGCCGACGATTACGTGACCAAACCGTTCAGCCCCCGCGAACTCGTCGCCCGCATCCGGGCCATGCAGCGGCGGCCGCGCCGGCTGCACGCCCAGGGAGCACCGGGCGGGCAGCCGGCCACGCGAAGCATCGGCGCGCTGACCGTCGACGTGGCCGCCCGCGAGGTGTTCCTCGACGACACCCCGATCCTGCTCACCCGCACCGAGTTCGACCTGCTCGATGCGCTGTCGGCCCGACCCGGGGTCGTGCTGGGCCGTCGGCAGCTACTGGAGATGGTCCGCGACGACCCGTGGTTCGGCGACGACCACCTGATCGACGTCCACATCGGCCATCTGCGCCGAAAACTCGGCGAGGACGCCAGCCGGCCCCGCTACATCATCACGGTGCGCGGGGTGGGATACCGCATCGGCAACGGCCGGTGACGGGTCAGAGGGTGGCCAGGATCTGCCTCATCGTGTCGATCTCGCGCTGCTGGTCGACTTCGATACGCTCGGAGAGCTCGATCGCGGCGGGATAGCTGCCGTTGTCGATCTCGGTGCGGGCCATCGTGATCGCGCCCTCGTGGTGGCGGATCATCTGCTCCAGGAAGAGGCGGGTGGCATCGACACCCTGCGCGTTCTGCAGCTCGGCCATGTCGGCGGCCGACATCATGCCTTCCATCGGCATCGCCCCCGTACCGGGCATCATCGAGCCGTCGGGACCCATCCCATTTCCCGCACCGCCGCCGTGGCCGGGCATGTCATGTGCGGGCATGTCGGTGCCCGCCATCGGCATCTCGGCGATCCCCCACTGGTCCAGCCAGCTGCGCATCTCCTCGATCTCGGGCGCCTGCTCACCCTTGATCTGGCCCGCCAGCTCCACCACCCGCTCGTCGATCCCGTCCTTGGTTAGCAGCATGTCGCTCATCTCGATGGCCTGCTGGTGGTGCGGGATCATGTGCTGGGCGAACATGACGTCGGACTGGTTGTGCCCGTCCTGGGCTGCCGGCGCGGGAGCAGCCGACGTGGTGGAACCGCCGCTTGGGGACGCCGGGGCCGCTTGGTCGTCGCCGGAGTTGCCGCAGGCTGCGAGGGTGACGCCCACGATCGCCGCCGCGGCGACGAGGACGAACGTGTTGGGCTTGATGGGTTTCGGTTGGTCGATCACAGCATCGAGCCTGTCGACACCGGATGTGGTTCTTCTAGCCCTTTGTTCAAGATTTGGTCAAGACGCCTCACGCGGTGGTGTCGCGCGCGCCCAACCTCAAGTGTTCGATGTGGTAGATCGCCTCGTCGAGCAACTGCGCGACATGGTTGTCGTAGAGCCGGTAGACGATGTTGCGGCCGGTGCGGTCTCCGGCGACCAGGCCCAGCGCGCGCAGCAACCGCAGTTGGTGTGACACCGCGGGCTGCTCCATGCCCACGTCGGCGGACAGTTCGGTGACCGTGCAGGGCGCGTGGCGCAGCCGGGTCAGGATCAGCAGTCGCTTCGGGGACGCCAGCGCTTGGAGCGTTTCGGCCACCGTCAACGCCGAGGTCGCATCGAGGGTGGCAGGGGGCGTGGAACGGCCCTCGACACCATGTCCCATGCGAACCATTCAAGCACGCATCGGGACAATGGGGTTACATATGTAGAGTTCTACATGTATATAGGTCTACGTGAGTACTGACGTTCGGTCGCCTGCGGCGCCCCCCCGGAACGCCCGCCGCCACGGCTCGCCACCACGACGTGCCGTGGCGGCGGCGTGGACGGTCCCCTCGGTGCGCTGGGCAGCGTTGTCAGTGGGTCTGTTCGTCACGGGTGCCGCGACCCAGGTTCTCGATGGGCCGCAGTGGCTTTCGTGGGCGCTGTATCTGACGTGCTACGCCGCCGGGGGGTGGGCGCCGGCCCGGGACGGCCTGCTGGCGCTACGGGACAAAACCCTCGACGTCGACCTGCTGATGGTGCTCGCGGCAATCGGGGCGGCCTCCATCGGCCAGGTCTTCGACGGCGCCTTGCTGATCGTCATCTTCGCCACCTCCGGCGCGCTGGAGGACGTGGCGACCAAACGCACCCAGGACTCGGTCAACGGCCTGTTGGAACTGTCGCCGCAGGAGGCGGTGGTGCTGGATGCGTCCGGCACAGAGCGGACGGTGGCCGCCCGGGAGGTTCAGATCGGCGACGTGGTCGTCGTGCGACCCGGTGAGCGCGTCTCTGCCGACGGCCTGGTCATCGAGGGCACCTCGGAGGTCGACCAGTCCACCATCACCGGCGAACCCCTGCCCGCAGTCAAGACCGTCGGCGACGAAGCCTTCGCCGGCACCGTCAACGGGTCAGGGGCGCTGCGGATTCGGGCCACCCGCGATCCCTCGGAGACCGTGGTGGCGCGCATCGTGGCGATGGTCGCCGAGGCCTCGGCGACCAAGGCCAAGACCCAGTTGTTCATCGACACGATCGAGCAGCGCTACTCGGTGGTGGTGGTCGTCGCAACGGTGGCGTTGTTCGCCGTTCCGCTCGCCGCGGGCGCCGACCTGCAGTCCACGCTGCTGCGCGCGATGACGTTCATGATCGTGGCGTCCCCGTGCGCGGTGGTGCTGTCCACGATGCCGCCGATGCTGTCGGCCATCGCCAACGCCGGGCGCCACGGCGTACTGATCAAATCGGCTCTGGCGCTGGAACGTCTGGCCGGAACCGACCTCATCGCACTGGACAAGACGGGCACCCTGACCACCGGCTCCCCGGAGGTCACCGGCGTCGTCACCCTCGCCGCCGACATGACCGAAGACGACATCCTCGCCTTGGCGGCCGCGGCCGAGAGTGGAAGCGAGCATCCCCTCGGGCGTGCGGTGGTCGGCGCGGCCCGTGCCCGCGGGCTGCGGATCGCGTCGGCCCGCGGGTTCCGGGCCCTGCCCGGACGCGGCGTCCGGGCCGAGATCGACGGTGGTGTCGTCGAAGTCGTCAGCCCCGGGGAATTGCGTCCCGACGCGGTGACCCAGACCGAGACCGACGGCGGTACCGCGGTGCTCGTCCTGCGCGACGGACATCCCGTCGGGGTACTGCAGATTCGCGATCACCTCCGCGCCGAAGCCGGCGAGGCCGTCCGCGCGATGACCGAACTCACCGCGGCGCCGCCGGTACTGCTCACCGGTGACAACCGCACGGCGGCAACGCTTCTGGCCAACCGGGTCGGCATCAGCGATGTGCGCGCCAAGTTGTTGCCCGAGCAGAAGGTCGAGGTCGTCGGCGAGTTGCGCGACCGCGGTCATCACGTCCTGGTCGCCGGGGACGGGGTCAACGACGCCCCGGCCATGGCGGCTGCACACACGTCGGTGGCGATGGGCCGCTCCGGCGCCGATCTCACGCTCGACACCGCCGATGCGGTGACGGTGCGCGACGACCTGGCCACGATCGCCACGGTGGTGGCGCTGGCACGCCGCGCCCGACGCGTGGTCGTGGCCAACCTCGTCATTGCCGCCGGCATCATCGTCGTGCTGGTCACGTGGGATCTCGTCGGCCACTTGCCGCTGCCACTGGGTGTGGCCGGCCACGAGGGCTCGACGATCCTCGTCGCGCTCAACGGACTTCGGCTGCTGAGTAGGCGGGCCTGGCGGCGCGCGTCGAGGTGACAGCTCAGGCGTGCGCGTGGGAATGGTCCTCGATCACTCCACTGTCGTGCACATGCCGATGGCTGTGCTCGGTGCCGTCGTGAACGTGGCCATGCTCGTGTTCGACGTGGTCATGATCGTGTGCCACATGGGCGTGGGTGTGGCTGGTCGAGCCGTGGCTGTGTTCGTGAGTGTGGACGTCATGGGCTTGGTTGTCGCTTGTACCGATGTTGCCTTCGCTCATGTCTGAATTCCTTTCGATCGACCGGGTTCACGCCGAACCCGGTAACGGTTTCACCGTTCTGTCCTGCTGGTGGTGTCCGGGCACTCCCGGACCGGCATGCTCGGCGTTGAACACCGCATCGAGGACGAGTTGACGGACGTGGTCGTTCTCCAGTCGGTAGAACACCGACGTGCCTTCGCGGCGCGTGCGGACCAGTCGCGCCATCCGCAGCTTCGCCAGATGCTGCGAGATGGACGGCGCCGGCTTGCCGACGTGGTCGGCGAGGTCGTTGACCGACCGCTCGCTGGACACCAGCGCCCACAGGATCTGGATTCGGGTCGGGTCGGCGAGCATGCGAAACACCTCGACGATCAGCACCGCCTGTTCTTCGGGCAGCCTCCCTTCCACTTCTCCACTATCTGCATTCATACGCAGATAGTAGCAGCGGGGCCCGGTGTCTGACCGTCTGGTTAGCATGGCGAATGTCGTGATCTGTCCGACGAGCTGGCGAAGGATCCTCACTGAACACATGCGTATGCAGGTGAATCAGCCCTCCACCGAGAGGGCGACGTCCGGTGACACGTGAGCCGGGCCGTGCCGCGGAACCGTCAGTCGAGGACCTCGTTCCGGCCGGCACGCCGATCGACCTGGACAATTGCGCCCGCGAGCCGATCCACATCCCGGGCAGCATCCAGCCCCGCGGCGTGCTCGCGGTCGTCGACGAACATGACTTCACGGTGCGCCACGTCAGCGCGAACGTCGCCGAACTGCTCGACCGCCCCGTCGACGCTGTTCTCGGACACCACCTCGCCGGCCTGATCGGTGCCGACCAGGCCGCGATCATCGCGCACGCGAGCGCGAACTTCGGTGATCTGCGTCAACGCAACCCGATCGAGTGCAACATCGACGTCGCCGGCGTGGCCAAGGAGTTCGACGCGATCCTGCACCGGGACCCCGGTGGGCTGCTCCTGGTGGAACTCGAGATCGCCCACGGTGAGCGGCCGTACTCGTTCCCGAACACCTATCAAGCGGTGCGCAGCTCGGTGGAGGACCTGAACCGCGCCTCCACCCTGTCCGAGCTCTACGACACCACCGCCCGCGCGGTGCGCGACCTGACCGGCTTCGACCGCGTCATGGTGTACCGCTACGACGAGGACTTCAACGGCGAGGTGGTCGCCGAGTCCAAACGCGCCGATCTGAACTCGTTCCTGGGTCTGCACTATCCGTCCACCGACATCCCCGCGCAGGCGCGCGCGCTGTACGAGAAGAACTGGATCCGGCTCATCTCCGACGTCGACTACACGCCGGCGCCCCTCATCCCGGGGACCGATGCGGTGACCGGTAATCCGCTGGACCTGACCTACGCCACGCTGCGCAGCGTCTCACCGATCCACATCGAGTACCTGAAGAACATGGGTGTGCGCGCCTCGATGTCGATCTCGCTGC